>NZ_MTBE01000002.1:0-312865 GCF_002916785.1 Diaphorobacter sp. LR2014-1 | reverse complement strand
AAGATGAGCATGAACCCCTTTGACGAAATCGCCGTGGAAGAGGCGGTGCGGCTCAAAGAAAAAGGCGTGGCCACGGAAGTGATCGCGGTGAGCTGCGGCGTGGCGCAATGCCAGGAAACGCTGCGCACGGCGATGGCCATTGGCGCCGACCGCGGCATCCTGGTGGAAACCGATGCCGAGCTGCAACCCCTGGCCGTGGCCAAGCTGCTCAAGGCCCTGGTGGACAAAGAGCAACCGGGCCTGATCATCCTGGGCAAGCAAGCCATCGACGACGACGCCAACCAGACCGGCCAGATGCTGGCGGCCCTGGCCGACCTGCCCCAGGCCACCTTCGCCAGCAAAGTCGAAGTCGCCGGCGACAAAGTGAGCGTCACACGCGAAGTCGACGGCGGCCTGGAAACCCTGCAACTGACCACCCCGGCCGTCATCACCACCGACCTGCGCCTGAACGAGCCGCGCTACGTCACGCTGCCCAACATCATGAAGGCCAAGAAAAAGCCGCTGGACACCATCAAGCCCGAAGACCTCGGCGTGGACGTGGCCCCGCGCCTCAAGACCCTCAAGGTGGCCGAACCCCCGAAGCGCGGCGCCGGCGTGAAAGTGCCCGACGTCGCCACGCTGGTGGACAAGCTCAAGAACGAAGCCAAGGTCATCTAAAGGCAGGACAGGAGAAACAACATGACCGTACTCGTCATTGCAGAACACGACAACGCCAGCCTCAAGGCCGCCACCCTGAACACCGTCACCGCCGCACTCGCCTGCGGGGGCGACGTGCACGTGCTCGTAGCCGGTGAAGGCGCGCAGGCCGCCGCCCAGGCCGCCTCCCAAATCGCAGGCGTCGCCAAAGTCCTGCACGCCGACGGCGCCAGCCTGAAGGACGGCCTGGCCGAGAACCTGGCCGCCCAGGTGCTGCAGATTGCCGGCAACTACAGCCACATCCTGTTCCCGGCCACCGCCAGCGGCAAGAACGTCGCCCCGCGCGTGGCCGCCAAGCTGGACGTGGCGCAGATCAGCGACATCACCAAAGTGATCTCCGCCGACACCTTCGAGCGCCCCATCTACGCGGGCAACGCCATCGCCACCGTGCAAAGCGCGGACAGCGTCAAGGTCATCACCGTGCGCGGCACCGGCTTTGACGCGGCGCCCGCCACGGGTGGCAGCGCCGCGGTGGAAACCACCGCCGCCGTGGCCGACGCCGGCAAGAGCAGCTTTGCAGGACGCGAAGTCACCAAGAGCGACCGCCCCGAGCTCACCGCCGCCAAGATCATCGTCTCGGGCGGCCGGGCGCTGGGCAGCAGCGAGAAGTTCAACGAAGTCATGACCCCGCTGGCGGACAAGCTGGGCGCGGCCATTGGCGCCAGCCGCGCAGCGGTGGACGCGGGCTACGCCCCGAACGACCTGCAGGTGGGGCAAACGGGCAAGATCGTTGCGCCGCAGCTGTACATCGCGGCGGGGATCTCGGGGGCCATCCAGCACCTGGCAGGGATGAAGGACAGCAAGGTGATCGTGGCGATCAACAAAGACCCGGAGGCGCCGATCTTTGCGGTGGCCGACTACGGGCTGGAGGCCGATCTGTTCCAGGCCGTGCCGGAGATGGCCTCTCGGTTGTAACCGGGCGCACCCGCACGGCACTGGGGTGCCGTGCGGGATCGAACCTCTCGTTCTTCCTCAGGCTCCTGAGCGACGATCCGCGGGACCTTCTTGATCCCCCAGCTTGGCGTCGGAGTGGGCATTTCCGGCCGCATCGCGCTGCGCCGCCTGCCCCCAGCGGCATTCGTGTGCTGCCAGTAGTGTTTTGCGCATCGACCGCGGACGGTGGTGTCGTGCGGCGACAGAATGCGGCACAGTTGCACACGCACACCCATCCTCCTGGGGATGGTGACGGCCGTCGGCGGCGGCGTGGTGCGCGACGTGCTGCTCAACCGCGTACCGATCATCCTGCACAAGGAGATCTACGCGCTTCCGGCATTGCTGGCGGCGGCGATCCAGGTGATGGGGCAGCACATGGAATGGTGGGTGACGCTGACGCCCTGGTTTGCCGCGTCGGTCTGCCTGGCCGTGCGTCTGCTGGCGTTGCGGTATTCGTGGAGCCTTCCGCCGGTCTGGAGAAAGGCGCCGCCGCAGTGAACTGGCCCCGGCTCAGGCCGCGCCGCCCGAACCGCGCGTGCCCGAGGAGGGCAGCGGCAGACCCAGCATGGCACAGGCCACGGCTTCGCCGACCTTGATGCCGTCCACGCCGGCCGAGAGGATGCCGCCCGCGTAGCCCGCGCCCTCGCCGGCGGGGTACAGGCCGGCGGTGTTCAGGCTCTGGAAGTTGTCGCCGCGGCCGATGCGCAGCGGTGACGAGGTGCGCGTTTCCACGCCCGTCAGCACCGCGTCGTGCATGTCGTAGCCACGGATCTTGCGGCCGAAGGCGGGCAGGGCCTCGCGCATGGCCTCGGTGGCGAAGGCGGGCAGGGCGTCGTCCATGCCGACCAGCGTGACGCCGGGCTTGTACGAGGGCTGCACGTCCCCCAGCGCGGTGGACGCGCGGCGCGCCAGAAAATCGCCCACGCGCTGCGCCGGGGCGTTGTAGTTGCCGCCGCCCAGGCGGTAGGCGTTCGACTCCAGCTGGCGCTGCAGCACGATACCGGCCAGCGGGTGCACCTGCCCGGCGGGCAACGTGTCCACGCCGTGGGCTGCGCCCAGCGCGGCCTCGAAGGCCGCGGGGTCGCGCGGATAGTCCTGCGGGTCCACGCCCACCACCATGCCGGCGTTGGCGTTGCGCTCGGCGCGCGAATACTGGCTCATGCCGTTGGTGACCACGCGCCCGGGCTCGCTGGTGGCGGCCACCACGGTGCCGCCGGGGCACATGCAGAAGCTGTACACGGTGCGCCCCTGGCTGGCGTGGTGCACCAGCTTGTAGTCGGCCGCGCCCAGCAGCGGGTGGCCCGCATGCTTGCCCCAGCGCGCGCGGTCGATCACGCTCTGCGGATGCTCGATGCGCACGCCCACGGAGAACGGCTTGGCCTCCATGGCCACACCGTGCGTGTGCAGCATGGCGAAGCTGTCGCGCGCGCTGTGTCCCAGGGCCATGACCACGTGATCGGCGCGCAGCTCCTGCACTGCGCCGCTGGCCAGATCGCGCACGCGCAGGCCGCGCAGGTAGCGCCGGCCGGCGGTGTCGGTTTCGATGATCACGTCGTCCACACGCTGCTCGAAGCGCACCTCGCCGCCCAGCGCGATGATCTGTGCGCGCAGCGACTCCACCACTTTCACCAGCTTGAAGGTGCCGATGTGCGGGTGGGCCACGTACAGAATCTCGGGCGGGGCGCCCGCTGCGACGAATTCCTCCATCACCTTGCGGCCCAGGTGACGCGGGTCCTTGATCTGGCTGTAGAGCTTGCCGTCGCTGAAGGTGCCGGCGCCGCCTTCGCCGAACTGCACGTTGGACTCGGGGTTCAGTTCGCGCTTGCGCCACAGGCCCCAGGTGTCTTTGGTGCGCTCGCGCACGGGCTTGCCGCGCTCCAGCACGATGGGCCGGAACCCCATCTGTGCCAGCACCAGCGCCGCGAAGATGCCGCAGGGCCCGAAGCCCACCACCACCGGGCGCTGTGCGGGCGCTTCGCCAGCGCAGCCCACCGGGCGCCAGGCCATGTCGGGCGTGGGCTGGATGTGCGGGTGGCCGGCATGGCGTGCCAGCAGGGCGCCGGCATGGGACGCGTCCGCGAGCTGCAGGTCCAGGATGTACACCGCCATCAGGTCGGCCTTGCGCGCGTCGAAGCTGCGCTTGTGCACGTGCAGGGCGGCGATGGCGGACTCGGGCACGCCCAGCACCTGTGCGGCCTGGGCGCGCAGCAGGGCCTCGGGGTGGGTGTCGGCGTCGTAGGCGTCGGCGGGCAGGGCTGCCAGCGGCAGCTTGATTTCGGAGAGGCGAATCATGGGGTGCGGCCCGTGACTATCGGGCGGTGCCAAAGAGGAGGGCGATCATAAGGGAGCGCCGCACGGCCATGAGCGGTGCGGAGAACTCAATTTGCTATTGTATTAATAGCTGCTTGCGCTTGTCTGAAAAGCGCTAGGGGCTGTTTTTCTTGAGAACTGGTGGTCGGCTGATGTCGCCGCCACCACAGCTCGGTCGCCAGCAGGGCCAGCGCCGCGGGCGCGAGCGGCGCGAAGTAGTACACCGCGCGGAAGGCCAGCACCACGGCCAGCGCCTGGCTCACGGGCAGGTGCACGGCCAGCACGGCCGTGCCCACGGCCTCCAGCACACCCAGGCCGGCGGGGATGCGCGAGACCAGCCCGGCCACCGCGCCCAGCAGCACCGTGGCCAGCGCCGCGGCGTAGGGCACCTGCTGGCGCGCCAGCACCCACACGGACGCGGCCATTAACGCCCAGTGGGTGCACGACAGCACCAACTGCAGCAGCGCCACGCGCCAGGTCGGTAGCGGCAGGCGTCGCCCGCGCAGCATCAGCGGTCGGTGCCCGCCGCGCTGCGCGCACAGCGCCAGGTAGCCCAGCGCCACGCAGGCCAGCACCGTGCCCAGCCAAGGGAGCTGGCCGCTGCCCATGCGCCAACCCTCGGGCAGCGGCGGTGTCCAGGCCCAGAACAGCGCACAGGCCAGCACGCAGTAGCCCAGCCAGTTGGTGGCGATGGACAGGCTGATCACCTGCGCGATCTGGCCCACATCCAGGCCCTGGCGCGAATACAACCGGTAGCGCACCGAAGCGCCGCCGATCAGCGAGCCCAGGTTGAGGGTGAAAGGGTAGGCGATCAGCGTGACGCCCATGGTGCGGGCGACGCCCAGCCCGTGGCGTACCACGTGGCGACCGAACAGGTCGAAGCACCCGTACACCAGGTGGCCGGCCCAGGCCAGGGCCGCCGCTGCAGCCAGCGTGGGCACAGGCAGCGCGCGCAGCGCCTGCCACACGCCGGGCCAGTCCACCTGCAGGCCCTGGCGCACCAGCAGCCATACCACCAGGGCGGCCACCGCTGCCATGGCGAGCCCGGCCAGCCAGCGCCAGCCCCGTAACCGGCGCCACCCGCTGCGGCGACGGCGGTGCGCGGTGTGGACAGGCGAAGTGGCAGGGCCGTGCATGGGCTGCCTTGCCTCAGGACGCGCGCGCCGTTTGTTCAGCGGGCGGCTCGGCCTGCATGACGGCGATGGCGGGCTCGTGTCGCGGCAGCCAGCCCGCCCAGGCGGGAAACCAGCGCATGAGGTGGTACACGCAGTAGCCGCGCAGCAGGCGCAGTGCCTCCCAGGCGCCGCGCGGAGCGGGCTCCACCTGGCGGCAGTGCCGCTGCATCAGGCGCGACAGGCGCTGATACAGCAGCGCATTGAAGGAGGCATCGCGGATGACGACGTTCGCCTCCAGGTTGAGCGACAGGCTGAGGGGGTCGAGGTTGCTGGAGCCCACGGTGGACCACTCGCGGTCCACCAGCGCCACCTTGCCGTGCAGCGGGCGCTCGCAGTACTCGTAGATGTGTACTCCCGCGCGCAGCAGGTGGTCGTACAGCAGGCCGGCCGCGGTCTTCACGATGGGCATGTCGGGTTCGCCCTGCAGGATCAGGCGCACGTCCACCCCGCGCCGCGCGGCGCGGCGCAGTTCGCGCACCAGCCGGTAGCCGGGGAAGAAATACGCGTTGGCGATCACCACGCGCTCGCGCGCGGCGCGCAGGGCGATACGGTAGTGGCGCTCGATGTCGTTGGTATGCCGGTGGTTGTCGCGCGTGACGAACATGGCGTGGGCTGAGCCCGCTGCGGGCAGCTGCGGCAGCGGTTCGTGGCGGTGGGTGCGCTGGACAGACGGGGGCAGGACCGCCGAGCGGGTGAAGCGGTGC
This sequence comes from Diaphorobacter sp. LR2014-1, assembly GCF_002916785.1. Lineage (NCBI taxonomy): Bacteria > Pseudomonadati > Pseudomonadota > Betaproteobacteria > Burkholderiales > Comamonadaceae > Diaphorobacter > Diaphorobacter sp. LR2014-1. The sequence continues at coordinate 307,047 of NZ_MTBE01000002.1, read as the reverse complement.
ATGTGCGCCACGATGGGGCCATGCACCTCGACGGCATAGTCTTGCTTGGCCTGCGGGCCGAAGTCCGCCACATGGTCCGCCGAGTAGTTGATGCCGCCGATGAAGCCCAGCGTGCCGTCCACCACCACGATCTTGCGGTGCATGCGCCGCAGCAGGTTCAGGCGCTGGCCGAAAAGGCGCCGCCCTGGGTCGAACACACGAAAACGCACGCCCGCCTGCACCAGGCTGTCGACAAAATGATCAGGCAGGTCGGGCGAGCCAAAGCCGTCCACCAGCAGGTTCACCGACACGCCGCGCCGCGCCGCCTGCAGCAGCGCCGCGTGCAGCCCCTGGCCGATGTGGTCGTCGAACAGGATGAAGGTCTCCACCATCACCTCGCGCTGCGCCTGGGCAATGGCCTCGAACACGCGCGGGAAGAACTCCTCGCCGTTCTCCAGCAGGCGAAAGTGGTTGCCGGGTATCCAGCGCGAGGACGGGCGCGGGCGCATCACAGGAGGATCTCCGCGGCCAGCGGCGCATGGTCCGACAGGCGGTTCCAGGGCCTGCGCGGCAGGCTCATCGGCGTGTGCACCGAGGTGCCGCGCACATAGATGCGGTCCAGCGGCAGCAGCGGCAGCGATGCGGGAAAGGTGCGCACGGCACGCCCGCAGGCTTGCACGAACACTTCATGCAGGCCGGCTTCGCGCTGCAGCACGTCGTGCGCGCGGCCACGCCAGTCGTTGAAGTCACCCGCGACGATCACCGGGTCCTGCGCGGGAAACGAATGCACCAGCGCCGACACGCGGCGCAACTGCTGCTGGCGGTGCGCCTCCTGCAGGCCCAGGTGTACGCAGATGGCATGGACCGGCCGTGCATGCTGGGGCGGCTGCAGCACGCAGTGCAGCATGCCGCGGCGTTCCGGGCCGCTGACCGAGATGTCGTGGTTCTCGTAGTGCACGATCGGGAACTTGGACAGCAACGCGTTGCCGTGGTGGCCATCGGTGTAGACCGCGTTGCGGCCATAGGCGTATTGCGTCCAGATGGAGTCGGCCAGGAACTCGTAGTGCGGCTCCTGTGGGAAATTGGTCACGCGCCCCGCATGGCGCTGGTGCGTGCCCAGCACCTCCTGCAGGAACACGAGGTCGGCCGATACCTGGCGCACCGCCTCGCGCAACTCGTGCAACATGAAGCGGCGGTTGAAGGACGTGAACCCCTTGTGCACGTTCACGGTCAGCACCTTGAACGCGACGGGGGAGGAAGAGGGCGGGTTCTGAGTCATGGGGAAATCCAATGCCGGCCCGCTGCCGGGGGCGCACCGCAGCGCGGCAGCGGAGGGCGATGGGGCATTGTTTCCCTGGCGGCCGGCACGCGGCTGTAGGACGGTGGACCATGCCGGTGCGTGAACATGCCGCGTCGTTGCGTTGGCGGCAAGGCATAAAAAAGGCCCCTTGCGGGGCCTTGTCAAAAAGGTGCGCCAGGCGTGTCAGGCGGGCAGGAAACCCTCGACCGACAGATAGCGTTCGCCGGTGTCGTAGTTGAAGCCCAGCACCCGCGCGCCCGCGGGCAGCTCGGGCAGCTTCTGGGCAATGGCGGCCAGTGTGGCGCCGGAGGAAATGCCCACCAGCAGACCTTCCTCGCGCGCGGCGCGGCGGGCGTATTCACGCGCGGGCTCGGCCTCGACCTGGATCACGCCGTCCAGCAGGCTGGTGTCCATGATCTGCGGCACGAAGCCCGCGCCCAGGCCCTGGATGGGGTGCGGGCCGGGCTGGCCGCCCGACAGCACGGGCGATTGCGAAGGCTCCACCGCGAACACCTTGAGCTGCGGAAACTGCGCCTTGAGCACGCGCGCCACGCCCGTGATGTGCCCGCCCGTGCCCACACCGGTGACGAGTGCGTCCAGCCCGTCGGGGAAGTCGGCGGCGATTTCCTGCGCCGTGGTGCGCATGTGCACCTCGACGTTGGCCGGGTTTTCGAACTGTTGGGGCATCCAACTGCCGGGTGTCGCGGCCACCAGTTCCTGCGCGCGGGCGATGGCGCCTTTCATGCCCTTTTCCTTGGGCGTGAGGTCGAAGCGGGCGCCGTAGGCCAACATCAGGCGGCGGCGTTCGATGGACATGCTGTCAGGCATCACCAGCACCAGCTGGTAGCCCTTGACGGCCGCTACCAGCGCTAAGCCAATGCCGGTGTTGCCCGAGGTGGGCTCGATGATGGTGCCGCCTGGCTGCAGCGCGCCACTGCGCTCGGCCGCCTCGACCATCGCCAGGGCGATGCGGTCCTTGATGGAACCGCCGGGGTTGGCGCGCTCGGACTTCACCCACACGTTGGCACCCGCGCCGAACAGGCGATTGATGCGCACGTGGGGAGTGTTGCCGATGGTGTGCAGGATGTTGTCGACTCGCATGGTGTCTCCAGGGTAGAGGGTGGGAATCCGGCAAAGCGGGAGAGGCGTCCATTGTGGGGGAGTCGTTCAGCGGCGTCGCGATATGGATATTCCCGCTGTGGATATGGCGCCGGCGTGAATCGTCCGCCTGTGGGTCGACTCGATTGATGTGCATCAAGATTTGCCGGCGCGTGCGCGCCCGCCTGTGCCATCGGTCGGGTGCGCGCGCGACAATGGTCTCGTCTTCACTTTCCCTCCTGCGCCATGACCTTGCTGCACACCACCATGCTCATGCTCACCGCGAGTTGTGCGCTGATGCTGATCGGTTTCTCGGCGCGCGAGTCGCGCTGGGGCCCGGCGCTGATGATGGTGGGCATCGTGGGCGCGCTGCTGCTCATCGCCTACAACATCTTCCAGTTATTGCCCGCGCATTGAGCGCGCGGCCGCGCGCCGCAGCGGAGAAACGCGGATAATTGCGCCCGTGAAGCACGCCAGACCGCCGCTGGTGCAATCTGGGAAACCAGGCACTGGAGGAACGTCCGGACTGCACAGGACAGCGTAGCAGCTAACGGCTGCCCACCGTGAGGTGAGGATCAGAGCAACAGAGACGAGTCCCGGGGGAGTGCCTGCGAAGGCAGACCACTGGGGGTGAAACGGGCAATCTCTACGCGCAGCAATACCAAGTAGGCCAGCGTTGACGTGGTTCCGCGGAGCTGGCGGGTAGGTAGCACCGAGCCGTGGTGGTGACACCCGGCCCAGATTAATGGCGGTCACGCTGCGGGCAACCGCAGTGCACAGAATCCGGCTTATCGGCGCGCTTCACACTTTTATGCCAAAACAGCTGCCAGCCCTTGCCAGTCAAGCGCTGGCAGCTCTTTTTTCAGGAGCACTCAGGAGCAATACGGCGCACGGCCGGCGCGCAGCGCGTTGGCGCGCTCCAGCGTGTCCGGGTGGGTGCTCAGCAGCGTCCACAGGCCGTGGGATTGCGGCGGGTCCTCGGGCGTGGACGGGGCCTTGCCGGCCTGCGGGGAGGGGGTTGTGGAATCCTCGTCCCGCAGCATGGCCAACAGCAGGTCGCCCATCGGTGCGGTGGGCAGGCCGGCATGGCGCATCAGTGCGAGCGCGTGGCAGTCGGCCTCGCGCTCATGGCTGCGGCTGTAGGCCAGGCCCGTGAGCAACGAACTGCCCGTGGCCACCAGGCCGGACACCTCACCCAGCGCCAGCCCCAGACCCACCTGCAGCACCCCCTGCTCGACGAGCATGCGCGTGGTATGCCGATGAGCCACATGGCCGATCTCGTGCGCCAGCACGCCCACCAGCGCGTCGTCGTCCAGGCGTTGCGCGCGGGCGGTTTCCACCAGCGCATCGGTCATCACCACCGTGCCGCCGGGCAAGGCGAAGGCATTGGGCCCCAGGCCGGAGCGGAACGCGAGCGTGTAGTGCGGCGCGTAACCGCCATAGCGCTGCAGCGCCGCGGGCGAAGCGGCCAGCAGCGCATCGAAACGTGCGCGCAGCGCGGCTTGGCGCGCAGGCGTGAGCGTGGTGGGCTTGAGCGTGCCCGCGTCCATCTGCGCCAGCGCACTCTGGGCCAGCGCCACCTCCCAGGCCAGTGGCACATGGCGCGTGAACTGCGCGGCCAGCCAGGGCGTGCCGTGGCGGTAGAACGCGAACAACCCGGCCACGGCCAGCACCAGGACGACGGCAAACACGCCCCAGCGCGTTTGCATGCGCTGCGCCAGCCCCGGCCGGTGGCCGGCCGCATCCAGCGCGGCCTGCCAGCCGGCGGGGTCGTCGATCTCCAGGCTGCCGTCGTCGCCCAGATCGGCCACGAGTTTTGGTTGCGGACGCCGGGCGTTCCAGGCCTCGGGCCAGGCCACGGCGCGGTGGGCAAAGCGGCGCGGCGGCGCACCGGGCACATGCAGTTCCAGCGCGGGGCCGTCGGGCGCGGGCAGCAGCCGCACCTGCACCGCGCGCGGTCGGCTGCTGCGCCCGTCGAACCAATGGGCGAGCACCATGCCCGTCAATGGCGTCTCCGCGAGGGGGCGCCGGGCGAAGGTGTTTTGGGGCGGCCGGTCATCCGATCAGGTCCAGGCCCGCCGCGTCAGCCAGCGCATCGCCGATGCCGCCCGGCTGCTGCCGGCCCAGGCGCCCCGCCACCTGGTCCACGCCGCCCTTGACATGGACGGTGACGGATTCGAGCTTCATGCGATATTCGCTCACCATGGCGAATGGGCGGAAGAACCCCAGCGTCAGTACCGTGAGCAGCATGTTGCGCAGCCGCAGCAGCACATAGCCGCCCGTGCTGAGGTTGCACTTGAAGCGCGCGATGCGGCTCACACCGATGTTGCTCCAGGTCAGGCGAAACAGCGCGGCCTCGCGATAGGCGCGTGCCGGCGCGGTGGCCAGCATCATCGCCAGCAGCGCGCCCACGAAGGCCGCCATGATCAGCACGAAGATGCCCAGCCCCATCCCGCCCTTGCCCAGCTTGGACACGAGTCCGAGCGAGCCCGTGAAGAGGCCCGCGACCAGCGCGACGAGCACCAGCAGCGAGACGAGAAACACCGCCAGCGTGGCCAGCCACAGCTTCACGAAATCCATGTACACGGGCTTCCAGCGGCCGGCCTCGTTGCCGATGCGTGAGCGCAGCACCAGGAGGCTGCGGTAGTTGAACTCCAGCCGGATGATGCACAGCACCGTGAGCAGCAGGCCCAGCGCCACCAGACCTATCAGCGGCGCGGTGACCTCGGGCAGCTTGCGGCCGGTTTCTTCGTTCACCACCGCGGCCGGGGCCAGGGACTGCAGGCCCCAGAACACGCCCAGCCACACCAGTGCCAGAGCGAACACAGGCCAGCTGGCGGTGTAGACCTCGCGCCAGCTCGCCGCGAACTGCAGACGCAGCCCGCGCCAGCGCGTGTTGGCCAGGCGAAAGCGCATGGCGCTGCCCCAGATCAGCGGCGACAGGGCCGCGCCGCCCAGGATGAAAAGGCCCACGGCCGTGTCCTGCCCCGTGTTGACGGCCAACTGGTAGGCGACCGTGAGCAGCAGCAGCACGACGAAGCCCACCACCATGCGCCGCTGCTGCGCGGTGAATTCCAGGGGGCTGCCTGCCACCAGCGTGTGGCCGTAGAAGTACTGAGCCGTACGCCGCCGCGCCCAGGGGGTGTACAGGCCCAGCGTCAGAATGCTCAGCAGTACGTTCACGATCCACACGCGGAAGTATTCGCCGCCGCTGCCCGTGAAGCGCATGGCGTGTGGCTCGATGTCCTGTGACTCGAAGGACGAGCGCAGCCCAGAGCGCGCCCGCGCGCGCTCGGACGATACCTGGACGTCCATGGTTTTTCCCTCTCTGGTGGTTGTTGGCGCGCAGTGTAGCGCAGCACTAGGAGTGCTGTATCTTCTTGTTAAGAATGGCTGTATCGGTTGTCAATAAAGCGCTAGCAGCTATGTTTAGAGTAGCAATTCAGGCTTGGGCCACGGACCTCAGAACCGCTCCCACGGTTGCAGGTAGCGCCACTGCCCCTGGGGCACCTTGGCCAGGGGCACGCGGCCGATGCGGATGCGCTTGATGGCCCGCACGGACAGGCCCACGGCTTCGCACATGGCCGGGATCTGGCCGGGGCGGATGCCCTTGAGCGCGAAGCGCAGGCGTGTCTCGCTTTGCCAGCTGACCTTGATGGGCGGCAGTGGCCGGCCGTTGAAGCTCAGGCCGTGGCAGAGCTTTTGCAGTCCGCCGTCCGCGATCTGGCCTGCCACCTCCACGATGCACTCCTGTTCCAGCGTTTCGATGTCTTCCTGCAGCTTGCGGGCCACGCGCCGGTCCTGCGTGTAGACCACCAGGCCGCTGGCCTCGGTGGGCAGCGGCGTGAAGCATTCGAGCTGTTTGAAATGGCGCAGCAGCACGCGCGTGCCGGCGGCGTCTTCGGGCAGGTGCGACTGCGCGTTGAGCAGCGCGACGGCTTGCGGCGCGCCCTGGCTGCGGCTGCCGTGCGCGCCCGGTGCGCCGTGCGTCGCGCCAGTGACCAGGCCCAGCCCCGCCTCGTAGCCCGGCGGCTTGTGCAGCAGCAGGGTGACGGGGGTGAGCTCCATCGGGTTGGCGTCTGGCGCCAGCACCACGCTTTGCGCGGACGTCACGCGCGCACCGGGCAGCTCGACCACCTGGCCGTCCACCGACACCCATCCCCCCTCGATGTACTGCTCTGCCGTGGTGCGCGAGCACTGGAACTGCTGCGCCACGCGCTTGGACAGGCGCACCGTGTTCGTTGGATGGCTGGATTCAGTCATTGCCGGGCTCCAGCATGCGGATGCGCTCCACATGCGCGAGCAGCGAGCGCTGCGCGATGGGCCACATGCGCGGCGGCACGTCGTCGTAGGCCAGGCGCACCCAGTCGTCCATGCTGCCTTCGGGCTGGGCCTGCATGGCGGCCAGCACCTTGGCTTCGCGCGTCAGGCGGTGGGCCTTCAGGCGTGCGATGGCGGTGCGCGCCCCATCTTCCGGGCCTCCCAGCACGTAGCCGTGCGCGGGCAGGATGAAATCGGCGCCGTGCTCGGCGCACAGCGCGTCCAGCCGGTCCAGCGAATCCAGGTAGTCCGCCATGTTGCCGTCGGGCGGGTCGATGACCGTGGTGCTGCCGTTCAGGATGTGGTCGCCCGAGAACAGCAACCCGTCCTCGCGCAGCAGCAGGCACAGATGGTTGGCCGCGTGGCCGGGCGTGTGGATGACCTGCAGGGTATGGGTGATTTCGCCGTCTGGCCCTTGTCCAGCAAGCGTGAGCAGCTCACTATCTTGTAGCGAGCGATCGGGCGTGAATTGACTGGCCGCACGCGCCGTGGGCGCCGAGGGCAGGCCCAGGATGGGCGGTGTGGCGCGCCCGGCGCGCACGCACATCGCCTGCAGCGGCGCGGCGCCGGGGGAGTGGTCGGGGTGCGAATGGGTGCACACGATCATGCGGATGTCCCCGCCCGCGGCGCGCCAGAGCTTGTCCAGGTGCTCGGTGTCGGCCGGACCGGGGTCGATGGCGATGTAGCCCGTGGCCGGGTCGCCCACCAGGTAGCTGTTGGTGCCGGGGCCGGTCATCACGCCGGGGTTGGGGGCGGTGAGGCGCTGCACGTTCTTCAGCAGCGGCACGGGCGTCTCGCTCTGCCAGTCCAGCGCATGCTCGCCGCGGCCCGTGGGCGTGACCAGCGCCAGCTCGCCAAAGGGCGCCTCGTCCTCCATGAAGCGCGCCTCCTTGCCGCCCAGCAGGCCCGAGCGCGGGCTGCTGACCCACAGGGGCTGCTCGTGCGCGACGGCGGCGAGCACGGCGTCCACGTCCGCAAACTGCGCCAGGCGCTGCAGCGTGCGGATGGTGGGGAAGATCATGAAGAACTGCCCCGCCTCGTGGCGCGCCAGCGCGTCGGCCGGGCTCACCCACACGGGCTCGAACTGCTCGGACTCGTCGGCCACGGGCTCCTGCCCCTCGGGCATGCGCGCGACGAGAAAGGGCACGGCGAAGCGCTTCGGTAAATTGCGGTCGGCCGTCCAGTGGGCCAGCCAGTACACGCGGTCGGCCGCCAGGCGCAGGCCGCGCGCGGCGCATTGGCTGGCAAAGGTGGCGGGCGCGGCCGGGTGGCGCTGCAGCGCGGCTATGTCGGCTGCATCGGCCATCTGCCCTTGGCGGGGGCCATCGGCGTGGCGCGCCAGCAGCACGCCCAGTTCTTCAAAACTTTCGCGGATGGCGGCCAGGGCGTCGGTCAGGCGCTGGGCGCATTGCGCGGGGCGGTGGTCGGCCTGGGCATGGGCGGCGGGGTCGGCGTCCTGCGCCTCGATGCCGCCGCCAGGGAAGACGTAGGCGCCGGGCGCGAAGCTGGCTTTGTCCGATCGGCGCGTCATCAAAACTTCTAGCGCGCTGCCGCCATTGGGGTGGGGCGCGTCGCGCAGCAGCAGCACGGTGGCTGCATGCAAAGGGGTGACCGGCTCGCGGTGGGGGTGTAGTTGTTGGCTGGTGCGTGGCATGGTTTGCATTATGGGCAGTGCGGGGCGGCGCGGTGGTGGGGCGGCGTGCCGGGGCTGGGCACAATGCGCGTCGCCATGAATCAGCCACTCACGATCCCAAGCACCCGCCCGTCCGCTTCAGCGCCACGCGCCGACCACCTCACGCAGGCGCGGCGCGTCTTGTGGGGTGTGGGTTGGGTGTGGCTGGCGTTGGCGCTGGTGCTGGCCTGGCTCGACCGGGACGGGCGCTGGATGGAGCCCGGGCGCGAGGGCGCCGTGCTGATCAAGCTGTGGATTTTCTGGGCCGTGTGGGCGGTGCTGCCCTGGTGGGGCGCGGCGCTGCTGGGGCTGCGCCACGCGGCAGGCCGCAGCCCGCGCGGGCTGGCCTGGCTGGCGGCGCTGACGCTGGTGGCCTACAGCGGCCTGCTGGAGCCGCGCCTGTTGACCGTGCGTGAGCACCGGGTGCAGGTGCCGGGGCTGGCGCAGTCCCCGGCGCAGCCGCTGCGGCTGGCGCTGGTGGCCGACGTGCATGCCGGGCTGTTCGTGCGCGACTGGCAGGTGCAGCGGCTGGTGGACCGGCTCAATGCGCTGGATGTGGATGCGGTGGTGGTGGCGGGCGACTGGACCTACGACCCGCCGCGCGACCTGCACGCCGCGCTGCAGCCGTTTGCCCGGCTGCGCCACCCGGTATGGGGCGTGCTGGGCAACCACGACACTGCAGCGCCCGGCCCGCCGCTGGCGCAGGCCCTGCGCCAGGCCTTGCAGAACCACGGCGTGCAGCTGCTGGACGGGCGGCGCCTGCGGTGGCGCGGCTGGGATGTGGTGGGCCTGAGCGACCGCTGGGGCGGCGATCCGCGCAGCGAGGCAGCCCGCCTGCTGCCGCCGGATTCACCCACGGCGCCCCGGCTGGTGCTGGCGCACCAGCCCGACACGGCGACGCTGCTGCCGGCGGGCAGCGCCAGCCTGGTCCTCAGCGGCCACACGCACGGTGGCCAGATCACGCTGCCCTGGCTCACGCGCCACTGGGTGCTGCCGGGCATGAGCGAGCAGGGCTGGTTTGAAGGCCTGCATGCCACGCCCGCAGGGCCGTTGTTTGTGACCACGGGCGTGGGCACCATCGGCCTGCCGGCGCGGCTGGCCGTGGTGCCGCGCATCGACGTGCTAGTGCTGCACTGAGCAGCTTTCCGTGCGCAGACCCTTGCGCCGCGCCAGCCCCAGCCCGGCCAGGCCCAGGCCCAGCAGCGCAAGCGACGCGGGTTCGGGAACGCCATTGCCGGGCGTGCCAGGGATGTAGGTGTCGGCCGTGATGCGCACGTTGTAGCCGTTCACCGAGCCGTGGTCCTCCAGCAGGATCTGCAGGAAGTGCGAGCCAGCCGTCAGGTCGCCAAGGGATAGGCTGTATTCGCCCGGCGTGACGGAACCCGGGCCGCGCGCACCAAACAGGTACACCCCGTCCAGCCACAGAAAAATGCCGTTATCCACGCCAAAGCTGGCGGTGACCCCGGTGGCGCCCAGGGTGTCAAACCGGTAGATCGCGGCGACCTCGGTGCCGACCGCCCACGAGTTCGGGATGGGAATGGGCGCGCTGCTCCAGTTGGAGTTCAGGCTCAAAGGATTCGTGAGCCAGTTACCCAGCACCCCGCTGGCGGCCGACAGATTGGGCGCGGTGGGGTAGGTGGCGGCGCAGTCATTGGAGGTGGGGAAGGGTTCCGCGCAGGTGTCGGTGCCTGTGTTGGACAGGTTCAGCAGCGTGCCGATGCTGTTGTTGTAGTAGCCCGGGTCGCTGGTCTGAACCAGCGTGACGGCGGCAGATGCGCCCAGCGGCAGCAGCATGGCAGAAAGCAAAAGTGAGCGTAGTGTTTTCATTTTTCACTCCTCGGGTGAACCGGCATGGGGTTGGGGTGTGCCGCGGCGGCGCTCTTTGAACAGCAGGTGACGCAAAGGCCGCGCCCCCACGCCAAAGCAAGAAGCGTGCGGGCGCGCCCTGGTGCTGCCAAGTGCTTGATTTGTTTGCATTTTTGGCAAGCCAGAGCGACGCGCAGGCAGGCCTATGTAAAGAAACCCGACCTGCGCGACGCGCACTGGCGGCGGCCTGCCCCGGCCGCACCGGCCCCCGCGCCATGCTGCGCCGATAATCCGCCCCCATGCACATCCGCTTTACCAAGATGCAGGGCGCGGGCAACGACTTTGTGGTGCTCGACGAGACCCAGGGGCTGCTGGGCCTGACGCCTGCGCAGTACCGCTTTCTGGCCGACCGCCACTTTGGCGTGGGCGCCGACCAGATCCTCACCGTGCGCCCCTCGCCCGGCGCGGGTATCGACTTCGAATACGTGATCCACAACGCCGACGGCGGCCAGGTGGAGCAGTGCGGCAACGGCGCGCGCTGTTTCGCGCGCTATGTGCGCGACAAGGGCCTCACCGCGCAGGACACGATCCGCGTGCAGACCATGGCCGGCGTGATCGCCCCGCACCTGACCGCCGACGGCCGTGTGACGGTGGACATGGGCCGCCCCGAGCTGGAGCCGGCGCGCGTGCCGTTCGACACCACGGGCCTCGCGCCCGTGTCGCAAGGTTCAGGCCAAAAATGGCCCCTGGCGCTTGATGGACAGGCGTCAGCAGCTACGCTATTAGTAGCAGTGGTGTCCATGGGCAACCCGCACGCCGTCCAGTTGGTCGACGATGTGGACACTGCCCCCGTGGCGCAGACCGGCCCCTTGATCGAAAGCCACCCGCGCTTTCCCCAGCGCGTGAACGCGGGCTACCTGCAGATCGTGAACCGTGGTGAAGTGCGCCTGCGCGTGTACGAGCGCGGCGCGGGCGAGACGCTGGCCTGCGGCACGGGCGCCTGCGCCGCCGTGGTGGCCGGCATCCGCCTGGGGCTGCTGGATGCGCGCGTGCAGGTGCACACGCGGGGCGGCCTGCTCACCATCGACTGGGCCGGCGGCTTGCAAGACCCCGTGTTCATGACCGGCCCCGCTACCACCGTCTTCGAAGGCGAGATCGACATTCCGGACGCTTTATGACCTCTTCCTCTCCCGTATCCCCCATCACCGAAGACGACATTGCGCACTTCCTGGCGAACACGCCGGGCTTCTTCGAGCGCCATGCCGAGTTGCTGGCCAGTGTCACCATCGCCAGCCCCCACGGCCAGCGCGCCGTGAGCCTGCACGAGCGCCAGGCCGAGATGCTGCGCGAGAAGATCAAGGGCCTGGAACACCGCGTGATGGAGATGGTGCGCCACGGCACCGAGAACGCCGCCATCACCCAGAAGATCCACCAGTGGACGCGCGAGGTGGCCGCCGTGCGCGATGCGGCCCGCCTGCCGCGCGCCGTGGAGAACGGCCTGCGCACGCTGTTCGACGTGCCACAGGTCGCGCTGCGGGTGTGGAACGTCGCGCCCGAGCACGCGGGCCTCGTCGCCACCCAGCCGGTGAGCGAGGACCTGCGCCTGTTCGCCTCGTCGCTGACCATGCCGTTCTGCGGGCCCAACCTGGGTTTCGAGGCCACGGCCTGGCTGCCCGAGGCGGGCGAGGTGCAGTCGCTGGCGCTGCTGCCGCTGCGCGAAGGCGCGATCGACAGCGCCGACCAGCCGGCCTTCGGCCTGATCGTGCTGGGCTCGCACGACCCGCACCGCTTCGAGGCCACCATGGGCACGGAATTTCTCTCGCGCATGGCCGAGCTGGCCAGCTCGGCGCTGTCGCGCATGCGATGAAAAAGTGAGCGGCTTGCGCTGGATGGATAAGGATTTGCGTAGGTTTTTTGCCTGAAAACACCACGCATCAAGCGCAAGAAGCTCCTTATTCAGTAGCAAATGAACGACACGCCAGTTGCCCTGCACCTGCCGCCTGAGGCGTTGCAGTACCTGGAGCATGTGCGCGTGGAAAAGCGCCTGGCCGCGCGCACCCTCACGCTCTACACGCTGGACCTGCAGCGCCTGGCCGCCATGGCCGCGGGCGTGGATCTGCCGCTGCTGCGCCTGACCAGCGCGCACATCCGCCGCTTCGTGGCGCAGATGCATGCCAGCGGGCGCAGCGGGCGCGGTATCGCGCTCATCCTCTCGGGCTGGCGGGGGTTCTACACCTGGGCTGCGCGCCAGGGGCTGGTGCCGCACAACCCCGTGCAGGACGTGCGCGCGCCCAAGGCGCCCAAGCCCCTGCCCAAGGCCCTGCCCGTGGACGAAGCGGTGCGCCTGGCCGAGCACCAAGAGACGGGCGCCGACCCCTGGCTGGAGGCGCGCGACGCGGCCATCGTCGAGCTGCTCTACGGCTGCGGCCTGCGCGTGGGCGAACTGGTGGGCCTGGACGTGGCGCCCAGCCCCGCCGCGCACCAGCAGGGGCGCGGCTGGGTGGACCTGCAGGCGGGCGAGGCGCATGTGTTCGGCAAGGGCTCCAAGCGCCGCAGCGTGCCCGTGGGCCGCGCCGCCGCCGCGGCGCTGCAGGCCTGGCTGGCGCAGCGCGCGCTGCCGTTGGGTGCCACGGGCGCGGCGCGGCTGGAGCCGGCGCTGTTCATCGGCCGGCGCGGCGCGCGGCTCACGGCGCAGTCCGTCTGGTCGCGCCTGCGCCAGCGCAGCCAGGTGGCGGGCCTGACCACGCCCGTGCACCCGCACATGCTGCGCCACTCGTTCGCCAGCCACCTGCTGCAGTCCAGCGGCGACCTGCGCGCCGTGCAGGAGCTGCTGGGCCACGCCAACATCACCACCACCCAGGTCTACACGCGGCTGGACTTCCAACACCTGGCGCGGGTGTACGACGCGGCGCACCCGCGCGCACGGCGCAAGCCCTAGGTGGCGGGCGGCGGGCGGTAGCCTGGTCCCGCACGCTCTGCGTCCGGCCGGGTGCGACAAAAGCGCTCACCCGCGCGCGCACAATCCGGGGATGAAAACCATTCGACTGAAACCCGGCAAGGAGCGTTCGCTGCAGCGCCGCCATCCCTGGATTTTTGAAGGTGCCATCGCCAAGGGCGGCGGCGACAGCGGCGAGACGGTGCGGGTGGAGTCGGCGGAGGGCCAGTTTCTTGCCTGGGCGGCGTTCAGCCCCCAGTCGCGCATCCGTGCCCGGGTGTGGAGCTTTGACGAGAAGCAGCGCATCGATGCTTCTTTTTTTATAGCTGCTTGCGCCCGATCCATAAGCGCTAGAGACCGTTTCCCCATTGAAAGCAATGGCGTGCGGCTGGTCCATGGCGAATCCGATGGGCTGCCGGGGCTGATCGTCGACCGCTACGAGGACACGCTGGTGGCCCAGTTCACCAGCGCGGGCACGGAGCGCTGGAAGGCCGTCATCGCCGATGCGCTGCTTCAGGCGACAGGCCTGCCGCGCCTGTACGAGCGCTCCGACGCCAGCGTGCGCCAGTTGGAAGGCCTGGCGCCCGCCACCGGCTGGCTGCGCGGGCAGGGGCCGCAAGAGCTGACGATCCGCGAGCATGGCTGGCGGCTCACGCTCGATATTGCCGAAGGGCACAAGACGGGCTTCTACCTCGACCAGCGCGACAGCCGGCACCATTTCTTTGGCACGGTGCAGCGCCTGGGCCTGCAGCGCGTACTCAATTGCTATTGCTATACGGGCGGCTTCACGGTGGCGGCGCTGGCCGGCGGCGCGGGGCAGGTCACGTCCATCGATTCTTCCGGTCCCGCGCTGGAGCGTGCGCGGGCGCACGTGCAATTGAACGGGTTCGACGCGGCGCGGGCCGAATTTCTGGATGCCGACGTGAATGGATCCCTGCGCCGCTTCCTGGCCGAAGGGCGGCGCTTTGACGCGATCGTGCTCGACCCGCCGAAGTTCGCCCCCACGGCGGCGCATGCCGAGCGTGCGGCGCGCGCGTACAAGGACATCAACCGCCTTGCGCTGCAACTGCTGGAGCCGGGCGGCGTGCTGTATACCTTTTCCTGCTCGGGCGGCATCAGCGCCGACCTGTTTCACAAGATCGTGGCCTCGGCGGGTGCGGATGCGGGCGTGGACGGCTACGTGCTGGGGCGCCTGGCCGGCGCGCCTGACCACCCGATGACGCTGGAGTTCCCCGAGGGCGAGTACCTCAAGGGTCTGGCCGTCATGCGCAAGCCGGCATGACGCTGTGGGCGCGAAGGTCTTGACAGGCTCTGTACACTGAAATTCGATTCCCATGCGGCGGTCGTCCAGGCCGCCGTTTTGCGTTTGCACTCCACGGAAAGCGACCCATGGCCCTGATTCCCGTCACCATCCTCACCGGCTTCCTCGGCTCCGGCAAGACCACGCTGCTCAAGCGCGTGCTGTCCGAAATGCACGGCCAGAAGATCGCCGTGATCGAAAACGAGTTCGGCGAGGAAAACATCGACACCGACATCCTCAAGACCGAGTCCAAAGAGCAGATTCTGCAGATGAGCAACGGCTGCATCTGCTGCACCATCCGCGAGGATCTGCGCGAAACCCTGCAGCTGTTGGCCGCCAAGCGCCGCAAGGGGCTGGTGGCGTTCGACCGCGTGGTGATCGAGACCACGGGGCTTGCCGACCCCGGCCCCGTGGCGCAGACTTTTTTCATGGACGATGAGATCGCCGAGACCTATCTCATCGATTCCATCATTACTTTGGTGGACGCCAAGCACGCCCAGCAGCAGCTGGACGACCGCCAGGAAGCACGCCGGCAGGTGGGCTTTGCCGACCAGATCTTCCTGTCCAAGACCGACCTGGTGAGCGAGGAGGAGAAGAACGACCTGATCCACCGCCTCAAGCACATGAACCCGCGCGCGCCCATCCGCGCGGTGCATTTTGGCGATGTGCCGCTGGCCGAGGTGCTGGACCTGCGTGGCTTCAATCTCAATGCCAAGCTGGACATCGACCCGGACTTCTTGAAGGAAGAAGACGCGCACGACCACAGCCATTGCGACCATGACCACGGGCACTGCGAACACGAGCACGACCATGGTCATGGCCATGCGCACGGCGGCCACGACCATGGCCATGAGCACAAGCACGACGAGCACTGCAAGCACCCGCATCACCACCACCATGACGACGACGTTAAGAGCTTCGTCTACCGCGCCGACCGTGCCTTCGATCCGGCCAAGCTGGAGGACTTCCTGGGCGCCATCGTCAATATCTACGGCCCGCGCATGCTGCGCTACAAGGGCGTGCTGAATATGAAAGGCACCGACCGCAAGGTGATCTTCCAGGGCGTGCACCAGCTCATGGGCAGCGACCTGGGTCCCCAGTGGGCCGAAGGCGAGGCGCGCCAGAGCAAGATGGTGTTCATCGGCATCGACCTGCCGCAGGACATCCTGCAACAGGGGCTGGAGCAGTGCCTGGTGTGAGACCCGTGGTGGCTGGCGGTAAAGTGCACTACGCCTGTGTGGTATCCACAACGTTTTGCGCTCGGCCAGCGCAGGTCTATACAATCGCGCCCCGGCAAAAACGCCCCCTGGGGCGCGTGCCATTCGCACCGTGCTGCACGAGGGGCCCTGGGCCCCGCACGCAGGCGGAAAAAGCCCGAACTGCGAGGAGACAGGAAGTGAAAGCCCAGTCCAGCAAAGCCCAGGCTGCGGCCCAGGCCAAGCGCGCGGGCGACGAACCCGCGCCGGTAACCGCGCGGCGCCTCCGGCCTTCTCCTTCCGGTTCCGGGCAATTGACCGTACCATCCAAGGCCACCGCGGCGGCGCCCGGCGCCCCCGAAGCCAGCTTTACCCAAACTATGCCTACGACCCTGCAAACCCCTGTGGCGGCCGCCAAGAAAGATCCCAAGCTGGCCAACAACTGGAAGACCAAGTCTGCCGAAGACCTGACGGATGCCGAAGTGCTGGCCATGCCCGAGAGCGAGTACATGAATGAGAAGCAGCTGGCGTTCTTCCGCCACAAGCTGACTCAGCTCAAGCAGAACATGCACCACAACGCGGGCGAAACCACCGAGCACCTGCGCGAGGACACCGTGGTGGTCCCTGATCCGGCCGACCGCGCGACGATCGAGGAAGAGCACGCGCTGGAACTGCGCACGCGCGACCGCGAGCGCAAGCTGCTCAAGAAGATCGAGCAGTCCATCGCGCGCATCGACGTCGGCGACTACGGTTATTGCGACGAGACGGGCGAGCCCATCGGCGTAGGCCGCCTGCTGGCGCGCCCCACGGCCACGCTGTCGCTGGAGGCGCAGCAGCGCCGCGAACTCAAGCAGAAAATGTTTGGCGACTGATCCAGCGGTCGATTACCGCGAGACGCCCGCACTGCGCACGCCCATTAGCATCCATGAGCAAGGAGGACACCACCACATCCGGCGGCCTGCTGTCCAAGATGGTGCGGTTCGTGCGCAATCCCACCGTCAACTGGTCCGATCTCGATGCGGTCGAGGCGGACCGCGAGAGCCAGTACAGCAAGCAGATGCTCAAGGAGATGATCGAGCGCAAGCGGCGCAACGATTTCGTGCGCCGCCGCGAGTTCGATCAGCTGCGCAAGCTGCGCCAGCGCGAGGCCTTGCACGGCCAGCGCCCTGAAGACATCACTGCGCGCACGTCGTTCTTCCAGACCAGCATGACCTCGCCCGATGAGCGGGCCGTCACGCTCAAGAAGATCGACGAGATCGAGGCGCAGATGTCGCAGCAATGGTGGAAAGGCAAAGGGTCGGGCGAAACCCCGGCCCCAACCCCTGCGGCGCCCGCGCCTGACGGTGCGGCGCTGCCCGCAGCGTCCGCAGCCCCCGCGCCGCGACCCGCACCGGTGGCTGCCGCGGCTTTTGCCGCCGCACCCACCGCAGGACAACCGTCGCCTGCGGCCGCGGCCATGGCGGCGGCGCTGGCCTCCAGCGGGCTGGCCGGCGACCCTGCGCGCGCCTTTGCGCCGACGGCGCCGATGAGCCTGCCGCCGACGCTCGACAAGGCGCCCGCCGTCGTGCCGATGTTCCACGACGCGAGCCCGGTGGTCGTACCCCCGCCGCTCGCGGAGGACGCGCCGCAACCCGCGCCGTCCCAACCGGAGAAGTTCGTGCACGAACCCGACCTGGAAGAGGCCGCGATCCGCTTTGCCAATGGCGACTATGCCGGCGCGGAGTCGGGCCTGAAGGAAGTGCTGGTCCAACACGAGCACAGTGACCCCCAGCAGCAGCATGACATCTGGATGACCCTGTTTGACCTGTACCGGGCCACGGGCCAGCAGGAGCCTTTCGACGCGCTGGCCATTGACTATGCCGCTCGTTTCGGTCGCTCGGCGCCGCTGTGGTTCTCGTTGCCCGAACAGCTGGGTTTGAAGGCCATGACGCCTGACGTGGGTGCACCCGCCATCCCGCAGAGGGAACTGAGCTGGAGTGCGCAATCCACCCTCACGCAGCAGTCGATTGCGGCGCTGCAGGCCTCGCTGGCGCGTTCCGCGCCGCCCTGGACCCTGAACTGGACGCGGCTGACCGCGATCGATCTGCCGGCGGTCACCGCGCTGGCCGAGCTGTTCGAGGCCTGCGCGGAGCGGGATGTGCAGATCCACTTCGTTGGCACCGCCGCGCTGCAGGGGGTCCTGCAGGCCCACACCCAGTCGGGGGACCGCGGCGCCGATCCACAGTGGTGGCGGCTGCGCATGGCGGCACTGCGGCTCATGGGGCTGCCCGATGAATTCGAACTCGTCGCGCTGGACTACTGCGTCACCTACGAGGTCTCGCCGCCATCGTGGGTACCTCCGCGCTGCGGCTACAGCGGCGACGACGGTGCGCAGCCACCGGCCACGCCAGACGCGGCCGACAGCGCGCTGTACGCGTCGGGGTTCGCGCTGTCGCAGCCGGGCGGCGTGGACGAGGGGCCTGCCGCCACGCTCGAAGGCCACATCGAGGGGGATGCGGCCTCCGTCCTGGAGCCGCTGGAGCCTCTCGTGCGCCCCGGTGTGCCGCTGAACGTGGCCTGCGACCGGCTGATCCGCATCGATTTCGCTGCCGTGGGCTCGGTGCTGAACTGGGCGGCCACCCAGCAGGCGCAAGGGCATGTGGTGCAGTTCACCAACCTGCACCGGTTGGTCGCCGTGTTCTTCAACGTGATCGGCGTGAACGAGCACGCCTGGGTGGTGCCCCGCAAGAACTGAGGCCGCACCGGCTATTTGCTACTCCGAGGCCGTTGCCGAGAAGGTGCTCTGCCGTGCTTGCAAGGCGGCGCGGCGCCCCCATATGCACGAGCTATGGAACAGTACCACGGCACCACCATCCTCAGCGTCCGGCGCCAGACGGCAGACGGCATCCAGGTCGCCCTTGGCGGCGACGGCCAGGTCACCCTGGGCAACATCGTTGTCAAGGGCACGGCGCGCAAGGTGCGCAAGCTCTACCAGGGGCGGGTCCTGGCGGGCTTTGCCGGCGCCACGGCCGATGCGTTCACGCTGTTCGAGCGTTTCGAGGCCAAGCTGGAAAAGCACCAGGGCCAACTGACGCGCGCGGCCATCGAACTCACCAAGGATTGGCGTACCGACCGCGTGCTGCGCCGCCTGGAGGCCATGCTGGCCGTGGCGGACCATTCCGCGTCCCTCATCATCACCGGCAACGGCGACGTGCTGGAGCCCGAGCAGGGCATCGTCGCCATCGGCTCGGGCGGCGCCTACGCCCACTCGGCCGCCAAGGCGCTCTTGAGCAACACCGACCTGCCCGCGGCCGAGATCGTCAAGAAGTCGCTGGAGATCGCTGGTGAGCTGTGCATCTACACCAACATGCACCACACCATCGAGACGTTGTAGGCGTCGTGTGGTTGGCTATCTTTTTTGTAGCTGTTTGCGCTTGTCTATCAAGCGCTAGCGGCTCATTTGACTCATAAAGACAGGCAGGCTGCAGCATGTCCTCCATGACTCCCCAGGAAATCGTCTCCGAGCTCGACCGCCACATCGTCGGCCAGAACGGCGCCAAGCGCGCCGTGGCCATTGCACTGCGCAACCGCTGGCGCCGCCAGCAGGTGGACGCCAGCCTGCGGCACGAGATCACGCCCAAGAACATCCTCATGATCGGCCCCACGGGCGTGGGCAAGACCGAGATCGCGCGGCGCCTGGCGCGCCTGGCGGACGCGCCGTTCATCAAGGTCGAGGCCACCAAGTTCACCGAGGTGGGCTACGTGGGCAAGGACGTGGATTCCATCGTCCGCGATCTGGTGGAAGTGGCCGTGAAACAGACGCGCGAAGCCGACATGAAGAAGGTGCGCGTGCGTGCCGAAGACGCCGCCGAGGACCGCATCCTGGACGTGCTCATTCCTCCGGCGCGCGGCGCCAGCGTCGATACCGCGCGCACCGGCGAGCCCGCGGGTGACAGCACGGCCCGCCAGGTGTTCCGCAAGAAGCTGCGCGAGGGCCAGCTGGACGACAAGGAGATCGAAATCGACCTGGCGGATGCGCGGCCGCAGTTCGAAATCATGAGCCCGGCCGGCATGGAGGAGATGACCGAGCAACTGCGTGGCATGTTCAGCCAGATGGGCCAGGAGCGGCGTCGCGCGCGCAAGCTCAAGATCGCCGAGGCCATGAAGCTGCTGGTCGAGGAAGAGGCCGCCAAGCTGGTCAATGAGGAAGAGGTCAAGACGCGGGCGCTGGCCAACGCCGAGCAGAACGGTATTGTTTTCATCGACGAGATCGACAAGGTTGCGTCGCGCCAGGAGGCCGGCGGCGCCGACGTCTCGCGCCAGGGCGTGCAGCGCGACCTGCTGCCGCTGGTGGAAGGCACCACGGTGTCCACCAAGTACGGCATGGTCAAGACCGACCACATCCTGTTCATCGCCTCGGGGGCGTTCCACCTCGCCAAGCCGAGCGACCTGATCCCCGAGCTGCAGGGTCGCTTCCCGATCCGCGTGGAACTCACCTCCCTGTCGGTGCAGGACTTCGAAGCCATCCTCACGCAGACCCACGCGTCGCTGGTCAAGCAGTACCAGGCGCTGCTGGAGACGGAAGGCGTCACCCTGGATTTCACGCCCGAGGGCATCACCCGCCTGGCCCACATTGCCTTCGAGGTGAATGAGCGCACCGAAAACATCGGCGCGCGCCGCCTGTCCACGGTGATGGAGCGGCTGCTGGACGAGGTGAGTTATGACGCCACGCGCCTCTCGGGGCAGACCGTGGTGGTGGATGCCGGCTACGTGAATGCGCGGCTGCAGTCGCTGAGCCAGGACGAAGACTTGTCCCGATACATCCTGTGATGCCTGGTTGCGCGGGGCGTCAAGCCTTCATAAACCACTTGCATACCTGCAGCTAAGTGCTTAATCAATAAGGACATTTGCCCGATTTTCACCTTGGAAATCGGCGCTAAGTCCTTGATTTCATTGCAAAATTTTGTTGCGGCGCCTCTTGCCTGGTGTTCTTTTCCTGCTACAGTGCAAAAAAGTGCAATTAAGTGGTGAAAAGTGCCCTTTGCGCCCTCTCTCGGGGTGGAAAGCGGCAGTAGCGGGCAAGGGGTTCCATCGGTGTTTCAAGGGGCGTCATCGCTGAGTCTGGATGCAAAGGGGCGGCTGTCCGTGCCGACCCGGCATCGCGACGCCCTCACGGCGCAGGCGGGCGGCCAGCTCACGCTCACCAAGCACCCCGATGGCTGCCTGATGGTCTTCCCCCGTCCCGAGTGGGAGAAGTTCCGCGAGCGCATTGCCCAGCTGCCCATGTCCGCGCAATGGTGGAAGCGCATCTTCCTCGGCAACGCGATGGACGTGGAGATGGACGGCACCGGCCGGGTGCTGGTCTCGCCCGAATTGCGCGAGGCGGCCGGCCTGTCCAAGGACGCCATCCTGCTGGGCATGGGCAACCACTTTGAGCTGTGGGACAAGGCCACCTACGAGGCCAAGGAAGCCGCGGCCATGCAGGCCGAGATGCCCGATGTCTTCAAGGATTTCTCTTTCTAGGGGCCGCGTGTGAACCAGCCCCTGCAACACACCACGGTCCTGCTCGACGAGGCGGTGCACGCCTTGCTGGGCGAGGGCGATGCGCCTGCGGGCACCTTCGTGGACGGCACCTTTGGCAGGGGAGGGCATTCGCGGCTCATCCTGCAGCGGTTGGGGCCGCAAGGCCGCCTGGTGGCGTTCGACAAGGACACCGAAGCCATTCAAGCAGCGGCGCGCATCACGGATGCGCGCTTTTCCATTCGGCACCAGGGGTTCAGCCATCTCGGGGAGCTGCCCGCCGCCAGCGTGTCCGGTGTGCTGCTGGACCTGGGCGTGAGCTCCCCGCAGATCGACGACCCCCAGCGCGGGTTCAGTTTTCGTTTCGATGGTCCGCTGGACATGCGCATGGACACCACGCGCGGCCAGAGCGTGGCCGAGTGGCTGGCAGATGCCGAAGCGGCACAGATTGCGGAGGTGATACGTGACTACGGTGAAGAACGGTTTGCTGGCCCCATTGCAAAGGCGATTGTTGCTCGGCGCACGGAACGCGGCCCCATTGCAAGCACCGCCGAACTGGCCGACATCGTGGCTGGCGCGGTCAAGACCCGCGAGCCGGGCCAGAACCCTGCAACGCGCGCATTTCAGGCTCTTCGGATTTTCATCAACGCCGAGCTTGAGGAGCTGCAGCAGGCGCTAGAGGGCAGCCTGCACGTGCTGCGGCCCGGTGGCCGGCTGGTGGTCATCAGCTTCCACTCGCTGGAAGACCGCATCGTCAAGCAGTTCATCGCACAGCACTCCAAGGAGGTCTACGACCGCCGTGCGCCGTTCGCGCCGCCCCAGCCGATGCGGCTCAGGGCGCTGGAGCGCATCAAGCCGAGCACGGACGAGGTGGCCGCCAACGCGCGTGCGCGCAGCGCCGTGATGCGCGTGGCGGAACGCACGGAGGTGCCCGCATGAGCGACGCGCGGATGCGCCATGTGGCCACGCTGCACGCGCATGCACGGGGCGGGCTCGCTTCGCGGCACAGTCCTTCGAGCGTTGCAGGGCACACGGGAGGCGGGCGATGACGCGCATCAGCCTTGTGCTGCTGCTGGCGGTGATGGCCAGCGCGCTATACCTCGTGCATACGCAATACCAGTCGCGAAGGCTGTTCACCGAACTCGATCGCGCGGTGGCTGAGTCGCGCCGCCTGGAGACCGAGCACCAGCGTCTGCAGGTGGACAAGCGCGCGCAGGCCACGCCGCTGCGCGTGGAGCGCCTGGCGCGCGACCGGCTGCAGATGCGTACCGCCACGCCGGCCATTACCGAATACGTGACCGACGGCGGTAACGTCGTCGTGCCAGCTGGCGAGGGGCGCGCGCCGTGAGCAGCCGCAGCGTCAACTACACCTCCAGCCCTCTGCTGGCCAGCAAGACACCTGTCTGGCGCAGCAAGTTCATCGTCGCCCTGGTGGCGCTGGGTTTCGTGGGCCTGGCGGGGCGCGCCGCCTACGTGCAGGTGATTGGCAACGACTTCTTTCAGCGCCAGGGCGAGGTACGTTTTGCGCGCACGCTGGAGCTGCCGGCCAACCGGGGCCGCATCCTCGACCGCAATGGCCTCATCCTCGCTTCCAGCGTTCCGGCGGCCAGCATCTGGGCCATCCCTGAAGATGTGGAAATGGCCAAACCCGAGGTGCGCGCCAAGCTCAAGGACCTGGCGCGTCTCATGGACATGCCGCTGTCCACGCTGCAGGGCAAGCTGGCCGACGAGGACAAGACCTTCGTCTGGATCAAGCGCCAGCTCGACTGGGACGTGGGCCAGCAGGTCACCGCCCTGGGGCTGAAGGGCATCTACCTGCGCAAGGAATACAAGCGCCAGTATCCCGAGGGCGAAGCCGCCGCGCACGTGGTGGGCTTCACGAACGTGGAAGACCATGGTCAGGAAGGCATGGAGCTGGCCTTCGACAAGGATCTGGCGGGCAAGCCAGGGTCGCGCCGCGTCATCAAGGATCGCCTGGGCCGCGTGGTGGAGGGCGTAGGCGCCGAAGTGCCGCCCGTGGATGGCAAGGACATGCAGCTGTCCATCGACAGCAAGGTGCAGTTCTTCGCCTACCAGAAGCTGCGCGACACCGTGCAGGCGCACAAGGCCAAGGCCGGCAGCGTGGTGGTGCTGGATGCGCGCACGGGCGAGGTGCTGGCCTTGGCCAACTACCCCAGCTATGTGCCCGACAAGCGCCAGAACCTGACGGGCGAGCAACTGCGCAACCGCGCGCTCACCGACGTGTTCGAACCCGGCTCCACCATCAAGCCCATCACGGTGGGGCTGGCGCTGGAGAGCGGCCGCTTCAAGCCCGAAACCAGCGTGGACACCACGCCAGGCCGCTTGACCATCACCGGCTCGACGATCAGCGATACGCACAACTACGGGCTGTTGACCGTGGAGGGCGTGATCCAGAAGTCCAGCAACGTGGGTACCACGAAGATCGCGATGCAGCTGCCGGCGCAGGAAATGTGGGAAACCTTCTCTGCCGTCGGCTTCGGGCAAAAGCCGCAGATCGCCTTTCCGGGGGTGGCGAGCGGGCGGCTGCGCCCCTACAAGAGCTGGCGGCCCATCGAGCAGGCCACCATGTCCTACGGCTACGGGCTGTCGGCCAGCCTGTTCCAGATGGCGCGCTCCTATACCGTGTTTTCCAACGGCGGCAAGGTGATTCCCGCCACCATGCTGAAGACCCACGAAGCGCCCGTGGGCGTGCCCGTGTTCTCCGAACGCACCGCCAACCAGGTGCGCAAGATGCTGCAGATGGCCGCGGGGCCCGGCGGCACGGGCCAGAAGGCGCAGACGGTGGGCTATTCCGTGGGCGGCAAGTCCGGCACGGCGCGCAAGCAGGTGGGCAAGAGCTACGCCTCGGGCAAGTACCGCGCCTGGTTCACCGGGCTTGCGCCCATCGATCACCCGCGCATCATCGTGGCCGTGATGGTCGACGAGCCCAGCAACGGCGTGATCTACGGCGGTGCGGTCGCGGCACCGGTGTTCAGTGAAGTGGTGCAGCAGACCCTGCGCATGATGGGCGTGGCGCCCGACATGGCTGTCAAGCCGCTCATCGTCTCCAACGGTGTGGAGGAATCGCTGTGAACGCACTGCACACGCTCACCACCCTGCAGGAGGCCGTGGACTGGCTGCGCCAGCGCGTCACGGGCACGCTGCAGACGGACAGCCGCCTGATCCAGCCGGGCGATGGGTTCATCGCGTGGCCCGGCGCGGCCACGGACGGGCGCGCCCACGTGGGCGACGCCGTGGCGCGCGGCGCTGCCGCCTGCTTGGTGGAGTGCGAGGGCGTGGAGCCCTTCGCCCTCGCGGGAGACCACATCGCGGCGCTGCGCGGCCTCAAGGCCGCGACCGGCATGATTGCCTCCGAATGGTTCGGCCACCCTACCCAGCGCCTGCAGGTGCTGGCCGTGACTGGCACCAACGGCAAGACCAGCACGGCCTGGTGGCTGGCGGATGCGCTCAATCAACTATCAAAAGAAGAGCTGCCAGCGCTTGCTGGATGCGCGCTGGTGGGTACTTTGGGCATGGGCGTGCCGCCAGCGTTGCAGACCACGGGCATGACGACCCCCGACCCGGTGCGCCTGCAGCGCGCCTTTGCGCAGTTTGCGGAAGCGGGCCATCGCGCCTGCGCCATCGAGGCATCGTCTATCGGCCTGGCCGAGCACCGCCTGGACGGCACACGCATTCACGTGGCGCTGTTCACCAACTTCACGCAGGACCACCTGGACTACCACCCGGGCATGGCCGCCTACTGGCAGGCCAAGCGCGCACTGTTCGACTGGCCGGGGCTGCGCGCATCCGTAGTCAATGTGGACGACCCGCAGGGCGCCGCTCTGCATGCCGAGCTGCAGGGCAGTGACCTGGATCTGTGGAGCGTCTCTCTGCAGGGCCCCGCCCGCCTGCAGGCCAAGCACATCGTGCACACGGGTGCCGGCCTGGCCTTCACGGTGGCCGAAGGCGCGCATACGGAGGTGCTGCAAACGCAGGTCATCGGCCTGTACAACGTGTCCAACCTGTTGGGCGTGATTGCAGGCATGCGTGCGCTGGGGGTGCCTCTGGCGCAGGCGCTCCAGGCCTGCGCGCGCCTGCGGCCCGTGCCCGGGCGCATGGAGCAGTTGGCGGCCGCTGGCCAGCCGCTGGTGGCTGTGGACTATGCCCACACGCCCGATGCGCTGCACCAGGCGCTGGCCGCGCTCAAGCCCGTGGCGGCGCAGCGCGGAGGGCGGCTGTGGTGCGTGTTCGGCTGCGGTGGCAATCGCGACGCCGGCAAGCGTCCGCTGATGGGAGCCGTGGCACAGCGCGAGGCCGACGAGGTCATCGTCACCAGCGACAACCCGCGGGGTGAGGAGCCGCAATCCATCATCCACCAGATCCTGCTGGGCACGATTGCAGGCACCAGCGTGCGTGCCGAGGTCGACCGCGCCGCGGCCATCGCGCAAGCGCTGGCCGATGCCGGCGCCAACGATGTGGTGCTGATTGCCGGCAAGGGCCATGAGGACTACCAGGAGACGGCGGGCCAGCGTGTGCCGTTCTCCGACATGGCGCACGCGCGTGCAGCGCTCGCGCGCCGAGGAGGCGTGGCATGAGCCACCACCAGAACAACTCCCCCATGATGACGCTGTACCAGGCGTTTGATCTGCTGCGCGCCCGCATTCCTGGTGCGCGACTGGTCGGCGAAGGTGCCACGCCGCTTGCGCGCGTGCACACCGATACACGCACGCTGGCCGCAGGTGACCTGTTCGTGGCGCTCAAGGGTGAGCGTTTCGATGCGCACCAGTTCCTGTCCCAGGCGCGAACGGCCGGCGCCGCGGCGGCTATTGCGCATGCGGGCCTGGCCGACGCCGGTCTGCCCGGCATCGAGGTCCCCGACACCCTGGCCGCCCTGGGTGCGCTGGCCGCTGGCTGGCGCGCGCAGCGGGATCTGCCGCTGATCGCCGTGACCGGCAGCAACGGCAAGACCACGGTCACGCAAATGATCGCGGCGGTGCTGCGGGCCTGGAAAGGCGACGCTGCGCTGGCCACGCAGGGCAACTTCAATAACGACGTGGGCGTACCCCTCACGCTGCTGCGCCTGCGGCCGGGCCACGAGGCTGCGGTGGTCGAGTTGGGCATGAACCATCCCGGCGAGATCGCGAATCTGGCGGACATTGCCCGGCCCACCGTGGCCCTGGTCAACAACGCCCAGCGCGAGCACCTGGAATTCATGCACACGGTCGAGGCCGTGGCGCGCGAGAACGGCAGCGTGCTGTCTGCCCTGCCGGCCGATGGCACGGCTGCGTTCCCGGCGGCAGATGCCTTCACGCCCTTGTGGCGCGAGCTGGCCGGCACGCGGCACTGCCTGACCTTTGGTGAGACCGCGGGCGAGGTGCGTTGCGCCGCTGCGCAATGGGGCGACGGCGCATGGCAGGTGCGCATTGACACCCCCAACGGCGCATTCGATACGCGGCTGGCCATCGCAGGGCGCCACAACGTCACCAATGCCCTGGCCGCCACGGCCTGCGCGCTGGCGGCGGGGGTGCCTCTGGCGAGCATTGCGCAAGGGTTGGCGGCTTTCGCGCCGGTCAACGGGCGCTCGCGCGCACTGGCCGTGCGTTGCGGGGGGCGTTCCATCACGGTGGTGGACGATAGCTACAACGCCAACCCCGACTCGGTGCACGCGGCCATCGAGGTGTTGGCCGCACTGCCTGGCCCGCGCCTGCTGGTGCTGGGAGACATGGGCGAGGTGGGCGACCAGGGGCCGCAGTTCCACGCCGAGGCCGGCGCGCATGCCCGTGAGCGCGGCATCGAGCAGCTGTTTGCGCTGGGCGACCTGAGCGCCCACGCCGTGCAGGCCTGTGGGACGGCCGCACGGCATTTCAAGGACATGGCCACGCTGCAGGCCGCAGTGGGGCAGGCCCTGCCCACGGTGGGCAGCGTGCTGGTGAAGGGATCGCGATTCATGAAGATGGAACAGGTCGTGCAGGCGCTGCAGGCACTGCATGAGGACGGCGCCGCAGGCGCGGCCGCGCAAGGGGGAGCCGCATGCTGCTGATGCTGACCCAATGGCTGCAAGGCCTGTCGCCCGAGCTGAGCTTTCTGCGGGTGTTCCAGTACCTCACGCTGCGGGCGGTGATGGCGGCGCTGACTGCGCTGCTCATCGGCCTGATCGCGGGGCCGAAGGTCATCCGTATGCTGACCTCGCTCAAGATCGGCCAGCCGATCCGCGGCTACGCCATGCAGACGCACCTGTCCAAGAGCGGCACGCCCACCATGGGCGGCGTGTTGATTCTGGGTTCCATTGCCATCTCCACGCTGCTGTGGTTCGACCTGTCCAACCGTTTCGTGTGGATCGTGCTGGCCGTGACGCTGGGGTTTGGCGCCATTGGCTGGGTGGACGACTGGCGCAAGGTGGTCAACAAGGACCCCGAGGGCATGCGTTCGCGCGAGAAGTATTTCTGGCAGTCGGTGATCGGGCTGCTGGCCGCGCTGTACCTCGTATTCAGCATTTCCGAGAACTCCAACACGCGGGTGTTCGAGCTGTTCATCACCTGGGTGCAGTCCGGCTTTTCGATGGACCTGCCGCCCAAGGCAGGCCTGCTGGTGCCGTTCTTCAAGGAAGTGAGCTACCCGCTGGGGGTGCTGGGCTTCGTGATCCTGACCTACCTGGTGATCGTGGGCTCCAGCAACGCCGTGAACCTGACCGATGGCCTGGATGGCCTGGCCATCATGCCCGTGATCATGGTGGGCGCCTCGCTGGGCATCTTCGCCTACGTGACCGGTAACGCGGGCTATGCGAAATACCTGCTGTTCCCTTATATCGCCGGCTCGGGCGAGCTGTTGATCTTCTGCGCCGCCATGGCGGGCGCGGGCCTCGCCTTCCTGTGGTTCAACACCCACCCCGCCCAGGTTTTCATGGGCGACGTCGGCGCGCTGGCTTTGGGCGCTGCGCTGGGCACGATCGCGGTCATCGTGCGCCAGGAGATCGTGCTGGCCATCATGGGCGGCATCTTCGTGGTGGAAGCGCTTTCGGTGATGCTGCAGGTGACCTGGTTCAAGTACACCAAGCGCAAGTATGGCGAGGGCCGGCGCCTCCTCAAGATGGCGCCGCTGCACCACCACTTTGAGAAGAGCGGCTGGAAGGAGACGCAGGTCGTCGTGCGCTTCTGGATCATCACCATGCTGTTGTGCCTCGTGGGTCTGACCACGCTGAAGCTGCGATGAACACTGGCCACCACGATCCCCTGCACCCCGACGCATTCGGCGCCGCAGCGACGACTGTGCCCCCGGCGCCCCCGTCCACGCCCACGCCCGGGGAGCGGGACGACGCGTTGCCGCAGGATGCGGCGCACGACAGTCCGCCGCAGGATCTATCGCCCTTGCCAGCGCCCGCGCAAGATGCAGCGGCGCGCTATGACTACACCGCACCCGCGGTGTCAGCCGCGGCCGCCGCTGCCGAGTTCGTGGCGCGCATCTTTGCCGACGCGGCTCCGGCGGAGGGTGGCGCTGGCACGTCTGCTGAAGACCCCCCCGGTTCTCCGGCTGCGGACCACGCCGTTGAGGAGCCTGCCGTCGCGTCCGAGGAGGCCCCGCAGGCGCCGCCCGCGCTTGCCGGCAAGCAGGTGCTGGTGCTGGGTCTGGGCGCCTCGGGCCTGGCCATGGCGCGCTGGTGTGTGCGCTGTGGTGCGCAGGTCACCGTGGCCGACACGCGCAGCAGTCCGCCGCAGCTGGCGGTGCTGCGCGCAGAACTGCCGCAGGTGGAGTTCATCGCCGGCGCCTTCGATGAGACCCTGGTGCAGGGGCGCGCGCTGCACGCGGTATACCGTTCGCCAGGTCTGAGTCCGAATGAGATTGCTCCTGTTGTTATAGCTGCTCGCGCCCGCCAGATAAGCGTGGAAGGCGAATTGGGTTTGTATGCGCAGGCGCTGCGCGAGCTGCGCGCCGGTCAGGGCTACGCGCCCGCGGTGCTGGCCATCACTGGCACCAATGGCAAGACCACCGTGACCTCGCTCACGGGGCTGCTGGTGGAGTGCGCGGACAAGCGCGTGGCGGTGGCCGGCAACATCGGCCCCACGCTGCTGGATACGCTGGCGCAGCACATCGACGCGGGCACGCTGCCCGAGGTGTGGGTGCTGGAGCTGTCGAGCTTTCAGCTCGATGGCGTGCAGGGCTTCGAGCCCACGGCCGCGGCCGTGCTCAACATCACGCAGGACCACCTGGACTGGCACGGCAGCCTGCAGGCCTACGCACAGGCCAAGGGGCGCATCTTCGGCGAAACCGGCCTCATGGTGCTCAACCGCGAGGACGCGGAAGTCATGGCCCTGCTGCCGCCGCCAGTGCGCGTGAAGCTGCAAAAGCCCCAGTTGCGCGCACACGTGACCTTCGGTGGCGACATGCCGCAGCGCCCGGGGGACTTCGGCATCGAGGTGGTCAGCGGCATGGCCTGGCTGGTGCGTGCACACGAAGCGGACGAAACGGCCAAGCGCGGCAAGGCGCAGGACGCCGAGCTGCACATCCAGCGCCTGATGCCCGCCGACGCGCTGCGCATCCGCGGGCGGCACAACGCCATCAATGCCCTGGCTGCGCTGGCGCTGGCCCAGGCTGCGGGTTGCCCGCTCGCGCCCATGCTCTACGGCCTGCGCGAATACCGCGGTGAGCCGCACCGCGTGGAGCCCGTGGGCATCGTGCGCGAGGTGGAGTACTTCGACGACAGCAAGGGCACCAACGTGGGCGCCACGGTGGCTGCGCTGACCGGACTGGGCGCCGACCGGCGCCTGGTGGTGATCCTGGGTGGCGACGGCAAGGGTCAGGACTTCTCGCCGCTGGCCGCGCCCGTGGCGCGCTATGCGCGCGCGGTGGTGTTGATCGGGCGCGACGCGCCGCAGATCCGCGCCGCGCTGCAGGGCTGCGGCGTGCCGCTGCAGGACGCCGCCACGCTGCCCGAGGCCGTGCAGTTGGCCACACAGCGCGCCCATGTGGGCGACGCCGTGCTGCTGTCGCCCGCCTGCGCCAGCCTGGACATGTTCGACAATTACGCGCACCGCGCTCGCGTTTTCTGCGAAGCCGTGCAGGCGCTGGCCGAAGACGCCGGCCAGACGCTGGAAGGAGGGACGGCATGACCGCCGCGACCGCCGCTTCCCGTCCCTCGTTGTGGCAGCGCATGCGGGCCTGGGCGGGTGCCGCGCCGGCCGCAAACGCCGACGTCCTGCCCGTGCGCGTGGGCGGCACCGAATACCGTCGCACGGCCGCCACGCCCGCACGCGTGCTGGGCTTCGACCAGGCGCTGTTGTGGGTGGTGGTCCTGCTGCTGGCCTTCAGCGTGGTGATGGTGTATTCGGCCTCGATCGCCATGCCGGACAACCCGCGCTTTGGCAACATCGCGCCCACGCACTTCCTGCTGCGCCACGCGATTGCCATCGGCGTGGGGTTCGTCGCGGCACTGATCGCGTTCCAGGTATCGATGGACACTTGGGAGCGCATGGCGCCGTGGTTGTTCGTGGCCTCCATCGTGCTATTGATCGCGGTGCTGATCCCGCACGTGGGCACCATGGTGAACGGCGCGCGGCGCTGGCTCAGCCTGGGGTTCATGAACTTCCAGCCGTCCGAGCTGGCGAAGTTCGCGGTGCTGATCTACGCATCGGACTACATGGTGCGCAAGATGGAGGTCAAGGAGCGGTTCTTTCGCGCCGTGCTGCCCATGGCCGCCGCCGTGGCGGTGGTGGGTGCGCTGCTGCTGGCAGAGCCCGACATGGGCGCCTTCATGGTGATCGCGGTGATCGCCATGGGCATCCTGTTCCTGGGGGGCGTGAACGCGCGCATGTTCTTCCTGATTGCGGGTGTGCTGGTGGCGGCCTTCGCCATCATGATCGCCAGCTCACCCTGGCGCCGCGAGCGCGTGTTTGCCTACCTCGATCCGTTCAGCGAGCAACACGCCCTGGGCAAGGGCTACCAGCTCTCGCATGCGCTGATCGCCATTGGCCGCGGCGAGATCTTCGGTGTGGGGCTGGGTGGCAGCGTCGAGAAGCTGCACTGGCTGCCCGAGGCGCATACCGACTTCCTGCTGGCGGTGATCGGCGAAGAATTTGGCCTGGTGGGTGTGCTCACGCTGATCGTCGCCTTCCTGTGGATGACGCGGCGCATCATGCACATCGGCCGCCAGGCCATCGCGCTGGACCGCGTGTTCTCGGGCCTCGTAGCCCAGGGCGTGGCGATATGGATGGGCTTTCAGGCCTTCATCAACATGGGAGTGAACCTGGGGGCGCTGCCCACCAAGGGGCTGACGCTGCCGCTGATGAGCTTTGGCGGATCGGCCATCCTGATGAACCTGGTCGCCATCGCGGTGGTCCTGCGTGTGGATTACGAAAACAAGCTGCTCATGCGCGGAGGCCGTGCATGAGGAACCTTATTCACCGCCTCGGGCTTGTGGCAGTGCGTCGGTACTGCCGGCTTGCCATGCCCCTGCGCGCGCGCCGCGCACCAGGAGTGCCGACATGACGTCACGTTTCGGCCACAGCCAGCACCCCCGCCGTGGGCGATCCGCGCGCGCGCGGGCCGGACGGCGCGAGGGCGTTCAGTCCAACTTTCCCGCGACGCAGGTCCTGGAGCGCTCTGCGCACTCCCTTCCCGCGCGCCAACGCACGGCGCTGGTCATGGCCGGTGGAACGGGTGGACATATCTTTCCTGGCCTGGCACTGGCCGAGGCGCTGCGCGAACGTGGCTGGCAGGTGCATTGGCTGGGCACGCCCGGCAGCATGGAAGAGCGCCTGGTGCCGCCGCGCGGTTTTGCGTTCGAGCCCATCGATTTCTCCGGCGTGCGCGGCAAGGGCCTGAAGACGCTGCTGGCCTTGCCGCTGCGGCTGGCGCGCGCATGCCTGCAGGCGCGCGCGGTCGTGCGTCGGCTGCAGCCGGACGTGGTGATCGGCCTGGGCGGGTACGTCACCTTCCCTGGCGGCATTGCCGCGCGCCTGGCGCGCAAGCCGCTGCTGCTGCACGAGCAGAACTCAGTGCCCGGCATGGCCAACAAGCTGCTGTCGCGGCTGGCCACGCGGGTCTACACGGCCTTTCCCAATGTGCTGCCCGATGCGCAGTGGGTGGGCAACCCCATGCGGCGCGCCTTTACGCGCCAGCCCCGTCCCGAGCGGCGCCTTGCCGGGCGCGAAGGTCCGCTGCGCCTGCTGGTGGTGGGCGGCAGTCTGGGCGCCAAGGCGCTCAACGACATCGTGCCCCAGGCGCTGGCATGGATCCATGAGCAGGACCGACCCATCGTCACCCACCAGAGCGGAGAGTCCCAGATCGAGGCGCTGCGCCGCAGCTACGCGGCGGCGGGCGTCGAGGCCACGCTCACGCCGTTCATCGAGGACACCGCAGCCGCGTTCGCCGAAGCGGACCTGGTGCTGTGCCGCGCGGGCGCCAGCACGGTGACGGAGATTGCGGCCGTGGGGGCTGCGGCGGTCTTCGTGCCATTCCCGCACGCGGTGGACGACCACCAGACCACCAACGCGCAGTACCTGGTGAAGGTGGGCGGGGGCTGGCTGGTGCAGCAGGCCGACCTGACCGCCCACGGCCTGGCCGAGATGCTGCAGAACATGAAGCGCCAGGACCTGCTGGCCAAGGCGCAAAAGGCACGCACGATGCGAAAGATCAACGCAACCCGCGACATCGTCGCGGCATGTGAAAGGCTGGCACGATGAAGCAGGCCATTCGCCACATCCACTTCGTCGGCATCGGCGGCTCCGGCATGTGCGGCATTGCCGAGGTGTTGCACAACCTGGGCTATGTGGTTTCCGGCTCCGACCTGGCCGACAGCCCCACGCTGCGCCGCCTGCAGTCACTGGGCGTGGCCACCCATGTGGGCCACGCGGCGGCGCACATCGCTGGTGCGGACGCCGTGGTGACCTCCACCGCTGTGCAGGCCGACAACCCCGAGGTGCTGGCCGCGCGTGAGCGCAAGATACCCGTGGTGCCGCGCGCGTTGATGCTGACCGAGCTGATGCGCCTGCGCAAGGGCATCGCCATTGCCGGCGCACACGGCAAGACCACCACCACCAGCCTGGTGGCCAGCGTGCTGGGGGAGGCGGGGCTGGACCCGACCTTCGTGATCGGCGGGCGGCTGAACAGCGCGGGCACCAATGCCAAGCTGGGCCAGGGCGAGTACATCGTGGTCGAGGCCGACGAGTCGGATGGCTCGTTCCTCAACCTGCTGCCCGTGATGGCGGTGGTCACCAACATCGATGCCGATCACATGGAGACCTACGGCCACGACTTCGGCCGGCTCAAGCAGGCATTCGTGGACTTCCTGCACCGCATGCCGTTTTACGGCACGGCCATCCTGTGCATCGACAACCCGGCGGTGCGCGACATCCTGCCGCTGGTGACCTGCCCGGTGACGAGCTACGGCCTGTCCGAAGATGCCGAGGTGCGCGCCGTGGATGTGCGTGCCGTGGGCACGCAGATGCATTTCACCGTGCAGCGGCGCAACGGCGTGACGCTGCCGGACCTGCAGGTCGTGCTCAACCTGGCCGGCGAGCACAACGTGCTCAACGCCCTGGCGGTGATCGCCGTGGCGGCCGAGCTGAACGTGCCCGACGAGGCCCTGCTGCGCGCACTCGCTGGTTTCACCGGGGTGGGGCGGCGCTTCCAGCGCCACGGCGACCTGCCCGCGCAGGGTGGGGGGCACTTCACGTTCATCGAGGACTACGGGCACCACCCGGTGGAGATGGCGGCCACGCTTGCGGCCGCGCGCGGGGCGTATCCGGGGCGGCGCTTGGTGCTGGCCTTCCAGCCGCACCGCTACAGCCGCACGCGCGACTGCTTCGAGGACTTCGTCAAGGTGCTGGGCACAGCCGACGCGGTGCTGCTGACCGAGGTCTATGCCGCGGGCGAGGCGCCCATCGTGGCGGCCGACGGCCGGTCGCTGGCACGCGCACTGCGCGTGGCCGGGACGGTGGAGCCGGTGTTCATCGACAACGTGGCCGACATGCCGCAGCGCATTGCCGCGGGCGCCCGGGATGGCGATGTGGTGCTGTGCATGGGGGCGGGCTCGATCGGTGGCGTACCCGCCAAGGTGGTTGATTTGCTACAAAAAAATGAGCTGCTAGCGCAGGAAGGACGGGCGCAATGAGCCAAAATGACCCCAAGATTGATGTGAAGGCGCTGGGCAAAGTGGCCGTGCTCATGGGGGGCACGTCGGCCGAGCGTGAGGTGTCGCTGATGTCGGGCGGCGGCGTGCTGCAGGCGCTGCGCTCGCGCGGCGTGGACGCGCATGCGTTCGACCCCGCGCACAGTGATCTGTCGGAGCTCAAGGCCCACGGCTACAGCCGCTGCTTCATCGCGCTGCACGGCCGCCATGGCGAGGACGGTACGGTGCAGGGCGCGCTGGAGCTGCTGGGCATTCCGTACACCGGTCCCGGCGTGATGGCGTCCAGCGTCGCCATGGACAAGATCATGACCAAGCGCATCTGGCGCGCGGACGGCCTGCCCACGCCAGACTGGCGCCTGGTGTCCAGCAGTGCGGAGACGGCCCAGGCCTTCCAGGAGCTGGGCGCGCCGATGATCGTCAAGCCCTCGCGCGAGGGCTCCACCATCGGCCTGACCAAGGTCACTTCGCTGGGGCAGTGCGAACAGGCGTATCTGCTGGCCGCGCAGCATGACCCCGAGGTGCTGTGCGAGCAGTTCATCGATGGTGACGAGACCACCTGTCCCATACTGGGCCAAGGCGCCGAGGCGCGCGCGCTGCCGGTGATCCGCATCGAGGCGCCCCAGGGCAACTACGACTACCAGAACAAGTACTTCACCGACGTCACGCAGTACCACTGCCCGAGCGGCCTGCCCGAGGCCGAGGAGCGCGAGATCCAGCGCATCGTCGTGCAGGCCTACCGTACGCTGGGTTGCCGCGGCTGGGCGCGCGCCGACATCATGATCCGCGCGAGCGACCGCAAGCCCTTCCTGCTGGAAATCAACACCTCGCCCGGCATGACCGGCCACTCGCTGGTGCCGATGTCGGCCAATGCCAGCGGCGTCAGCTACCCCGACCTGTGCCTGCGCATCCTGGCGAGCGCGTCGCTGGACGCGCTGCAGGGCCGGGCCGGTGCGGCAGGAGGACGGGAGCCGGTATGAACAACACGCTGCCCGCACCGCTGGACGTTCGCCTCATGAACATGACCGCTACGGTCCTGTTCCTGGGCTGCGCCCTGGCCGTGCTGGCGGTGGGCGGAGGCTGGCTGCTGCGCCACCCTGCGTTTTCGATCGGGCGCATCGTGGTGGAGGGCGACCTCGTGCACACCAGCGCGTTGAGCCTGCGTGCCAACGTTGCGCCGCAACTCGTGGGCAACTTCTTCACCATCGACTTGCAGGCCGCGCGCCGCGCCTTCGAGCAGGTGCCCTGGGTGCGGCAGGCTTATGTGCGCCGCGAGTTCCCTAGTGGACTGCGCGTGCAGCTGCAGGAGCACGACGTGGTCGCCTACTGGGGGGCCGAAGGCAGCGACACCCTGGTCAATAGCCGGGGCGAGGTCTTTGAAGCCGACGCGGGCGACCTGGAGCAGGACAACCTGCCGCGCCTGATGGGCACGCCCGAGCGCTCCGCGGAGTTGCTGCAGATGTACCGCCAGCTGGCGCCCGCGTTGGCGCCGCTGGGTTCCGGCATCGACTCGTTGCAGCTCACGGGGAATGGAGGCTGGCGGGTCACGCTGGACAGCGGGGCGGTGCTGGAGCTGGGGAGTGGCTCGACGCAATTGCTGATGCAGCGCGTGTCGCGTTTGGTGCACACGCTGCCGGACGTGGCGCAGCGGCAGGGGCGTCGCGTGGATGCGCTGGAGTACGCCGACTTGCGGCATGAAAGCGGCTATGCGCTGCGCCTGCGCGGCGTCACCACCGTGAGTACGGACGCACAGAAGGCGGCTGCGCTGCGCGCGGCGTCGCGTGCGCGCAGGGCGGGGCAGAACAACTGAGGGCAGGACAGAGAACTATGGCAAGAGAATACAAAGACGTGGTCGTGGGGCTGGACATCGGCACCGCCAAGGTCATGGCAGTCGTCGCTGAAGTGCTGCCCGGGGGCGAGCTGAAGCTGGCCGGCCTGGGCGTAGCCCCCAGCAACGGCTTGAAGCGCGGCGTGGTGGTGAACATCGACGCCACGGTGCAGAGCATCCAGCAGGCGCTGAAGGAGGCCGAGTTGATGGCCGACTGCAAGATCCAGCGCGTCTATACCGGCATCACGGGCAGCCATATCCGCGGCCTCAACTCCAGCGGCATGGTGGCCGTGAAGGACAAGGAGGTCACGCCGGCGGACGTGGCGCGCGTGGTGGAGACGGCCAAGGCCATCAACATCTCCAGCGACCAGCGGCTGCTGCTGGTGGAGCCGCAGGAGTTCGTGATCGACGGGCAGGATGTCAAAGAGCCCATCGGCATGAGCGGCATCCGCCTGGAGGCCAAGATCCACATCGTGACCGGCGCGCAGAGCGCGGCCGAGAACATCATCAAGTGCGTGCGCCGCTGCGGCCTGGAAGTGGAGCAGCTGATGCTGAACCCGCTGGCGAGCAGCCAGGCCGTCCTTACCGATGACGAGCGCGAACTGGGCGTGGCCGTGGTGGACATTGGCGCGGGCACCACCGATGTGGCCATCTTCACCGGGGGGGCGATCCGCCACACGGCGGTGATCCCGATCGCGGGCGACCTGATCACCAGCGATATCGCGATGGCGCTGCGCACACCCACCAAGGACGCCGAGGACATCAAGGTGGAGAGCGGCTACGCCAAGCAGTTGCTCGCCGACCCTGAGGCGCAGGTCGAGGTGCCGGGCCTGGGCGACCGCAGCCCGCGCATGCTGTCCAAGCAGGCGCTGGCGGGTGTGATCGAACCGCGCGTGGAGGAGATCTTCTCGCTGGTGCAGCAGGTGATCCGCGAGTCCGGCTATGAGGAGGTGCTGTCCTCGGGCATCGTGATCACGGGCGGCAGCTCCGTCATGCCGGGCATGGTGGAGCTGGGCGAGGACATCTTCCTCAAGCCCGTGCGCCGCGGCATCCCGAAGTACTCCAGCGCGCTGGCCGACATGATTGCCCAGCCGCGCGCCGCCACGGTCATGGGCCTGCTGGAAGAGGCGCGCCTGGCGCGCCTGCGCGGCTTCAAGGTGGCAGCCAAGAGCGGCTCGGTGAAGACCGCGTTCGGCCGGTTCAAGGACTTCATCGTGGGGAACTTCTGACATGACCTTCCCCCCGCTCTGGATGGCACGCGCCAGTCCGCCGCCGCGGCGCCGCGGGCGATGGCGAAGTACCGCGCCTCCGCCCGACGGCAATGACCGTCCCCTAACAAACACCAACCTACGGCAATTGCAAATCACAACCCAAGTTTCAGGAGCACCATCATGACCATCGAAATGATCGAGTCCGAAGAGTTCAACCAGGGCACGCAGATCAAGGTGATCGGTGTCGGCGGGGGCGGCGGCAACGCCGTCGAGCACATGATCTCGCGCAACGTGCAGGGCGTGGAGTTCGTCACGGCCAACACCGACGCGCAGGCGCTCACCCGCAGCACGGCGCATCGCACCATCCAACTGGGCGCAAGCGGCTTGGGCGCGGGCAGCAAGCCCGACAAGGGCCGCGAGGCCGCCGAGGCTGCGCAGGAGGACATCCGCCAGGCCATCCAGGGCTCGCACATGCTGTTCATTACCGCCGGCATGGGCGGCGGCACGGGCACGGGCGCTGCGCCCGTGATCGCGCGCGTGGCCAAGGAGATGGGCATCCTTACGGTGGGCGTGGTCACCAAGCCCTTCGACTGGGAGGGCGGGCGCCGCATGAAGAACGCCGACGATGGACTGGCCGAGCTCGAAGCCAACGTCGACTCGCTGATCGTCGTGCTCAACGAGAAGCTGCTGGAGGTGCTGGGCGATGACATCACCCAGGAAGAAGCCTTCGCGCACGCCAACGATGTGCTCAAGAACGCGGTCGGCGGTATCGCCGAGATCATCAACGAGTACGGCCAGGTGAACGTGGACTTCGAGGACGTGCGCACCGTGATGGGCGAACCCGGCAAGGCGATGATGGGCACGGCCACGGCCAGCGGCCCGGATCGCGCGCGCATCGCGGCCGAGCAGGCCATCGCCTGCCCGCTGCTCGAAGGCATCGACCTGTCGGGCGCCAAGGGCGTGCTGGTGCTGGTCACGGCAAGCAAGGGCAGCCTCAAGCTGGCCGAATCGCGGCTGGCAATGAACACCATCAACGCCTACGCCTCGCCGGACGCGCATGTGATCTTCGGCGCGGCATACGACGACACGCTGGGCGACGAGATCCGCGTGACCGTGGTGGCCACGGGCCTGTCGCGCCAGAACGCGCGCCGCCAGCCCATGCAGGTGGTGCAGGGCAGCCTGCGCACCGGCACGGACAACGTGGCGTACCAGATGCCGATGGCCGGCGCAGCGGTCGGAGTTTCCGCCGGCATGGTGGGCGGTGCGGCCCAGGCCGACTACGGCAGCATGGCCGTGCCGAGCGTCTGGCGCACCAACCGTTCCGTGGCCACGGCGCGCGTGGATGCGCTGTCTTCGGGCGGCATGGATGAACTGGAGATTCCGGCCTTCCTGCGCAAGCAGGCGGACTGAAGCTCCACCGGCGCCACGACCAAGGTGCCTGAATGAAAAAGCCGCTGGCGTGCCAGCGGCTTTTTCATGTGCGGTCGCGCATCCGCATGACGTGCGCTACACGGCGCGCGCTGGCGCCTGCGGGCGCCGCACGGATCGGCGTCAGAACGATTCCCAGTCGCCGTCGTCCGGGCCGGCGCCGGGCGCCTTGGCGGGCTTGGCCTGTAGCGCGGGTGCCGCGGGAGTGGACAGAGCGCGAGGTGCGCTTGCGGCCGGGCGCGCCGCGGGGGTGCAGCACGCGTGATCGCCGTGGCGGGGCGGGGCCGCTGTACCTCGCCTGCCTGCACGCGGAACAGCGCCACCACGTCGGTCAGCTTCATGGCCTGCTCGCGCAGGCTGGCCGCCGCGGCGGTGGATTCCTCCACCAGCGCGGAGTTCTGCTGCGTCATCTGGTCAAGCTGGTGCATGGCGGTGCTGACCTGGGCAATGCCCTGGCTTTGCTCGGAGGTGGCGGCGCGCACTTCGCCAATGATGTCCGTCACCCGCTGAACGCTGCTGACGATCTCGGTCATGGTGCTGCCGGCGCTGTCCACCAGTGTCGTGCCGGAGCGGACCTTTTCCACCGAATCGTTGATCAACGCCTTGATCTCCTTGGCGGCTTGCGCACTGCGCTGCGCGAGCGTGCGGACTTCTCCGGCCACCACGGCAAAGCCCCGGCCTTGTTCGCCGGCGCGCGCGGCCTCCACGGCAGCGTTGAGCGCCAGGATGTTGGTCTGGAAGGCGATACCGTCGATCACGCCGATGATGTCGCTGATCTTGCCGCTGCTGGCGTTGATGCCTTCCATGGTGCTCACCACCTGGGATACCACGTCCCCGCCGCGTGCCGCCACCTGCGCGGCCGATGCGGCCAATTGGTTGGCGGTCTGGGTGGCGTCGGAGGTCTGGCGCACCGTGCTGGAGAGCTCTTCCATGCTGCTGGCCGTGGCCTGCAGGTTGCTGGCCGTGTCCTCGGTGCGATGGGCCAGGTCGTTGTTGCCCTGCGCGATCTCACTGGCCGCGGTGGCAATGCTGTCTGAGGCGCTGCGCACCTCGACCACGAGGCGGCGCAGCGAGGCCACCATCTGCGACAGCCCATCCATCAGCGATCCTGCGGGCGCGGGAGGGATGGCGGTGTCCAGATGGCCCTGCGCGACTTCCGACATGACGCTCATGGCGTGGGCAGGTTCGCCGCCGATCTGGCGCACCACCGAGCGGAACACCGCAAAACCGACCATTCCCACGGCAAGGGTGACGAGCGCGACCACCAGCAGGTCGGTCAGCAGCGCCTGGCGCACTGCGGCATCGATATCGTCGGTGTACAAGCCGGAGCCCACCATCCAGTTCCATCCATCGATGCGCACGGCGTACTGCAGCTTGGGTGCGAGCGTCTGCTCGCCAGGGCGCATGAACCTGGCAGAGACATACGCCTTGCCATCCTTGCTGCGCTGCAGTGCGTCCGTGATCTGTTTGAGCAGGTCGTTGCCATCGCCGTCCTTGAGCTTGCCGGCCATGTCCTGGCCTTCCCACTTGGGCTTGATGGGGTGCATCACGCCGCGGCTGTCCATGGTCCAGATGTAGAAATACTCGGTCTTGCCTTCCGCACCGCCGTAGCGCGACAGGCGCAGGGATTCCTTGGCGGCCTTCTGCGCGTCCTCTACGCTCATCGCGCCCTTGTCGGCCGCTTCCTTGTAAGCGGCGACGATGCTGTGCGCCGTCTGCACGGCGGTGGTCAGGGTTTCCTTGCGGGCGTCGATGATGAGCTTGCGCTCCTGCAGCAACGACAGGGTCGACATCACGATCAGCGCGAGCAGCGCCGTTCCCAGCATGGCAAGAATCTTCATCTTGAGGCTGAGCTTGGTCATGGGGGGCTTTCTCCGAAATTCGCCAAAATGGCGAGTTTTGTAAACATTTATTAACATAATTACCGCATTTGTTCCAATTTTGTTCGGCGACGCGCTCGTTGTCCGTATGTCAGCGCTTCTGCAGATCGACGCGCAGCGCAGGCGGCAGAACGTTTCGCTGCTATCAACGTCATAGAAAAGGGGTACTGCCGGCCCGTGTCTGGCGGCCTAGAATCGGCGGATGCTTCAGCAACGCACCATCAAGACCCTGACCCGCGCCGTGGGCGTAGGCCTGCACAGCGGCCAGCGGGTCGAGTTGACGTTGCGCCCGGCACAGCCGGACACGGGGATCGTGTTCCGCCGCGTGGATCTGCCGGAGCCGGTGGACATTCCCATTACCGCCACGGCCGTCGTGGATACGCGCATGGCCTCGACCATTGGCGCCGGCGGTGCGAAGGTGCATACCGTGGAGCACCTCATGTCGGCCTGCGCAGGGCTGGGGCTGGACAACCTCTACATCGACATCACGGCGGA
Source organism: Diaphorobacter sp. LR2014-1 (assembly GCF_002916785.1). Lineage (NCBI taxonomy): Bacteria > Pseudomonadati > Pseudomonadota > Betaproteobacteria > Burkholderiales > Comamonadaceae > Diaphorobacter > Diaphorobacter sp. LR2014-1. The sequence continues at coordinate 265,980 of NZ_MTBE01000002.1, read as the reverse complement.
GGAGGTGCCGATCCTCGACGGATCGTCCGCTTCCTTCGTGTTCCTGCTGCAAAGCGCGGGGGTGGAGTTGCAGAACGCGCCCAAGCGCTTCATACGGGTCAAGCGCCCCGTGGAAGTGCGTGAAGGCACGGGCCAGCAGCTCAAGTGGGCGCGGCTGGAGCCCTACCATGGCTTCAAGCTGCGCTTCGACATCGACTTCGCCCACCCCGCCGTGGACTCCACCGGGCAGAGCGCGGAGTTCGATCTGGGCGAAGGCAACTACGCGCGCGACATTGCGCGCGCCCGCACCTTCGGCTTCACGAAGGACGTGGAGATGCTGCGCTCCAGCGGCCTGGCGCTGGGTGGCGGGCTGGACAACGCCATCGTCATGGACGACTACAAGGTGCTCAACGCCGATGGTCTGCGCTACGACGCCGAGTTCGCCCGCCACAAGATCCTCGATGCCATGGGTGACCTGTACCTCGTCGGCAAGCCGCTGCTGGCGGCCTATAGCGCCTTCCGCTCGGGCCACGCCATGAACAACCTGCTGTTGCGCGAACTGCTGGCCCACGAGGATGCGTGGGAGATCGTGACCTTCGAGAATGAGCGCCAGGCGCCCGCAGGTTTCACACAGCCGGTGCGTGCCTGGTAATGGACGGGGGACGCGTGCATGTTGATCTTCCGATGGGCTGTCCTTCTGCTGCTGCTGGCTGCCGGCGTGTCGTTTGCCTTTTTTGCCGCTACGGGACAGCAGCGCTACAAGCGTTTTGGACTGGTCATCGTCAAATGGACCGTGATCGCGGCGTCCATGTTCTTCCTGGTGCTGATCCTCGAGCGTCTGCTGTAAGGCACCTTGCTGGCGGTCAAGTCGCCTATACTCGGCCCCGCTCCGGGGTGCACGTAACGGCGTGCTGAGATGGCGGACCTGACCGCCGGAACCGCGAACTTGATCTGGTTCATGCCAGCGTAAGAAGAGCTGCAGTCGGATAGGGGGAAACGGGTACACCCGCAAGAAGGGTCGTGCTCCGTCCGTCCATCCGATCGATAGCGGAGCAATTCCATCCATCCCGCCGATGAAGGAGCTGCCCGCCATGAATGCCCCCGACAAGTTCGCCAGCCTGCTTGCGCTCACGCGCGAACCCTTTCCCGCTTCCACCAAGTCCTACCTCGCCGGCAGCCAGCCCGGGCTGCGCGTGCCGGTGCGCGACATTCAGCTCACCAACGGCGAAGTGGTGAGCGTGTACGACACGTCCGGCCCCTATACCGATCCTGCGGTGCAGATCGACGTGCGCAAGGGTTTGGAGAGCGTGCGGGGCGAATGGATTGCCGCGCGCGGCGACACCGAGGGCTATGAGGGTCGCGTGCGCAAGGCGCTGGACGACGGCCAGAAGGCCGAGGATGGCGACCGCCTGGCCCAGCTGCGCGCCGAGGCTGCGGCGCTGCAGCGCCAGCCGCTGCGCGCCAGGAGCGGCGCCAACGTCACGCAGATGCACTACGCGAAGAAGGGCATCGTCACTCCCGAGATGGAATACGTGGCCTTGCGCGAGAACGGTCGCCGTGAGTGGATGCAGCAATACATGCAGGACACCGCGCGCGAGCAGCGCCTGGCCGGCAACCCGCTGGGTGCGAGCATTCCGAAAATCATCACGCCCGAGTTCGTGCGCGACGAGGTCGCCCGTGGCCGCGCCATCATTCCCGCCAACATCAACCACCCCGAAGTGGAGCCCATGGCCATCGGGCGCAACTTCAAGGTGAAGATCAACGCCAACATCGGCAACTCCGCCGTCACGTCGAGCATCGAGGAAGAGGTGGAGAAGCTCGTCTGGGCCATCCGCTGGGGCGCCGACAACGTGATGGACCTGTCCACCGGCAAGAACATCCACACCACGCGCGACTGGATCGTGCGCAACTCGCCCGTGCCCATCGGCACGGTGCCTATCTACCAGGCGCTGGAAAAGGTCGGTGGCATTGCCGAGGACCTGACCTGGGAGATCTTCCGCGACACGCTGATCGAGCAGGCCGAGCAGGGCGTGGACTATTTCACCATCCACGCGGGCGTGCGCCTGGCCTACATCCAGCTCACCGCCGCGCGCCGCACGGGCATCGTGTCCCGTGGCGGCTCCATCATGGCCAAGTGGTGCATGGCGCACCACAAGGAGAGCTTCCTCTACACGCACTTTGAGGACATTTGCGACATCATGAAGGCGTACGACGTGTCGTTCAGCCTGGGTGATGGCCTGCGCCCCGGCTGCGCCTCGGACGCCAACGACGAAGCCCAGTTTGCCGAGCTGCACACGCTGGGCGAGCTGACGCAGATTGCCTGGAAGCACGACGTGCAGACCATGATCGAAGGCCCCGGCCACGTGCCCATGCACATGATCCAGGCCAACATGACGGAGCAGCTCAAGACCTGCCACGAGGCGCCGTTCTACACCCTGGGCCCGCTGACCATCGACATCGCCCCCGGCTACGACCACATCGCCAGCGCCATCGGTGCCGCCATGATCGGCTGGATGGGCACGGCCATGCTGTGCTACGTGACGCCCAAGGAGCACCTGGGCCTGCCCGACCGTGACGACGTGAAGCAGGGCATCATTGCCTACAAGATCGCGGCCCACGCGGCAGACGTCGCCAAGGGGCATCCGGGTGCCCGTGCGCGCGACGATGCGCTCAGCCAGGCGCGGTTCGACTTCCGCTGGCAGGACCAGTTCAACCTGGGCCTGGACCCCGATACGGCCAAGGAATACCACGACGAGACCCTGCCCAAGGACAGCGCCAAGGTGGCGCACTTCTGCTCCATGTGCGGGCCGAAGTTCTGCTCGATGAAGATCACGCAGGAAGTGCGCGAATTCGCCCAACAGGGCCTGCAGTCCAAGGCCGAGGAGTTCAACCGCACGGGCGGCGAGCTCTACGTGCCCATCCACCGCGCCGACTGACCCACGCAAAGCCGCCGGCCTGTCATGCCCGGCCGGCTCCAAGTGACCGTATCAGGCCGCGGCCAGCAGCCGGGTGGGCATGGGCGACGGCAGTGCGTGCGCCAGTTCACCCGGCAGGCGGAAGCGGCTGACCTGCGCCGCCAGCTCATGGGCCTGGCCGCGCAAGCTCTCGGTGGCGGCCGCGGACTCTTCCACCAGGGCCGCGTTCTGCTGGGTCATCTGGTCCAGCCGCGACAGGGCCGAGTGGATGGAGAGGATGTCCTGCTGCTGCGCATGGTGGCTGGAGCGTATGTCGGCCATCGTGCGCGCGGCGTCCTGGATGGCCGCCACCACCTGCGCCATGGTTCGCCCCGCATCAGCGGCCAGGGTGGCGCCGGCATCCACCTGCTGCACGGATGCCTGGATCAATGCCTTGATCTCGCGCGCGGCTTCGGCCGAGCGGTTCGCCAGGCTGCGCACCTCGCTGGCCACCACCGCGAAACCGCGGCCTTGTTCGCCGGCACGTGCGGCTTCCACCGCGGCGTTCAACGCCAGGATGTTGGTCTGGAACGCGATCGAGTCGATCATGCCCGTGATGTCGCCGATCTGGTGCGCGCTGTGGGCCACTTGCTGCATGGTCTGCTCCATGCGCGTCACCACGTTGCTGCCTTCGTGCGCGGTGGCTGCCGCCTGTGCGGCGCGTGCCTCGGCATGCTCGGCGGTCTCGGCCGATTGTTGAACGGCGCGTGTCACATGCTCCAGCGCGGCGGCCGTTTCCTGCAGGCTGGCTGCGGCCTCCTCGGTGCGGGTGGACAGGTGGGCGTTGCCGTTGGCCATCTCGGACGAAGCCGTGTGCAGGCTGTGCACAGAGGTGCTCACCTGTCCCGCCAGGCTGCGCAGCGCGGACTGCATGACCGACAGGGACGTCAGCATGTGCCCGGTTTCATCCCGGTCGTGGCCCACGATGTCCTGGCGTAGGTCCAGCCCCGCAACACGCTGCGCGGTGTCGCTGGCCAGTGCAATGGGCCGCGTGATGCTGCGCACCAGCCACAGCGCGAGCAGGGTGCCCAGCACCAGGGACAGGCTGCCGAACGCCAGCAGCGACCAGCGCGCCCGCAGGCTCCAGCCGCCCACGGCCAGGGCGGCCGTGTCGATGGACTGGCGCTGCGACTGCGTGAGCGCATCCAGCGACCCCAGCAATGCCTGGGACGCGGGCAGGAAGCGCTCGCCATACACCTGCTGAATGCGTGACGTGAGGCCGAAGTCGCGTGCCTGCACCAGTGCGGCCTGGGCCTCGTGGAAGTCGGCGGCCCGCGCCTTCACGCGGGACAGCAGTTCCTCGTCGGCTGTGCCGGCCAGCCGCTGTGCCAGGGTGGCTACCAGCCTGTCGTACTGCTGCTGCGTAGCGGCAATGTCGGCGCCGATGGCTTGCCCCACCTCGGGTTCTGAACTCAAGGCCACGGCCTTGTAGCGCTCGGCATTGATGGCCTGCAGCCGATAGGCGTCGGCCACCAGCCGTTCGTTGGCCACGCTGTGCTGAACCATGTCGTCCGTCGATTGGCCGATGTGCCGCAGCGACCACACGCCGATGGCCGAGCCGACCAGACTCAGCGCCAGCACCGTCATGAACAGGCCCAGCAGCCGGCGACCCAGCGGGCCGATGGAAAGAGAGCGGGTAGGGGAAGAAGAGAAGGACATGCGCGTGTTCGGGGTGACCAAAGCCTTAGGGCCGAACCGCACTATGGACAAAGATTGTGACAATATGTTTTCTAGGCATGCCTTGCCGCGTTCCCTAAGCCCCATCTCACCAGAGACAACGGGACCGTGATTACCCTGCCTTGGGATTGAGCGCTTGCAACACACAGTTGCATTCCGGTCCGCCCACGAGGCGGTATCTCTGCCATGGCGTGGAACTTGCACACGCCGGTCATCATGTTCAGCAAAGGAATGCCATGAGGGTTCTGGGGCAGCTTTCCATTCGCGCGCGGCTGTATTTCGCCACGACTTTTTCCCTGGTCCTGCTGACTGCAGTGGGCGCTCTGGGCTACGTTGCGCTCGACCGCTCGCGCAGCACGCTGCAAGAGCTGTTCGCGCGCCAGGTGCAGACGCTCACCGACATGGCCGAACTTCGCACCGGCTTGGGGCACCTGCGCCGCGCCGAGAAGGACATCATCATCAACTTCAACAACGCCGTGGAGGTGCAGGCGCTGCGTGAGGGCTGGAGCCGCCAATTGGATGCGCTGCGCAAGAGCATGGCGCAGGTGCGCGAGGTGCAGGCCGGCAACGTGGAATTCACCGGCGCACTGGACAAAGCGCTGGCCGAGGTCGGGCAGTACGAAGGCGGGCTCGTGCCGATCTTCGACCAGATCGAGCGCGCCCTGCTTGATGGCGCGGGTGCGGGGGCGTATGCCGAGCGTTTCAAGGCCCACATGGACACCACCGATGCCCTGCTGGCCAGCCTGGCCACGCAGGCGCGCGGCCATATGGAAGAGGCGCGCGCCGCCCTGGACCAGCGCACCGCCACCATGTCCACGCTGATTGCTGCAGCCGTGCTGTTGGGGTTGGCGGTGCTGGTGCCGCTGACGTTGTTCAGCGTGCGTTCCATCACGCAATCACTGGAGCAGGCGCGTGCGCTGGCCGAGCGCATTGCCGCGGGTGACCTGTCGCATACAGTGCAGTCCCGCCAGCGCGACGAGATCGGCAGCCTCGTCGCTGCCATGGGCCGCATGCAGGATGCGCTGCGCACCCTGGTGGGCCAGGTGCAGCAGGCTGCGGGCAGCATCGCCACGGCCAGTGACGAGACCGCCCTGGGCAACCAGGACCTGAGCCAGCGCACCGAGCAGACCGCCGCCAGCCTGCAGCAGACCGCCTCGTCCATGGAGTTGCTCACCGGCACGGTGCAGCACAGTGCCGAATCGTCCCGCCAGGCCAGCGGGCTCGCGGCCAACGCGGCCGAGGTGGCGGTGCGCGGCGGCGCGGTGGTTGCGCAGGTGGTGCAGACCATGGGCGAGATTTCCGACAGCTCGCGGCGCATCGGCGACATCACGGGCGTGATCGACTCCATCGCGTTCCAGACCAACATCCTGGCACTCAACGCCGCCGTGGAGGCCGCGCGCGCCGGTGAACAGGGCCGGGGCTTTGCCGTCGTGGCCAGCGAGGTGCGCAGCCTGGCGCAACGCAGCGCCGACGCCGCCAAGGAAATCAAGGCGCTGATCGGCGCCTCCGTCGAGCGGGTGGAGGGCGGCTCGCGCCTGGTGGCGCAGGCGGGCGAGACCATGACCGAGATCGTGGCCAGCGTCCGCCGGGTTTCCGACATCGTGGCCGAGATCACCAGCGCGGCCGCCGAGCAGGCGGGCAGCATTGGCCAGGTGGGCCAATCGGTCAGCCACCTGGATCAGATGACGCAGCAGAACGCCGCGCTGGTGGAAGAGTCCGCAGCCGCGTCGCAGTCGCTGCGCGACCAGGCGGGCCGACTGACCGAGGCGGTCAGCCGCTTCAAGCTGCAGGGCGGCGCGCCGCAGCCGGGGGCCGTGGCGTTGGCGCGCGCAACCACCGCTCGGGAAATGGCGGAGAAGGACGTTGGCTTGCCCGCGCTTGCTGCGTAGGGAAAGGCCCCAGAGGCAAGGGCCGCGTTCAGTCGTTCAGTAACTGCGCCCGGCCTTGTACATGGCGTGCTGGCGCCGCGTGAGCTGCGCGACCTCGCCCACGCGGGCCATGGCCGCGCCGGCGTGCGCGTGGGTGATGGCCAGGCCCAGGGCGTCGGCGGCATCGGTGCCCGGCAGGCCGGGCAACTCCAGCAGACGGCGCACCATCTCCTGCACCTGCGACTTGGCCGCGCGGCCGTGGCCTACCACGGCCTTCTTCATCTGCAGCGCGGTGTATTCGGCCACGGGCAGATTGGCATTCACCAGCGCGGTGAGCGCCGCGCCGCGCGCCTGGCCCAGCAGCAGCGTGGACTGCGGGTTGACGTTGACGAAGATGATTTCCACCGCCGCTGTGCTGGGCTGGTAGCGCGCTGCCACCTCGCTCACGCCGTCGAACAGCACCTTGAGGCGGCCCGGCAGATCCCCCAGCGCGAGGCCCGTGGCGCGCCCCGTGGTGCGGACGGTGCCGCTGGCCACGTAGCGCAGGCGATGGCCGTCCACGTCCACCACGCCGAAGCCCGTGGTCTGCAGTCCGGGGTCGATGCCAAGGATTCTCATGGACTATTAAATTTATAGCTGTTCGCGCTTGCTGCTATTGGTTTTGAGGCCGATTTTGCTTGTATGAATGACATGTGGTTCAGGGCAACTCGCTGCGCCCCATGCGCGCCAGCAGCGCGCGCGTGCGCCCGGCCAGGTAGGCCGAGCCGGGCGCCTTCTCGAAGCGTTTGGGCGCCGGCAGCATCACGGCCAGGCGCGCGGCCTCGGGCGCGGTGAGCTGGCGCGCGCTCTTGCCGAAGTAGCGCTGCGCGGCGGCCTCGGCGCCGAACACGCCTGCCCCCCATTCCACGTTGTTCAGGTAGATCTCCAGGATGCGCTGCTTGGGCAGGAGCTGCTCCAGCGCCAGGGTGAGCACGAATTCCTGCCCCTTGCGCACCAGGTTGCGCTCGCCCGACAGCAGCAGGTTCTTGGCCAGTTGCTGGGTGATGGTGGAGCCGCCGCGGATCTTGGGCGCGCGGCCCGTGGCCGACGGCCGGGCGGCCAGCTGCGCCTCGATGCGCGCATTGCGCTCCCAGGCCTTTTCGATGGCATCCCAGTCCACGCCGTCGTGGTTGACGAAGTTGTCGTCCTCCGATGCGACCACCGCGCGCTTGAGGTGGTCGGATATCTGTGCGTACGGCACCCACTGCTGGCGCCAGCGCATGCCGCTGCCTTGGGACCATTGCGCCCAGGCCTCGGACCGCTGGAAGGTGGTGGATTCCGGGTCGATCACCGCCATGGCCGCGATGCGCGCTACGAAGAACAGCTGCAGCGCCAGCAGTGCCAGCAGCACCAGCATGCACCAGCGCAGTGCGCCCCGCATGCCTCAGGCCCCCGCGGCGATGGCCGCGCGCAGCTCCTGCAGCACCGGGGCCGACGGCGGGCGCACGCCGCGCCAGAGCAGGAACGCCTCGGCCGCCTGCTCCACCAGCATGCCCAGCCCGTCGCGCGCGGTGGCGCCGTGGCCCGTGGCCCAGTCCAGAAAGGGCTGCGCCGCGGGGCCGTACATCATGTCGTAGGCCAGGCTCCCGGGGCGCAGCACGCTGGCGGGCACGGGCACCGGGCCGCCTTCCAGGCTGCTGGCCGTGGCGTTGATGATCACATCGAAATCGGCCCCTGGCGCTTGCATGTCCAGCGCCAGTAGCTCTGTTTTTTGTAGCGCTGCGAGCGCGGCGTGGCTGTCCACCAGTGCCTGGGCGCGCGCGGGCGTGCGGTTCACGACGGCGATGCGCCGGGGGTGCTGCCGCAGCAGCGGGCCCAGCACGCCGGCGGCCGCGCCGCCCGCGCCCACCAGCAACACGTCGCGCCCGGCGAGCGGAACGCCCGCGCCTTGCGTGATGTCGGCCACCAGGCCCAGGCCGTCGGTGTTGTCGGCATGGATGCTGCCGCCGTCGAACACGAGGGTATTGGCCGCGCCGGCCAACTGCACGCGCTCGCTGCGCGTGGTGGCCAGCTGCGCGGCCTCCAGCTTGAACGGCACGGTGATGTTGCAGCCGCGCCCGCCTTCGGCGGCGAAGCTCTGCAGCGCCTGGGCGAAGCCGTCCAGCGGAACCAGGCGGCGCTCGTAGTGCAGCGACTGGCCCGTCAGTTGGGCAAAGCGCGCGTGGATCCACGGCGAGCGGCTATGGGCGATGGGATTGCCCATCACGCAGTAGAGGTCGGCGGCGGCGGTCATCAGCGCAGGTCGGTTTCCAGGGTCTGGTCGCGCGTGAACTTGAAGCGCGAGACCACGGCGATCTGATCGGCCTTGGCGCGCATCGCCGGGCCGAAGTGGCCAAAGGGCCCCGCGGCGCGGGCGATGGCCTCGGCGCGGCGGTCCAGCAGGCGGTTGCCCGAGCCCTGCACCACCTCGGTGGCCAGCACGCGGCCGTCATGGTTCACGGTCAGGATCATGATCAGCTCGCCGTAGAGCTTCTTGCCGCCCTGCTCGGGGAAGTTCTGCGTGCCCTTGTCCTCGACCTTGCGGCGCAGCGCGTCGTAGTACACGGCGTACACCTCTTCGCGCGTGGCGGGGCTGATGTAGCGCTTGCGCGGGCGGGCGTTTTCCTCGTTGATGCGCTTTTCGATCTCGGCCAGCAGCTTCACCAACTGGCGGCGCTTTTCGTCCTGGGCCTGGCTGTCGGTGCTCTGGCTGGGCTTGCGCGGGTCGGGCTCGGGCAGCACGGCGAGCTGCTTGCGCAGCTGGGCCAGCATCTGGGTCTGCTGCTCCAGCATCTGGTCCATCTTGCGCTGGGCTTCTTCCAGGTCGTCGCCGATCGTGGTGAGGGCCGAGTAGGGCAGGGGGCTGGTGGCGCGTCCCTTGGCGGCCTCGCCGCCACCGGCCAGCGACGCCTGCGCGATGGCCTGCGCCTTGTCGGGGCGCTCGTTGGACTGCGCGTTAACCAGGATCACCTCCAGCGGCGTGTCCTGGAACACGCGGTTGAAGCTCTCGGGGTCCACGAAGCGCACCGTGAGCAGTGCGGCATGCACGGCGATGGAGACGCCCAGCGCGATCTGCAGCGTCGTCAGGCGTTGAAGCAGGGTGGAGATTTTCATCGTCGGGCCGCCATCACTGCAGGCCGCGGCGCCCCTGTGGGGCGGCGCGCTGCATGGCGGTGGAGCAAGGGAGCGGTTGTCACGGCGCCCGATTATCAGCGGTGCCGCCGGCGCCCTCGCCCTCGGCCTCGTTGACATCGACCGCGATGGCGATCGGGCCGGCCACGGCCTCCTCGTCGCCCTCGTCCTCGTCCACCGGGCCGTCGTCGCTGGCATCCAGCGGGTCGTCCAGGCGCGCCACCAGGGTGCCCGCCACGTCCAGCGTGATCTCGTCGATCTCGCCGAGCTTGACGCGCACGCGTGCGCCGCGCGGCAGCTGCTGCGCGCCCAGCACGGGCAGCACCAGTGGCAGGGTGTCGGCGCGCACCAGGAAGCTGCCGTTCGGCCCTTCCTTGAACACGGTGGCGTCCAGCTCGGTGATCTGGTTCTGCTGCAGGTACTTGAGCGTCCAGAAGCGCTCCATGCCGGCCTGGTAGCCGTTGTAGGCGCTGTAGGCGGCATCGAAGCTGCTGATGATGGAGAACAGCTCCGCGTCCTTGGGCTTGAACGGTGCGGCCAGTGCAGCGGTCTTGCCGTGGCGCGCGCAGGCAATGATCTGCCACTGGTTCACCAGGTCCACGTAGCGGCGCAGCGGCGAGGTGGCCCAGGCGTAGCTCTTCACGCCGATGCCGGCGTGCGGCAGCGCCTTGGTGGACATGCGCACCTTCACACCGGGCGCCAGGCTCGCCTGGCTGCGGTAGATGCCGGGCACGCCGTGCTCGGCCAGCATGTTGCCCCAGGTGCTGTTGGCGACGATGGCGGCCTCGGCCACGATCAGGTCCAGCGGCGCGCCGCGCTTGCGGGTGGTGATGTGCACCTGTTCGCTGCCATCGGGCTCGGCGCCGTCGTTGCGGGGCTTGTGGGCCCCCACGCTTGCCGCTTCGCTGGCTGCGCTGCCCCCCGCGGGGGCGTTCGCGCCTTCGGGCGGCCGGGCGGCGCTCAGGCGGAAGGTGTAGTCCGGCCGGTTGAAGGTCTCGGGCTTGCCGCGCACCACCTCGCGCTGGGCCTTCAGGCTTTTCGCCAGGCGGTGCAAAAAGGAGAGCTGCTCGCGCAGATCCAGCAAGGCCTGTGGCGTGTTTTCATGTTGAATGGTTGGGTCGGCCAACCACTCTTCCGTCACGATGTGGTCGAGCTGGTCGTGGCGCAGGTTCACCGTCACGGGCACGCGCTCCAGGCGCGTCTCGGTGGCGGTGATGGCCAGCGTGGCCTCGTCGATCGTCACATACAGCGACACGGCCGGGTTGGCGCGGCCCTCGTCCAGCGTGTAGATCTGCACCACGTCGCCCGGCAGCATGGTGATCTTGTAGCCTGGCATGTAGACGGTGGACAGGCGCGTGCGCCCCAGCTTGTCCAGGTCGCCCCCGGGCTGGATCGCCAGGCCCGGCGCGGCAATGTGGATGCCCAGCGTCACGGTGCCGGTGCCCAGGCCCTGCACCGACAGGGCGTCGTCGATCTCGGTGGTGGCCGAATCGTCGATGGAATAGGCCTGTACATCCGCCAGCGGCAGGTCGGCCGGCGGCTGGGGTGCCGCCAGCTGGGGAAAGCCCGTGCCCTTGGGGAAGTTGTCGAACAAAAAGCGCTTCCAGTGGAACTGGTAGCTGGAGTCGATCGCACCCGCGGCCTGCAACAGGTCCAGCGGAGCCTTCTGCGCGCTGCGGCTGGCCTCGACCACGGCCTTGTACTCGGGCGCGTTCTTGTCGGGGCGGAACAGAATTTTGTAGAGCTGCTCGCGCACAGGCTGCGGGCAGGTGCCGGCGACGAGTTCGGCGGCCCAGGCGTCGATCTGCGCCTGGATCTGCTTCTTCTTCTCGATGGCGGCGAGGGCCTGCTGCAGCACCTCGGCCGACGCCTTGCGAAAACGCCCCTTGCCCGCCCGGCGAAAGTAGTGCGGCGCCTCAAACAGCGCCACCAGCATGCCGGCTTGCTCGGTCACTGGCGCCTGGGCAGAAAAATAGTCGCGCGCCAACTCGGCGAAGCCGAACTCCTCCTCGGGCGCGAACTCCCAGGCCAGCGGAAGCTCCACGCCGGCGGCGATCTCGCGCGCCTGCGCCAGCAGCTCGGCCGGGGCGGGCTTGTCGAACTTCAACAGGATGTTGGCGGCCTTGACCTTGACGCGTTTACCCGAGTCGAGCTCAATCTGTGCCGAGCTTTCGGCTTCGGAGAGGATGCGGCCGGCCAGGAACTTGCCGGCTTCGTCGAACAGTGCATGCATAGGGGCGCGATTTTCCCATGGCGGCGGGCAGCGCCCCTGTTCGCGGCAGGTGATTGCGGGTGTTTGTCACGCCAGGCCTTCGGCGTGCGTCCAATGGGCAAAGGGTCTCAACGAAAGCGAGGCGAGCCATGCACCCATCCGAGGACTTACCGCAGGCGGCGGTTGTCACTGCCATCCCCATCGCCGACCGTGCGGCGGACGCGGCCTTGGTGACACGCGCCCTCGCCGGCGAGGCGGGAGCCTTCGCCGCCATCATGCGGCGCCACAACCGGCTGATGTTTCGCGCCGCGCGCGGCGTGGTGCATGACGACGCCGAGGCGCAGGACGTGGTGCAGGAGGCCTATTTGCGCGCCTTCACGCGGCTGCGGGCCTTCCGCGGCGATGCCGCGCTGGGCACCTGGCTGGCGCGCATCTGCCTGCGCACGGCCTTGGACGTCTTGCGCCGGCGTGCGCGCAGCGTGGCCATCGATCCCGCGCAGGCCAGCGACCAGGAGCCGCAGCCGGAGGATGCCATGTCCTATTTCGCCCCGCCCGACGACGCGCCCGACCAGGCACTTGCGCGTGCCCAGTTGCGCGCCCTGCTGGAGTCGGCCGTGCACAGCCTGCCGCCGCTGTACCGCAGCGTGTTCATCCTGCGTGCCGTGCAGGAGATGAGCGTGCAGGAGGCGGCCTTTTGCCTGGACATCAGCGAAGAGCTGGTGCGTACCCGCTACCTGCGCTCGCGCGCCATGTTGCGCGACGCGCTGGGCGCGCGGGCGGAGGCCTGCGCCGACAGCGTCTTTCCGTTTGCGGGCTCTCGCTGCGACCAGGTCGTGCAGCAGGTGCTGGACGCACTGGCGCGGCGCGGGCTGCTGGCCTGACGGGCCGGCGCCACCCCGCCCACGCCTATGGCCCGTGCGCCGCTGCGCGCCGCGCCGATTACCCGCGCCGCCGGCGCGGCCCTTGTCCCTTTCTTCAAGGAGATGACCATGAACCGCTCTTCCTTCTTCCTGCCTCCTTCTTCTACTTCTGCACTGCTCGCGCGCCGCCGCACGTTGGGCGCGGCCGTGCTCTCGGCCTCGGCCGTGGCGTTGCTGGGTGGGCGCGACGCGCTGGCCGCCGCTGCCAAGACCGATGCGCGGCAGCACGAGGCCGACGTGCGCATCCTCAACACCGCGCTGGCGGCGGAGTACGAGGCCGTGGCCGCCTACCAGGTGGGCGCCGAGAGCGGTCTGCTCACCTCCGGCGTGCTGCCGCTGGCGCAGCAGTTCCAGGGCCACCACAAGGAGCATGCCGACGCGATCGCCGGCGCCGTGCAGAAGATGGGCGGCAAGCCCGTGCAGGCCAAGGCGCAGTACGGCTTTCCGACCGACAAGCTCAAGGCCGAAGCCGACGTGCTGCGCTTTGCCGCCGGACTGGAGCGCGGCGCCGTGTCGGCCTACCTGGGTGCGGTGCCGCTGTTTGCCGACCGTGCCCTGGCGCAGGTGGCCGCCAGCATCCTGGGCGACGAGGCCATGCACTGGGCCGTGCTGCGCCAGGCCCTGGGTGAGGCGCCGGTGCCCTCGGCGTTCCTGTCGTGACCCGCGCCCAGGCGGGTGGGCGTAGGCGGGCCTGGGCATTGGTGGGCGGATTGGCGCTTGGTGCTGCGGGCATGGCGGTCGCCGTGCCCGCACCGGCAACGCCAGCGCTGGCCGCGCCCCAGCCCATGGCGCCTGACGCAGCGCAGCTGGCGCGCGGCCAGCAGATCTACGCGCGCTGCGCGGGGTGCCACGCCATCGAGGGCCACCGCACGGGACCGCAGCACTGCGGCCTGTTCGGCCGCCGCGCGGGCACGGCGCCGGGGTTCGACGGCTACTCCCCGGCCATGAAGGCCAGCGGCATCGTCTGGGACGAGCGCACGCTGCAGCGCTTCCTGAAGGACCCGCCAGCCACCGTGCCCGGCACGTCCATGGGCTACGCGGGCGTGAAGGACGATGGCGAGCGTGCGGCGCTCATCGCCTGGCTGCGCCAGGCTACGCAGCCGGGGAGTGCCTGCACGCCCAGGTAATCCATTGCTCTGCCTTTGATAGCTACCAGCGCTTGCTGCAAAAGCGCTGGAGGCATTTTTGGCTTGAAGTGCGGCTAGGGCCTGTTCACACTATTTTTGCCAGTGCGAATGGCGTGAAAACCGCGCCAATCTAGGCGCGTGACGACGCCAAGGCCGGGGCCTTGGCTAGGAGGGCAACGACGAATGGCGCGGTTTTCACTCCGTTCCCTCCGGGTTGCGATCAAAAAGGGCCATTCGCGGCGTTGCCAAGCCTCGCTGGGGTAGCACCCCAGCTTCGTTTGGCGCCTTGCGCCTGGCCCTTTTTGATCGCAACGCATCTGGCAAAAATAGTGTGAACAGGCCCTAGTGCCATGGCGGCGCCTATGATGGGTGCCACCATGACGCCCACGATCGCCTTTGCACCACCACCCCGCCATGCGTCCTGATTTCGCGCCGCTGGCGGTCCTGGCGATGGCGCTGCCCTTCGTCTTTGGCATTACCGAGGCTCCGTATTCCAACTTTTGGCCGCTGCTGGCCAGCGGCGCCTGCGCCTGGCTGCTGGCGGCGCTGGCCTGGTGCGGCGCCTGGCGTCCCAGTGCCGCGCGCCTGGGCGCCCATCTGGCGGCGGGTCTGCTGCTGGCGGCGCTGGTGGCCGCGGCCATCGGCCTGGTGCAGTTCTTCATGGGCGACCCGGGGTGGGCGCCGTGGGTGCATGCCTCCAGTCCGGGCCTGGCCTTCGGCAACTTGCGCCAGCGCAACCAGCAGGCCACGTTGCTGGCGCTGGGCGTGTGGGCGCTGCTGTGGTGGGTGGCGCGCCTGCAGGAGCAGGTGGACGGCAACCCGGTGCTGGGAGGGCGCGGCGCGCGCTGGCCGGTGCTGGCGGCGGTCGCGGTGCCCTGGGCCATGGTGCTGCTGGCCACTGCGGGCGCGGCCACGGCCTCGCGCACGGGGGCGCTGGAGTGGCTGGTGGTATTGGCGCTGCTCGCCGTGTGGCGGCGCAGCAGCGGCGCACTGGCGCTGGGCATGGCCGGCGTGGGGCTGGCGGTTTATGCGGTGGCGGCGTGGGGCTTGCCGCAGCTGCTGCTGCGGTGGACGGGCATGCGCATGGACGGCCTGTTCATGCGGATGGCCGATGGCTCCCAGACCTGCGTCGGCCGCGCTACGCTGTGGTCCAACGTGCTGGAGCTGATCGCCCAGCGGCCCTGGGCCGGCTGGGGCTGGGGCGAGCTGGACTACGCGCACTACATCCACCCGTTTGCGGGAGAGCGTTTTTGCGTGCTGCTGGACAATGCCCACAACCTGCCGCTGCATCTGGCGGTGGAACTGGGCCTGCCGGCCGCGCTGCTGCTGTGCGGCGTGCCGCTGTGGGCTGCGCTGCGCGCGCGCCCCTGGCGAGAGGCGCAGCCCCACCGCCAACTGGCCTGGGGCGTGCTGGCCCTTGTGGGCGTGCACAGCCTGCTGGAGTTCCCGCTGTGGTACGGGCCGTTTCAGCTGGCCACCGCGCTGGCCGTGCTGGTGCTGCTGGCGCCCTGGCTGTCGCATGCGGCGCGCTGGCGCCCCGTGGGTGCGGTGGTGGCGGGCGTGGCACTGCTGGCGGCACCGGCCATGGGGTTCGTACTGGTACGGGACTACGCGCGCGTGAGCGCGCTGTACCGTCCCACGGCCGAGCGGCCCGCGGCGCTGCGCGCGCTAACGGCTGCCGACGCGGCGCGGCAGGTGTGGTTCTTCCGCGCGCCAGCGCAGTTCGCGCAACTCACCACTGCGGTGGTCACGCCCGCCAATGCGGCCGAGATGCATGCCCTGGCGTTGCAACTGCTGCACTACTCGCCCGAGCCGCGCGTGATCGAGAAGCTCATCGCCAGCGCGCGGCTGCTGGGCCGCGAGGACGAGGTGGCGCTACACACCGACCGCTACCGCCGCGCCTATCCGTACGACTTCGGGCGCTGGCAGCGCGGCCAGCCTTCCGGTGGCCCGCCGCTGGAGCGCTGATCAGGCCAGGTCGCAGAACGCCAGCACCTCGGGCAGGTGCGGGGCGAAGTCGCTCAGCGCGTGGTCGCCGCCGGGCAGTACGCGCTGGGTGGCTTGCGGGTAGCGCGCGACCATCTCGCGCCAGTCCAGCAGTTCGTCACCCTGCGCGGCGATCAGCAGCTCCGGCCCTGCGGGCGGCAGGTGGCGCACGTCCAGCGCCTGCAGCTCGGCGATGTACTCGGGGCGGAAGAAGAACCGCTCTTCGGGGTTGTGCCACGCGGTCTGCTCGCCGATGTAGCGTTCCAGGTCGCGCGCGGGGTGGACGGCGGGGTTGAGCAGCACGCTGGTGCAGCGCGCCTGTTGCGCCACCCAGCTGGCGTAGTAGCCGCCGAGCGACGAGCCGACCACCGCCATGCCCGGTCCCTGCGGCCAGGTGGCGATGCCGCCTGCGACCAGCGCCATCGCCGCGCGCGGCGAAGGGGGCAGCTGTGGGCACCAGAACGTCACGCTTGGGTGGTGCTGCGCCACGTGCGCGGCCACCTGACGGGCCTTGGTGGACTGGGGCGAGGAGCGAAAGCCGTGCAGGTACAGCAGGTGGGTGGTGGGCATGGCTGTCAGCGTCGGCGCTGTCGAAAGGCAAATGCCGGTCCGGCAACGGGTTTTGGTGGATGATGCGTGGATCTTGTAGCCAGCTTACGCCATGCCCGATTCCGTTTCCCGTCCGGCCACCCTGGGCGCTGCAGCGGGCGCCATGCCCGCTCGCCAGCGCCTGGGGCGATTCGAGTTGCTGCACGTGCTGGGCCGGGGCGCGCAGGCGACCGTGTGGCTGGCGCGGGACACGCGCCTGCACCGCGAGGTCGCGGTCAAGTGGCTGGCCGACGGCGGCGACGCGCAGGCGCAGGAGCAGTGGCTGCGCGAGGCGCGCCATGTGGGCCGGCTGTCGCACCCGCGCATCGTGCCGGTGTTCGAGGCCGACGTGCACGAAGGCCAGCCCTACCTGGTGTTCGAATATGTGCCAGGCTGCACGCTGGCCGAGCATCTGGCGCATCAGGGCCGCTGTGCGGTGCACGACGCGGTGGAGCTGATGGTGGACCTGCTCGAAGGACTGCAGGCGGCGCATGAGGCCGGCATCGTGCACTGCGACCTGAAGCCGTCGAACGTGATGGTGGATGCCCAGCGCCATGCGCGGATCATGGATTTCGGCATCGCCGCGGCCATGGCCAGCCCTGCGGGCGGCCCCGTTGCGCGCGGCACGCCGGCCTACATGGCGCCAGAAGCGGTGGCGGGCGCGGCGCCCGCGCCCGCATCGGACATCTACGCTGCTGCGCTGGTGCTCGTGGAACTGCTCACCGGCAGGCGTTTGATTACTGAGCGCGATCCGGCGCAGGCGCTCGCGCATGTCGCCCGGCACGCGCCGCAGCTGCCCGACGATCTGGGGGCGGGTGTGGACGATGGCCTGCGCTCCATCCTGCGCCGGGCCCTGGCGCGCGACCCTGCCGAGCGCTACGCCAGCGCGCAGGAGATGTGCGATGCCTTGCGTGCCTGGGCGGCGCCGGTCAGCGCCCCTACCGCGGCAAGCAATGCCGCGCTGGACTTCCTGCTGCGGCGCATGCGCCACAAGAGCGACTTTCCGGCGCTGTCCGATTCGGTGGCGCGCATCCAGCGCATGACCCACTCGGAGGACGACAGCATTGCCGATCTGACCAACGAGATCCTCAAGAGCGTTGCCCTCACCAACAAGCTGCTGCGATTGGTCAACAGCGCCCCCTTTTCCCACCTGGGGGGCGGCATCGGCACGGTCTCGCGCGCGGTGAGCCTGGTGGGCTTCAATGCGGTGCGCAACATGGCGCTGTCGCTGGTGCTGCTGGAGCACATGCAGGACCGGGGGCACGCCAAGCAGATGCGCGAGGAATTCTTGCGCACCATGATGGCCGGCGCCGTGGCGGCGCAGCTGTGCGGGCCGAGCGACCAGCGCGAGGAAGCGTTTCTCGGCGCGATGTTCCAGGGCCTGGGGCGCATGCTGTGCTCGTTTTATTTCCCGGAGGAGGCGGCCCGGATCCGTGCGCTGGTGGCCTCTGACCGGCCGTCGGGGGGCGATGAAGCCGCGGCTTTGCAGGTGCTAGGACTGAGCCTGGAAGACCTGGGTGTCGGCGTGGCGCGTGTGTGGAGCCTGCCCGATTCCCTGCAGCGCTGCATACGGCCACCGCAGGGGCGGCCGCCGCAGCGCCGCCCGAGGGCGTGGAGCGGTTGCGCTGGGTGGGACGTGCCGCGAACGAGGCAGCCACCATCATGCTGCAGCATGAGCCGGAACCCGCGGGCGCCCGCCTGCAGCGGCTGGCGGCGCACTATGCGGTCGCTTTCTCGATGACGCAGCAGGAGTTCGTCAAGGCCACGGTGCTGGCACGCGAGCAGCTCATCGCCATGGCCGACGCCCTGGACTTGCGCGTGGACAAGGGCTCGCCCGCGGCGCGCCTGCTGGCTCCGCCCACCGCCCTGGATGCGCCGCCGGTATTGGCCGACCCGGCCACGGGCCATGAGCTGCATTACGACGCCCTGCAGACCCTGCCTCTGACGCTGGCGCAGTCCACTGATGCGGCGCCTTCCGCCAGCCAGGCGGCCGAGGTGCTGGCCGCTGGCATCCAGGAGGTCAGCAACGCCATGGTGGAGGACTTCCGCCTGAATGACATCGTGCGCATGGTGCTGGAAACCATGCTGCGTGCGCTGGGCGCGCGGCGCATCGTGTTCTGCCTGCGCGAGGTCAAGACCGAGCGCATGACCGGGCGCTTCGGACTGGGCGAAGGCAGCGCAGACGCCGTGCGCGCCCTGGCCGTGCCCCTGAAGGACGCGGATGACCTGTTTGCCGCCGTGTGCCAGCGGGGCGCCGATACCCTGATTGCCGACGCCACCGAGGAGCGTGTGCGAGCGCGTCTGCCGGCATGGTTCCTCGGCAGCTTCGATGCCACCAGCTTTCTGCTGCTGCCGCTGTCGATCAAGCAGCGTCCCTTTGCGCTGATCTATGCCGATCATGAGCGCCCTGGCGGCCTGGTGGTGGACGACAAGGTGCAGGGGCAGCTGCGCACGCTGCGCAACCAGCTGGTGCTGGCGTTTCGCCAGGCCGACTGATGCTTAGTCCTGGAATCACGCAGGGGGCTTGGCCTGGCACCCGATAATCGCGCCCCAT
This sequence comes from Diaphorobacter sp. LR2014-1, assembly GCF_002916785.1. Taxonomy (NCBI): domain Bacteria; kingdom Pseudomonadati; phylum Pseudomonadota; class Betaproteobacteria; order Burkholderiales; family Comamonadaceae; genus Diaphorobacter; species Diaphorobacter sp. LR2014-1. Next base: position 246,965 of record NZ_MTBE01000002.1, on the reverse strand, counting down.
GGCCGCCGCTTTCGACAAACCTTCCCTGCCGCAACGCCTCCTGCCGCTGTTGCGCGGCTTTGACTGGCCGCTCATCGCGCTGCTGCTGGCGTTGTCATCCATCGGCCTGGTGGCCATGTATTCGTCGGGTTTCGATCATGGCACGCGCTTTTACGACCATGGCCGCAACATGCTGCTGGCCGCGGGCATCCTGTTCGTGGTGGCCCAGGTGCCGCCGCAGCGGCTGATGATGCTGGCCGTGCCGTTGTACACGCTGGGCGTGGCGCTGCTGGTGGGCGTGGCGCTGTTCGGCATCACCAAGAAGGGGGCGCAGCGCTGGATCAACGTGGGTGTGGTGATCCAGCCCAGCGAGCTGCTGAAGATCGCCACCCCGCTGATGCTGGCCTGGTGGTTCCAAAAGCGCGAAGGCCAGCTGCGTGCGCTGGACTTCGTGGTGGCGGGGGCGCTGCTCATGGTGCCCGTGGGGCTGATCATGAAACAGCCCGACCTGGGCACCTCGCTGCTGGTGATGGCCGCGGGGCTGTCGGTGATTTTCTTTGCGGGCCTGCCCTGGAAGCTGGTGGTGCCGCCGGTGCTGCTGGGCGCGGTGGGCATTGCGCTCATCGTCTGGTTCGAGCCGCAACTGTGCGCCGAGGGCGTGCGCTGGCCGGTGCTGCACGACTATCAGCAACAGCGCATCTGCACGCTGCTGGACCCCACGCGCGATCCGCTGGGCAAGGGCTTTCACATCATCCAGGGCATGATCGCCATCGGCTCGGGCGGCGTGTGGGGCAAGGGCTTCATGGCCGGCACGCAGACGCACCTGGAGTTCATCCCCGAGCGCACGACCGACTTCATCTTCGCCGCGTTCTCCGAGGAGTTCGGCCTGGTGGGCAACCTCACCCTGATCGTCTGCTTTGTGCTGCTGGTGTGGCGCGGGCTGGCGATTGCGGCCAACGCCAATACGCTGTTCGGGCGCCTCATGGCGAGTGCCGTGGCGATGATCTTCTTCACCTATGCCTTCGTGAACATGGGCATGGTCAGCGGCATCCTGCCCGTGGTGGGGGTGCCGCTGCCGTTCGTCAGTTACGGCGGCACGGCCATGGTCACGCTGGGGCTTGCGCTGGGGGTGCTGATGTCGGTGGCACGCGCACAGCACCAGCCCGAGCAGGGGCCGCCGCGGGCGCGGTAGCGGGGCTGCGGGGGGAACCTGCGTGCACGCAGGGTCTAGGGCGCCTGCCTACAATCGGCCGATGATTTCCCGCGAACCCACCATCGAACGCCTGGGCCTGGCCCGTGAGCTGCTGCTCACCCCCTTCGGCCTGGACGAGTCCCACCTCTCCCGCGCCCTGGCGGAGATCCGCGCGCACCGCGTGGACGACGCCGACCTGTACTTCCAGTACACGCGCAGCGAAGGCTGGAGCCTGGAAGAGGGCATCGTCAAGACGGGCTCGTTCTCCATCGACCAGGGCGTGGGCGTGCGCGCGGTGAGCGGCGAGAAGACGGCCTTCGCCTACTCGGACGATATTTCCGAGGCCTCGCTGCTCGACGCGGCCCGTACCGTGCGGTCCATTTCGGCTGCGGATAAGGTGGGACGTGCGCGAGTAGCTTCCAAAAAGATAGCAAACAGCCGTTCGCTGTACCCGCACATCGACCCCATCGCCTCGATGGACAGCACCGACAAGGTGCGCCTGCTGGAGCGCGCCGAGCAATGTGCCCGCGCCAAGGACCCGCGCGTGGTGCAGGTCATGGCGGGCCTGGCCAGCGAGTACGACGTGGTGCTGGTGGCGCGTGCCGATGGGCTGATGGCCGCCGACGTGCGCCCGCTGGTGCGCCTGTCGATCACCGTCATCGCCGAGCAGAACGGCCGCCGCGAGGTGGGCTCGGCCGGCGGGGGCGGGCGCTTCGGTCTGGCCTATTTCACCGACGAGCAGATCGGGCAGTATGTCCATGAAGCCGTGAATGCTGCGTTGGTCAACCTGGAGTCGCGCCCCGCGCCCGCGGGCGAGATGACCGTGGTGCTGGGCCCCGGTTGGCCCGGTGTGCTGCTGCACGAGGCCGTGGGCCACGGGCTGGAGGGCGACTTCAACCGCAAGGGGTCGAGTGCCTTCAGCGGCCGCATCGGCCAGCGCGTGGCGGCCAAGGGCGTCACCGTGCTGGATGATGGCACGCTGGCCGACCGCCGCGGCTCGCTCAACGTGGACGATGAGGGTCACGCCACGCAGCGCAACGTGCTCATCGAGGACGGCATATTGAAGGGCTACATCCAGGACGCGATGAATGCGCGCCTCATGGGTGTCAAGCCTACGGGCAACGGCCGGCGCGAGAGCTATGCCCACATCCCCATGCCACGCATGACCAATACCTACATGCTGGGCGGCGACAAGGACCCGCAGGAGATCGTCGCCAGCATCAAGAAGGGCCTGTACGCCACCAACTTCGGCGGCGGACAGGTGGACATCACCAGTGGCAAGTTCGTGTTCTCCGCGAGCGAGGCCTACTGGGTGGAAAACGGCAAGATCCAGTACCCCGTGAAGGGCGCGACCATCGTCGGCAGCGGCCCGGAGTCGCTCAAGAAGGTGACCATGATCGGCAACGACATGCGCCTGGACAGCGGTGTGGGCACCTGCGGCAAGGAGGGTCAGAGCGTGCCCGTGGGAGTGGGCCAGCCCACCATGCGCATCGATGGCCTGACGGTGGGCGGCACGGCCTGAGCGCCGCGGCCGGTTGTGTGCCATGCCCACGCCACTCTCCAGCCGCCCGCAGACTTTCACCGATCCGGACCGTAATCCGCACGGCGGCGAGGCGGACGAGGACGCGCGTGCGCTGCGCGACAGCCTGGGCGAGCTGGCCCAGCATATCGAGGCCGCCACGCGCGCGCGCCGGGGGCAGCTGGGGCCCGAGTCCGTGCGGCGCAGCGCCGAGGCGCTGGCGCATTGCGCAAGGCGCCACCAGCTGCACCTCACAGGCCTGGGGTCGGCCTGGCATGCGCTGTATGAATTCGGTGTCTACCAGCGCGCGTTGCGCGAATTGCGCGATGCCCTGGCGCAATGGCAGCAGGCCTTGCAGCAGCGTAGCCCATCTGAGGCCGAGCGCTTCAGTACTTTTGAGCGGCAGGCGTGGCGCACGCTGGGAGAGGCGCGGCTGGTGCTCGACATCTATATGCAGGGCGACCCCTGCATGGAGCGATCGGCGCCCGACACCCGGCCTGCCGCGGAGCTTCCACCGCGTGCGCCACTGCTGGCGCGCCTGCGCCGGTGGTGGTTCGAGGGACGGCATCCGTAAGCGGTTGTAGCGCGACGGCAACAGGGTGCCTATGTTGCGGTGCCGCAATACGTGCTACATTGGTCCGCATGTCAGTTCACAGCGCGTTTTACTTTTACTTTTGGTTCTCTGTCCCTGGCGGATGAGAGGTACGCGCGCACCCAGACTGAGCCCCCTTCTCTAAGAAACCGCCGAAGCTGAAAAGCCCGGCGGTTTTTTTTGTTATCTGTTCTCCGTTTTCCATCTTCACCCCCCCCCACACACCCGAGAGGAAGCACCCATGAACGCCCATGTCTCCAGCAGCGATGCCTGGTATCCCAACGTCGAGAAAACCAGCGAGACCGACGACCAACGCATCAAGGACATCACCGTGCTTCCTCCTCCAGACCACCTGATTCGCTTCTTCCCGATCCGCGGGTCGGAGGTGGAGTCGCTGATTGCCAACACACGCCGCAGCATCCAGCGCATCATGAGCGGCGAGGACGACCGGCTGCTCGTCATCATCGGCCCCTGTTCGATCCACGACCCGCACGCCGCGGTGGACTATGCGCGCAAGCTCAAGGCGGTGCGTGAGCAGTACAAGGACCAGCTGGAAGTGGTCATGCGCGTGTACTTCGAGAAGCCCCGCACCACCGTGGGCTGGAAGGGCTTGATCAACGACCCCTACCTGGACGGCAGCTACCGCATCGACGAGGGCCTGCGCATCGCGCGCCAGCTGCTCATCGACATCAACCGCCTGGGCGTGCCGGCGGGCAGCGAGTTCCTGGACGTGATCTCGCCCCAGTACATCGGCGACCTGATCAGCTGGGGCGCCATCGGGGCGCGCACCACCGAAAGCCAGGTCCACCGCGAACTGGCCTCCGGCATTTCGGCCCCCATCGGCTTCAAGAACGGCACCGATGGCAACATCCGCATCGCCACCGATGCCATCCAGTCCGCCAGCCACGGCCACCACTTCCTGTCGGTGCACAAGAACGGCCAGGTGGCCATCGTGCACACCGCGGGCAACAAGGATTGCCACGTGATCCTGCGCGGCGGCAAGGCGCCTAACTACGACGCAGCCAGCGTTGCCGCGGCCTGCAAGGACCTGGAGGCCGCCGGCCTGCCGGCGTCGCTGATGGTGGACTGCAGCCATGCCAACAGCAGCAAGCAGCACGAGAAGCAGCGCGATGTGGCGCGCGACATCGCCGCGCAGATCGCAGGCGGCTCGCGCAGCGTGTTCGGCGTGATGGTGGAAAGCCACCTGCAGCCCGGAGCGCAGAAGTTCACGCCGGGCAAGGACGATGCCACGACGCTGGAATACGGCAAGAGCATCACCGATGCCTGCTTGGGCTGGGACGACTCCGTTGCCTGCCTGGCCGAGCTGGCGGCCGCCGTGCAAGCGCGGCGCGCGCGTTGAAGCGGGCGCGGTGTAAGCTCGCGGCACGGGAATGGCGCGGCCGCGCCGTCCCGTTCACCCGTCAACACTATTCCATCAAGAGGCGAGACAGCTCATGCACAGCGAAGTATTGGTCACCCTGAGCCCCGATCAGGAATTCCGTCTGGACGCGCAGGGGGGACAGCCCCTGTCGCACGAGGACGCGCGCCGCTGGCTGGACGATGAATTTCTACGCCTGGAATGCGAGCCGCTGCGCGCCAGCGGCAAGGTGCTGCTGGCCGACAAGGTGCTGACCGTGGCCCGCGCCGCGGGGGCGACGCTGCTGGCCGATCCTGCATGGTCCGGCCAGTTTGCCCGCGCCACCGTCGCTGCGCTTGCCAGGCCCGTCGTGCGCGTGGACGTGCCGGGCATGGCTGTCAGCTTCTAAGTCTCAAGCCAAAAAGGCTGCTAGCGCTTATTAATCAAGCGCTAGCAGCTATTGTTTTGATAGTTCTGCGAGCAGTTGGGCGTGCACTCCGCCAAAGCTGCCGTTGCTCATGCAGACGATGTGGTCGCCCGGCTGCACCGCCGCGCGGATCTGGCCCACCAGCGTGGTCAGGTCGCCCGCCGTCTGCGCGCGCACACCCATGGGGGCCAGCGCCGCAGCGGCGTCCCAGTCCAGGCCGGCGGTATGGCAGAAGGCCAGGTCGGCCGGCTCCAGCGCCCAGGGCAACTGCGCCTTCATGGTGCCCAGCTTCATGGTGTTGCTGCGCGGCTCGAACACCGCCAGGATGCGCCCGCGGCCTTCGCCCTTGGGGCCCACGCGCCGGCGCAGTCCGTCCAGCGTGGTGCGCAGCGCCGTGGGATGGTGCGCAAAGTCGTCATAGACAGCGATGCCCCGCACCATGCCGCGCAGCTCCATGCGGCGCTTGACGTTCTCGAAGCGCGCCAGCGCCTCGGCCGCCTGGGCAGGCGTCACGCCCACATGCTCGGCGGCCGCGATGGCAGCGAGGGCATTGAGCTGGTTGTGCACGCCCGTCAGCGACCACTGCACGCGTGCCACTGTGCTGCCCCGCTGCAGCACCTCGAAATCGTGCGGCTCGCCTTGCGCGCCGAAGTCGCTCACCGCGGTGCCAAAGTTGGCCACGCCGCTCCAGCAGCCGGCGTGCAGTACGCGTGCCAGGCTCTCCTCCAGCCCATTGACCACCACGCGGCCCGAGGGCGGCACCGTGCGCACCAAGTGGTGGAACTGCCGTTCGATCTGGCCCAGGTCGTCAAAGATGTCGGCGTGATCGAACTCCAGGTTGTTCAGCACGGCGGTGCGGGGGCGGTAGTGCACGAATTTGCTGCGCTTGTCGAAGAACGCGGTGTCGTACTCATCCGCCTCGATCACGAACAGCGGCGCCGTGGCGAGCGGTCCTGGCCCGGCCAGGGGCCGTACGGGTGCGCCCAGACGCGCGGATACGCCGAAGTTCATCGGCACACCGCCCACCAGGAAGCCGGGCGCCAGGCCCGCGCATTCCAGAATCCAGGCCAGCATGGACGTGGTGGTCGTCTTGCCGTGCGTGCCGGCGACGGCCAGCACATGGCGGCCCTGCAGCACATGCTCGGCCAGCCATTGCGGCCCGCTGGTATAGGGCGCGCCCGCGTCGAGGATGGCCTCCATCAGCGGAAACTTCGGCGTGCCGTCCGCCAGCCGCGCGCGGCTGACCACGTTGCCCACCACGAACATGTCAGGCTTCAGCGCGAGCTGGTCGGCGCCATAGCCTTCGATCAACTCTATTCCCAAGGCGCGCAACTGGTCGCTCATGGGAGGGTAGACGCCGGCGTCGCAGCCGGTGACACGGTGGCCCGCCTCGCGCGCCAGCGCGGCCAGGCCGCCCATGAACGTGCCGCAGATGCCCAGGATGTGTATATGCATGGCTCCCGATTCTATGGACCTCGGTGGAAACTCCAGGATTTATGAGAAAAATGGGTCTAACGCCCGTTGATCAAGCGCGAACAGCTATCGAATAAGGAGCAAATGGCGGATGCATGGTGCATTGCCCCTGCGGCGGGTGCGCCGTCACGGTTGCGTCAACGGTATTGCGGGGCATTGGGGTGACAATGGGCGTCCTGCGTTCTGGACCGTGCCGCCATGCAAAACGCCCTTGCCATCGAAATCGCCAATGCCGCAGCCCGCCTGGTGGTCGAGGAGGGGCTGGAGTGGGGGGCGGCCAAGCGCCGCGCGGTCAAGGAACTGGGGCTGCCCCAGCGCACGCCGCTGCCCGACAACGACCTCGTCGAGGACGCCGTGCGGGAGTACATCGGCCTGTTTTGCGCCGATACCCAACCCTCCGAATTGCGGGCGCTGCGCGAATTGGCGCTGGTGTGGATGCAACGCATGCAGGACTTCCGCCCCTACCTGGGCGGTGCGGTCTGGCACGGCACGGCCACACGGCTGTCCGACATCTACCTGGCGCTGTTCTGCGACGATCCCAAATCGGCCGAGATTGCCCTCATCGACCACCATGTGAATTACGAGCCGCGCACCGTCATGGGTTTCCGGGGCGAGCCGGTCGATGCCTTGAGTCTGAGCAGCCGATCCGCCGCGTTGCACGAAGAGATCGGCGTGCATCTGCTGATCTATGACCTGGACGACCTGCGTGGCGCGCTGCGCCCCGACGCCCGGGGGCGCGCGCCCCGGGGTGATCTGCAAGCCGTGCGCCGGTTGCTGCAGGAAATGCCTACTTCCACCCTGTCTTCATGAACGAGCCCACTCTTTCCTCTTCGGCGTCTGCCGATTCCGCAAAGGCGCCGAGCGCCCATCCGCTCCGCCGCCGCCGCTGGCTGCTGGTGGGGGCCGGTGCCCTTGCCGCCCTGGGGGGCGCGGGGCTGGCGGCCTGGCGGCTGCGGCCGGGCCCGGTGCAGGAGGGCGTGTCCAACGCCGTCTGGGGCGCGCAGTTTGAAGGCCCGGCGGGCGAAGTGCTGTCCATGGCCGCCTTGCGGGGTCGCCCCCTGCTGTTGAATTTTTGGGCCACCTGGTGCCCCCCGTGCGTGGAAGAACTGCCGCTGCTCAATGCCTTTTATGGGGAACACCGCGCCAAAGGGTGGCAGGTTGTGGGCTTGGCGATCGATCAGCCTTCCAACGTGCGCAAATTTCTAGAGCGCATGCCTCTCGATTTCCCAATCGCCTTGGGGGGGCTGGGCGGCACCGACCTGGCACGCGGGCTAGGCAACGAAAAGGGCGGGCTGCCCTTTACCGTACTGTTTGGTGCAAATGGCAGCATTTTGAAGCGTAAAATGGGCCAACTGACGGCGCAGGATCTTCAAGGCTGGTCCACAACGTTGTGAGAGCCTGTGTTTCCTCAATGGAGATGGTGGCAATTGGGGTCGTTTCGGTGAAATAGTCCGAAATTAGGGTAAATTCGCTCCCCATTCCGTTTCTAGCCGTTGGAGCCCCCATGGATTTGCGAAAACTCAAGACCCTCATCGATCTGGTCTCCGAGTCGAATGTTTCTGAACTCGAGATCACCGAAGCCGAGGGCAAGGTCCGCATCGTGAAGAGCGGCGGGGCCGTGGTGCAGCAGTTCGTCGCCGCTCCCGTCCAAACCCCCATGGCCGCCGCGCCCGTAGCGGCCGCGCCCACCGCGCCCGTCGCTGAATTGCCTGCCCCCGCGGCGGCGGCCCCTTCTGGCCATATCGTCAAGTCGCCCATGGTGGGTACGTTCTATCGCGCGTCCAGCCCGGGCGCGAAGCCGTTTGTCGAGGTGGGCAGCAAGGTCAAGGAAGGTGACACGGTGTGCATCGTCGAAGCCATGAAGATCCTGAACGAGATCGAGGCCGACAAGTCGGGCACGGTGACCCGCATCCTGGGTGAGAACGGGCAGGCGGTGGAATACGGGCAGCCGCTGTTCGTCATCGAGTAAGCCGCGCATGAGCGCTTCAGCCCCCGCCGCATGCGCTCGTTGCGCGTGCATGGCAGCACCAGGCGCTGGCGCGGGTTTTTGTCTGCATGCGGCCTTGAGCCGCGAGGCCAACCATGTTTAAGAAGATTTTGGTCGCCAATCGCGGCGAGATTGCCCTGCGAATCCAGCGTGCCTGCCACGAACTGGGCGTGAAGGCCGTGATGGTCTATTCCGAGGCCGACCGCGACGCCAAATATGTCAAGCTGGCGGAGGAGGCTGTGTGCATCGGCCCCGCGCCCTCGCCGCTGTCCTACCTCAACATGCCTGCCATCATTTCGGCGGCCGAGGTGACGGACGCCGAGGCCATTCACCCGGGGTATGGCTTCCTGTCGGAGAACGCCGATTTTGCCGAACGGGTGGAAAAGAGCGGGTTCCAGTTCATCGGCCCGACGCCCGACTCCATCCGCATGATGGGTGACAAGGTGTCGGCCAAGCAGGCCATGATCCGCGCGGGCGTACCCTGCGTGCCGGGCTCCGATGGCGAGTTGCCGGATGATCCGGTGCAGATCCGCCGCATTGCCAAGAGTATCGGTTACCCGGTCATCATCAAGGCCGCTGGCGGTGGTGGCGGCCGTGGCATGCGGGTGGTGCACACCGAGGCGGCGCTGGTCAACGCGGTGCAGATGACCAAGGCCGAGGCGCAGGCCGCCTTTGGCAACCCGGCCGTGTACATGGAGAAATTCCTCCAGAACCCGCGCCATATAGAGATCCAGATACTGGCCGACAAGTACCGCAATGCCGTGTACTTGGGCGAGCGCGACTGCTCCATGCAGCGTCGCCACCAGAAGGTGATCGAGGAAGCGCCGGCACCGGGTATTCCGCGCAAGCTGATCGAGAAGATTGGCGAACGCTGCGTGGCTGCCTGCAAGAAGATCGGCTACCGCGGTGCGGGTACGTTCGAGTTCCTGTACGAGAACGGCGAGTTCTACTTCATCGAGATGAACACCCGCGTGCAGGTGGAGCACCCGGTGACCGAGTGGATCACGGGCGTGGACATCGTGCGCACGCAAATCATGGTAGCTGCGGGCGAAAAACTGCCGTTCACCCAACGCCAGGTTCAGATCCATGGCCATGCGATCGAGTGCCGGGTGAACGCTGAGGATCCCTACAAGTTCATCCCGTCGCCGGGGCGCATCACGATGTGGCACGCGCCTGGCGGCCCGGGCGTGCGCGTGGACTCGCACGCCTATACGAACTACTACGTGCCGCCGAATTACGACTCCATGATCGGCAAGATCATCGTGCACGGCGATACGCGCGAGCAAGCCCTGGCGCGCATGCGCACGGCACTGTCGGAAACGGTGATCGAAGGCATCAATACCAACGTGGCGCTGCACCGCGAACTCATGGTGGACGCCAAGTTCGTAGCGGGCGGCACCAACATCCACTACCTGGAGGAGTGGCTGTCGCAGCGCCAGCGCTGATCGTCAGCACTTCTGACCTGCCCGCTGGCATCCGGAAACGGATGCCAGCTTTTTTCATGGATCGCGTGCAAGGAGGCTGATCCCATGTTCGAGCTGAACCTGTTGTGTCCCGAGGAACGGGTGGAGACCGTGAGCGACGCGCTCGATGCGCTGGAAGCCTTGAGCGTCTCGGTGGAAGATGCCGACGCGCACACCGATGCCGAGCAGGCGCTTTTTGGAGAACCTGGCATGCCGGCCCCGCGTGAGGGTTGGCAGCGTAGCCGCATCACTGCCCTGTTTCCTACGCAAGAGGCGGCCGAGGAGGCGCGGCAACTGTTGCAGGCCCAGGATTTCTTCGAGGGCTGCATCGTGCAGGGGGTGAGTGTGGTGCAGGAGCAGGACTGGGTCCGGCTCACGCAATCCCAGTTCGCGCCGGTGGACATCACGCCCGATTTCTGGATCGTGCCGACGTGGCACGAGATGCCCGCGGCTGCGCGCCGTAGCATCCGCCTGGATCCAGGGCTGGCCTTTGGCACGGGAACCCACCCAACCACGCGCATGTGCCTGCGATGGATTGCCAAACATGGCGACGCGGCCGGGCAGGCGCTGGGGCGCGTGCTCGACTATGGCTGCGGCTCCGGCATCCTGGCGATCGGCGCCGCGAAATTTGGCGCCACAGAGATCGACGCGGTGGACATTGACGCGGCAGCCGTGGAATCCACGCGACAAAATGCGCAAGCCAACGGCGTGCAGGTGAACGCGGGTCTGCCCGAGCGGGCGCAAGGGCAATACCAGACCGTGTTGGCGAATATTCTGGCGACGCCGCTGAAGGTGCTGGCGCCCTTGCTCAGCGGCCATGTTGCGCAGGGCGGGCACCTTGTGCTGGCCGGCATCCTGGAGCGGCAGGCGCAGGAGCTGCAGGAGGCCTATGCGCCGTGGCTGCAGCTGCAGGTGTCGGACCGTGAGGATGGCTGGATCCTGATGACCGCGCGTCGCTAACCGCGCGGGCTGCGCGGGCTGCGCGGGGCCGTAGAGGGGCCCCTACAATCCACAGCCGATGAGCCAGATCACCCGCTGCCCCCACTGCTCCACCACCTTTCGGGTGGTTGCCGATCAGCTGCGGATATCGGAAGGCTGGGTGCGATGCGGGCACTGCAAGGAGGTGTTCGATGCATCGCAGCACTTGCAGGTGCAGGAGGCGGAGCCGTTGCTTTCCGACCTGCTTCTGGATGCGCTCAAGCCTCCGCCACAGCCCGTCGGTAAAGCCTCGGAAGGCATTCAGGTCTGGGGCAGCGCGCGGCATGTGGAGGCTCCAACGTCGCTTGCGCCGGACCCGGTGATGTCTGCAGCGGCCGCGTGCGCACCGCAGGAAGTGGTTCCCGCGGCGGATGAAGGCCTGCGTACGGAAAGCGAACCTCCACCATGGGTTCCCCCACCGCCCCCGGTCCCCGCCTTTCTGCTGGCGAATCCGGAGGGCGCAGCGCCTGCGAAGACGCCGAAAGCAATGGCTGCGCCCCCGGTGGATGCCGATGCGGCGCCCCTGTCTCCAGCCGCGCGCGATATTCCCGCCCCGCCAGTCCATACGCTCCCGCGGGGTTACGAGTTACCGGCGGCGCCTCTTGAGGAGGATGCGGAATCGGAGGAACCCAGCAGCCACGAATCCGCGGAAGCCCCTGCCGTTCTGGTTTCACCGATGCCCACAGAGGAGGGGGGCACGTCCGCTGCGGGGAGGGCGGCGCAGGAAACCATCGAATCACTAGAGATGGCGCCCAGCCCGGCTGGACCGCTGGAGTCCCTGGCGCCATCGGAGGATGCAGGCGCGCCATCGCTGGAGCGGGAAGAAGGGCACGCCGACGACCGCACGGATCCCGTCATTGAACCTGGCTTCGTGAAGGCTGCGCGGCGCAACGCGTTCTGGCGCAGGCCCTCCGTGCGTGTGGGCCTGTCCTTGGTCGGCTTGACGTTGGTGGTGGCCTTGCTTCTCCAAATCACCATCCAGGAACGGGACGACATCGCATCGCGTCATCCCGTGGCCCGCGCCTGGATGGAACGACTGTGCGGGCGCTTGCAGTGCGTGCTGCAACCTCCACGGCACATCACGGCCGTGGTCATCGACAGCTCATCGTTTCTGAAGGCGCGCCACGATCCGTCCGGGTACCAGTTGCAGATGAGCGTGAAGAATACGTCGACCCAGGCCGTTGCGATGCCGGCGCTGGAACTCACGCTGACGGATGCGCAAGACCAACCCATTGTGCGGCGCGTATTGCTGCGTGACGAACTGGGGGCCCCCCTGGAATTGGCACCAGGTTTCGTGTGGAGCGGTGCACTGCCGTTGCAGGTGATCCAGGGCGCTGCGCAGGTGGCTGGCTATCGGCTGGTGGCCTTCTATCCCTGATTTTTTACTCTTGAGCTTTGACCCTATGGCTGCGCTGATTTGCGGTTCCCTGGCCTTCGACACCATCATGACGTTCGATGGGCGTTTTGCAGAGCAAATATTGCCCGAGCAACTGCATATCCTGAATGTGTCGTTTCTCGTTCCCACATTGCGCCGCGACTTTGGAGGATGCGCTGGCAATATCGCATACAGCCTCAAGCTGTTGGGAGGCAACCCGCTGCCCATGGCCATGCTGGGCGCTGATGGCGGCGAATACTTGGCGCGACTGCAGCAACTCGGCGTCGACACCCGCTTTGTCGGCCGCGTGGAGGATACATACACCGCCCAGGCGATGATCATGACCGATCGGGACAACAACCAGATCACGGCGTTCCACCCCGGTGCCATGATGCAGGCCCACCTGCACCGCATCCCGCCCGGGGCGGGTGCGCACGTGGGCATCATCGCGCCGGACGGCCGTGAGGCCATGCTGCAGCACGCGGCGCAATTCGTCGAGGCCGGCATTCCGTTCGTGTTCGATCCGGGACAGGGGTTGCCCATGTTCGATGGCGCAGACCTGCGTCGATTCATCGAGCAGGCGAGCTGGATCGCCGTCAATGACTACGAAGGCAAGATGTTGTGCGACCGTACGGGCTGGAGCCTGGCAGAGATCTCGCATCGGGTCCGCGGCCTGATCGTCACACTGGGAGCACAGGGATGTGAAATTTGGGAACAGGGTGTCAGGACGCATGTTCCCCCTGTTCAACCGGCGCAGGTGGTGGACCCCACGGGCTGCGGGGATGCCTGGCGTGGCGGTTTGCTCTACGGCCTGGAGAAGGGGTGGACCCTGGCACGTTGCGCTCAGTTGGGCAACCGGCTGGGCGCGCTCAAGATCGCGCAACGCGGCCCGCAGAATTACCAGCTGGACTTTCAACCTGACTGAGCGAGCGCCGGGATTGAAGCAGCGTTTCTGACTGCGGCTTTGCCATAAAAAAACCCGGTGCAAGCACCGGGTCGTAGGCTGGACTGTCCCGTAGCCTTATGGCTTGCCACCCGTAGGGAAGGGCCATGCGGCTTGCGGGTTCAGCGTTGTTTGCGCGACAGGAGCAGGCGCTGCGGCAGGAGCCTTAGCCTTCTTCGCGGGCGCGGCTGCCTTCTTGGCGGGCGCTGCCTTCTTGGCTGCTACGGCCTTTTTGGCAGGAGCGGCTGCCTTCTTGGCGGGTGCTGCCTTCTTGGCTGCTACGGCCTTTTTGGCAGGAGCGGCTGCCTTCTTGGCGGGTGCTGCCTTCTTGGCTGCTACGGCCTTTTTGGCAGGAGCGGCTGCCTTCTTGGCTGGAGCCGTCTTCTTAGCGGGAGCTGCTTTCTTTGCAGCGGGTTTCTTCGCAGTTGCCATCATTTTCTCCTTGGGTCGATTTGCAAAGAGCACCCCACGCCTGCATTGGGCGTGGAGCGATCCATGGCGACGACTGAATATGCGTCACCACGAATGCGGAAACGCCCCAAGGCCGCAGCGCCGAACGGTGCTGTGTGCGCGGAGCGTGGTTGAAAAATCATGGCCTGGTCTACGAAGATGTCAGTCCCAGGACAAGGCGCCGCCCGACTGGTACTCGATGACGCGCGTCTCGAAGAAGTTGCGTTCCTTCTTCAGATCAATCATCTCGCTCATCCAGGGGAACGGATTTTCTTCATTCGGAAAGAGCGCTTCCAGCCCGATCTGTGTGGCGCGGCGGTTCGCGATGTAGCGCAGGTAGCCTTTGAACATGGAGGCGTTCATACCCAGCACGCCACGCGGCATGGTGTCTTCGGCATAACGGTATTCCAGTTCCACTGCCTTGATGAACAGGGCCTTGATCTCGTCCTTGAACTCGGCCGTCCACAGATGTGGGTTTTCGAGCTTGAGCTGGTTGATCAGGTCGATGCCGAAGTTGCAGTGCATGGACTCGTCGCGCAGGATGTACTGGTACTGCTCGGCAGCGCCGGTCATCTTGTTCTGGCGGCCGAGTGCCAGGATTTGCGTGAAACCCACGTAGAAGAACAGACCTTCCATCAGGCACGCAAAAACGATCAGCGACTTGAGTAGTGTCTGGTCGCTCTCGGGTGTGCCGGTCGTGAAGCGCGGATCCATGATCGCTTCGATGAAGGGGATCAGGAACTCGTCCTTGTCGCGGATGGACTGGACCTCGTTGTAGGCGTTGAAAATCTCGCCTTCGTCCAAGCCCAGTGACTCCACGATGTACTGGTACGCATGGGTGTGGATGGCTTCCTCGAACGCCTGGCGCAACAGGAACTGCCGGCATTCCGGCGCCGTGATGTGGCGGTAGGTGCCCAGCACGATGTTGTTGGCGGCCAGCGAGTCGGCCGTGACGAAGAAGCCCAGGTTGCGCTTGACGATGCGCCGCTCGTCCTCGGTCAGGCCGTTCGGGTCCTTCCAGAGTGCGATGTCCCGCGTCATGTTCACTTCCTGCGGCATCCAGTGATTGGCGCAGGTGGCGAGGTATTTCTCCCACGCCCACTTGTACTTGAACGGCACCAACTGGTTGACGTCGGTCTGGCCGTTGATGATGCGTTTGTCGACCGCAGACACGCGGCGGTGTTGGGGTGCTGCAGACGCGGTAGGGGCAGTGCGCGTCGAAGTGCTGGCGACGGACTGCAACACGGGTGCTTGGAAACCGTTTGGCGGAGGCTCCACAGGGCGGTCGTTGGAGTGACTGCCGTCCAAGAGTTTTTGCGATGAGGGCTTGACTTCGTCGTCCCAGGTGAGCATAGGTTTTCCAGTGGTCGGATTATGGAAGCAGTGCTTCAAAATGAAAAGCACCGAAGCGTTGCCAGGCGTGATCTGTTGCTTCACGACACATGCGAACGAGGCGACGATGTGTCACGCTGCGCCCGCATGCGCACGGCATTACTGGCAGGCTTCGCAGCCGGGGTCGTCAATGGCGCAGAACTTCACGTCGGTCGCAGGGATGGCAGCAGCCTGCGCTTGCGCTGCGGCCACGGCAGCGTTCAGTGCCGAGCTTGGTGCCATCGTTCCCTCCCCCGTGTCGCTTGCGCCGGACGCGACGGCATTGAGCTGGCGTGTGTTCACGGTACTCATCTCCACATGCGTCGCGCTCTGCGTGCGCAGGTAGTAAGTGGTCTTCAGGCCGCGTATCCACGCAAGCTTGTATGTCTCGTCGAGCTTCTTGCCTGAGGCGCCGGCCATATAGATGTTCAGGCTCTGCGCCTGGTCGATCCATTTCTGTCGACGCGCCGCCGCTTCGACGAGCCAGGTGGGAGCGACTTCGAAGGCGGTGGCATACAGTGCCTTGACGGTGAGGGGAACGCGGTCGATCGCGTGCAGCGATCCCTTGAAGTGCTTGAGGTCCATGAGCATCACGTCGTCCCACAGGCCCAGCTGCTTCAGGTCGCGCACCAGGTACTGGTTGATGACCGTGAACTCTCCCGAGAGGTTGGATTTGACGGAGAGATTGCCGAAGGAGGGCTCAATGGAGGCGTCCACGCCAACGATGTTCGAGATGGTGGCTGTGGGCGCAATGGCGATGCAGTTGGAGTTGCGCATGCCGTCTTGCGCGATCTTGGCGCGCAGCATGTCCCAGTCCAGACGGGTCGTACGGTCCACCTCCACGTACCCGCCACGTTCCTGCTCCAGCAACTGCAGTGAATCCAGCGGCAGGATGCCCTGGGACCACAGAGAACCCTGGTAACTGGAGTATTGGCCCCGTTCTTGGGCGAGATCGGTTGAGGCCCAGTAGGCGTAATAGCAGAGAGCCTCCATGGAGGTATCGGCAAACTCCACTGCGGCGTCGCTTGCGTAGGGGATGCGCAGTTCATACAGCGCGTCCTGGAACCCCATCAGGCCCAGGCCGACGGGGCGGTGGCGCAGGTTGGAATCCTTGGCCTTCTGTACGGCGTAGTAGTTGATGTCAATCACGTTGTCCAGCATGCGCATGGCCGTGCTCACGGTTTTGCGCAGCTTGTCGTGGTCGATGCCTCCGTCCTTGAGATGGCGCGCGAGGTTCACCGATCCCAGGTTGCACACGGCCGTCTCGGCATCGCTGGTGTTGAGCGTGATCTCGGTACAGAGATTGGAACTGTGCACTACGCCTACATGCTGCTGGGGAGAGCGGATGTTGCACGGGTCCTTGAAGGTGATCCAGGGATGCCCGGTCTCGAACAGCATGGAAAGCATCTTGCGCCAGAGGTCGACGGCCGGTACGCGTTTGAACAGAGGCAGCTCGCCGCTCTCGGCCTTGGCCTCGTAGGCGATGTAGGCTTTTTCGAAGGCCTGTCCGTACAGGTCGTGCAGATCAGGGACATCCGAGGGGGAAAACAGTGTCCACAGGCCCTTTTCCATTACGCGTTTCATGAACAGGTCGGGAATCCAGTTGGCCGTGTTCATGTCGTGTGTGCGTCGCCGGTCGTCGCCGGTGTTCTTGCGCAGCTCCAGGAATTCTTCGATGTCCAGGTGCCAGCTTTCCAGGTAGGTGCAGACGGCACCCTTGCGCTTGCCGCCCTGGTTCACGGCCACGGCCGTGTCGTTGACCACCTTGAGGAACGGCACCACGCCTTGCGACTCGCCGTTCGTGCCCTTGATGCGTGCACCGAGGGCGCGTACGCGTGTCCAGTCGTTACCCAGGCCGCCCGCGAACTTGGACAGCAGGGCGTTTTCCTTGATGGATTCGTAGATGCCCTCCAGCTCGTCGGGCACCGTGGTCAGGTAGCAGCTGGATAGCTGCGAGCGCAATGTGCCGCTGTTGAACAGCGTGGGCGTGCTGCTCATGAAATCGAAGGAGCTGAGCAGTTCGTAGAACTCGATGGCACGGGCGTTGCGGTCGTCCTCGCGCAGCGCCAGGCCCATGGCCACGCGCATGAAAAAGGTCTGAGGCAGCTCGATGCGCGTTTTGCGCACATGCAGGAAGTAGCGGTCGTACAGCGTCTGTAGGCCAAGATAGTCGAACTGCAGGTCGCGCTCGGCCTTCAGTGTGCTTCCCAGGCGCTGCAGGTCGAATTCCATCAGGCGCGGGTCGAGCAACTCGTTGTCCACGCCCTGGCGGATGAATTGTGGAAAGTTGTCGGCGTAGGCCAGGGCCATGTCGGCGGGATTCACGTCGCGGCCTAACACCTCGCGCACGATGGTGTGCAGCAACAGTCGTGCCGTCGCGTAGGTGTAGCCGGGATCTTTCTCGATCAGGGTGCGCGCCGCGAGGATGGATGCCTTGTACACCTCGTCCATGGGTACGCCGTCGTACAGGTTGCGCATGGTCTCCGCGATGATGGGCGCGGCCTGGACGTCCGATCCCAGGCCCGTGCATGCGGCTTCTACCAGGCTCTGCAGGCGCAGAATGTCAAGCTCCACGCGCTGACCTTGGTCCTGTACATACAGGGCCGGCATCTGGGGTAGCAGTTGTTCCTTCTTCTGTGCGCGTTCTTGCGCGCGGCGCTCGCGGTAGAGCACGTAGGCGCGTGCCACCTCATGATGGCTGCCTCGCATCAAGCCCAGCTCCACCTGGTCCTGCACGTCCTCAATGTGGAACGTTCCTCCCGCGGGGCGCGAGCGCATCAGCGCGCGCACGACTGCCTGGGTCAGCTGATCCACCACTTCGCGCACGCTCGCCGAGGCCGCTCCCTGTGCCCCGTGAACGGCCAGGAATGCTTTCATCATCGCCACGGCGATTTTTTGCGGCTCGAAGGGCACCACGGCGCCGTTGCGGCGGATGATCTGGTAGTGCATCAGTGGATGGGCCCCGGTCGGCGTGGCTGACGGGGTGGCCCGTGCAGGCGATGGGGTGTCAACAGGAGCGGATAGGGGCGCAGCGTGCATGGAGGTCCTCGGAGGTGTTCGGAGAAATGGCCAGGCGGACGGCAGTCACCTTCGGCCGGCGAGACGGCGGCGTAGACTGTCGCCGCACACTATATCTAGTGTGTGTTGATGGCTCAAGACACTAGGGGTAGTGTATCCCCGTAAGAGGCTGGCGAGATCGTTTCGACGTGATTGAACGCCTGGGCCTTCTACTGCCGTCGCAGCCCCCGTAGGATCAGGCCCGCATCCGACGGCTTGAGCCATGGTGCGGCATGCCGGCCGATCTTGCGCGCAAACGCGCGTGCAACTTCATCCTGAGCAGTGAAGGCGAGGCGAAGGCGCAAAGTGCGGCAATGCGTCCAGGTGCCTGGGAGGATCAACACCCTGGCGGAAAAAGAACACCCGTGCCGGCGAAGGCTCCACGAAGTACACGCCAGTCAAACCCAGGGCCTGGGTCGTGTTTGCGTTCAGGGGCGATGTGCTCATGTCCTGCGATGTAGCGCACGGGGTAGCGCTGCCGCAGCGCCTTGCAAAGGGTCACAAGGGTGGCGTACTGCGCTTGCTCGAAGCTCCCACCTTCCAGCCCCTCGAGCTCAACGCCGATCGAGTCGTCGTTGCAGGCATCGCGCCCCCGGTAGTGGGAACGGCCCGCGTGCCAGGCGCGTCGGCCCACGTCCACGAACTGCCACAGCACACCCGCGCGCGTGATGAAGAAATGCGTCGACACTTCCAGGCCGCGAATCTGCTGGAAATAAGGATGGGCGTCCCAGTCCAGCTGGTTCATGAAAAGCCGGTGGACATGGTCCCCGCCAAACTGCCCGGGGGGAAGGCTGATGGAATGCACCACGATGAGGTCCACGCTGGCCTGCGGGGGGCGTGGCCCGTGGTTGGGCGAGTCCATGCGTCTCGCATTCGCGTACCAGCCGCCGTGCCAGGCGGGCCGCCGGGCCGCACGCTCAGGGCTGCGCGTCGCCATGGCTGTCGCCGTCTTGCGGTACCTCGATGTGCAGCCGGGCAATCCGGTAACGGATCTGGCGCAGGCTGATGCCCAGGCGGGCTGCGGTGGCCGTGCGGTTGAAACCCGCCTCGCGCAGGGCGCGCACGAGTATTTCCCGTTCCTGCTGGTCGAGCCAGGCTTGCAGGTCGTTGGGCAGGGGCATGCCTTCGCTGATGCCGGACCAACGAGGGGGCGCGTGCGGCTCAGCAGGCTGCGCGATGGCTGGTGCGGACGGTACGGGCTGCGGTAGGGGTGGCGGTGCCTCCACGGTGGAGGCTGGCGCGCCTTCGACGTGCAGCTCATGGCCATCGCTGAGGGCTACCGCGCGGTGCAGCAGGTTTTCCAGCTCGCGCACATTGCCGGTGAGCGGGTGCTGTGCAATGCACTGCAGCGCTTCCTCTGTCAGGTGGGGAACGGCCACCCCCGATTCTTGCTCGATACGGGCCAGCAAGGCCTCGCACAGCGCGGGCAGGTCCTCTCGCCGCTCGCGCAACGGTGGGATCAGCAGTTCGATGACATTCAGCCGGTAATACAGATCCTGGCGGAAGCGCCCCGCCTGCACGTCAGCGGCCAGGTCTCGGTGCGTGGCGCTGACGATGCGCACGTCCACGGCTTCTTCCTGCGTGGAGCCCAGGGGCCGTACCGTGCGCTCCTGGATCGCACGCAGCAGTTTGGATTGCATGGGCAGCGGCAGGTCGCCAATTTCGTCAAGGAACAGCGTGCCTCCACGGGCGGCCTGGAAGTAGCCCTCCCGGTCGTGCGTAGAGCCGGTGTAGGAACCCTTGCGCGCGCCAAAGAACTCTGCCTCCAGCAGGTTCTCGGGAATTGCGCCGCAGTTGACGGCGATCAGTGGGCCTTCGGAGCGCTGGCTGCTGGCATGCAGCGCGCGGGCCACCAGTTCCTTGCCCGTGCCTGACTCGCCACGCACCAGCACGGGGGCCATGCTGCGCGCCACCTTGGCGATGCGCTGCTTCACATTGCGCATGGCTTCGGAGTCGCCGATCAGGCGATCCAGCACAGGATCTTGCATGTCCGGCCACTGCGTGACATTGCGTGCGCCGGGGCGGGTGGATTTGGGCGCCGCCAGTACGGCGCCAATACCCTGCACCGCCGAGGCCACCACGGCACGGAATTGCTTCAGGTCCACGGGCTTGGTCAGGTAGTCGAACGCGCCCGCGCGCAGCGCCTCCACCGCGTTCTCGGCCGATCCATAGGCCGTCATGACCACGCAGCGTTCACGCCGCTGTTGGCTGCGCAGGTCGTGCAGCAAGTCCATGCCGAAGCCGTCGGGCAGCCGCATGTCGGTGATCACGACGTCGAACTTCTGCGTCTGCAGCTGTTGGCGCGCGTCGTCCACGCTGGCGGCGGTCTCCACGCGGTAGCCTTCGCGCAGCAGGGTCAGCTCATAGAGGGTGCGCAGATCGGGTTCGTCATCGACGACAAGAATGGAGGCGGTGGATGCATTCATGGTCTGTGGGCCGTGTCAGACCACGATTGTGTCAAACAGTGATGCGCTGTCCGCAGGGCGCGAAAGACTGCGGAAGGTCACAGTGAAGGCGTTTCCCGCCACCTCGCCGCGCGCCAGGCTGCGTGTGGTGCGCTGGTGGCCGATGGCCGCCCCGTGGCGCTGGCACAGCTCGCGGCAGATGTACAAGCCCAGCCCGCTGGAGCGGCTTTCGGATGAGAAGAAAGGCTCGAACAGATGCCGCTCCACCGATTTGTCCAGCGGCGCGCCATCGCTCCACACCTGCACGCCGGCCTTCCCGCCGGGGGTGGCGCGCGTCGCGAGGCATAGCGAATCGGGTTCGGGGCCCTTGTAGCGCAATGCGTTGTCCAGCAGGTTCACCAGCACGCGCCGCAGGTGCTCGGCGTCGAACTCCACCTGCGCCGAGCCCGCGTCCAGTACCAGTTGCCCCTGGCGGCGTGCGGGGTCCTGCGCCGTCCAGTCGTTCCACACCTGCTGCACCATGGCATCCAGTGCCACGGTGGAGGAGCTGGCCTGGTGGATCTGGTGCTGCACGCGCGCAATGTCCAGTACGTCTTCGGTGATGCGCACCAGCCGGTCGGCGTTTTGGCGCACCATGTGTGTCAGGCGCTTCTGTGTGGGGTCGTCCAGGTCTTCGTCCAGTAGTTCGTTGGCCTGCACGATCGCTGCCAGCGGGTTGCGGATCTCATGCGCCACGGCGGCCGACATCCGCCCCATGGCGGCCAGCTTCTCGGTGCGCAAGTGCGCTTCCATCTCGCGCAGGTCGTGCAGGAACATTACGCACAGCGGCTCCCCCGGAGAGTCGTCCGGGGTGTCCTGCGTGTGGGTGAGCCATGCGCGCACGCGCAGGGCCATGGGGATCTGGCCATCGTGCAGGACGTTGACATCGGCATGCTGGGGACGCTCCATCTGGAAAGTGGCGCACGCCAGGTCCATGAGGGGTTTGAAGGCCGCCGTGTGGGTGAGCGTCAGGGAGGAATCTCCGGAGATCTTGTGGCCGAGCATCAGCAATGCCGCGGGGTTGGCCAGGCGGACCTGGCCATGCAGGTCCAGCACCAGCACGCCATCGGCCACGTGCTGCATCACCAGGGCACTGACCGCGCGGTGGGTGCGCGCATCCATCTGGCTGCGCCGGGCCATCTGCTGCTCGCTGGTGAGCTTGGCGGCCAGCAGGTGCACCAGATAGGCGACGATGAAGTAGCCGGTGCCTGTCAACGCCGCCTGCAGGTAGCGCTGCGTGCCGTCTCCGGCGCCGCCGTATGTGCCCAGCCACCAGGCCCAGGCCAGCAGCAGCAGCGTGGCGCCGGCCGTGGTTGCCAGAGCCAGTGTCAAGGATCCCAGCACGCCTGCCATCAGGACCGGAAGTCCGAACAACGGCGTGAAATTCAAGCCGCCCGACTGCTGCAGCGCCTGCAGCACGCTGACCAGCAACAGATCCAGCCCGATGGACGGCAACCACTGGATGCCGGGCCGCGGATCAGGGACGGCGCCGTGCCCCCACACCCGCAGCGCCACCGTGGCCACCAGGTAGCCCAGGCAGATGCTGAACAGCAGCGGTTCGCCGGCCTGGTTGAGTGCAATGCCCAGCAACTGCAGCAGCAGCAGCGCCAGCGCCACCATCACGCGCGCTGTGAGGAAGGCATTCCACAGGCGATGAAAGGGCAGGGGAGAGGCGGCGGCTGCCAGCTTGGAGGGCATCGGCTCAGGCGGGCCCACGGTCCCGGTGGGCGGTGCTGCAGTACATATGCGCCCCCTCGGGCACGGCATCGCCACGTGGCAGGTGCACGCTGCAGTGGGCGCAGCGCACCATGTCCTGTGGCGGTGCGATGGACGGGCGCTGGGTGTTGCCTTGCCGCGGCGCAGACGCACGGCGCTGCGCGCGCCACACCGCGTAGACCACGGCCAGCACAGCGAACAGGACCAGGTATTTCATGCCGCCCGCCCCAGCACCACTTCCATCACGAAGCGCGAGCCCACGTAGGCCAGCAGCAGCAGTGCCGTGCCTGCATACAGCACGCGCACGGCGCTGCGGCCGCGCCAGCCAAAGCGCGAGCGGCCCAGCAGCAGCACTGCGAATGTGATCCAGGCCAGCAGCGAGAACACGGCCTTGTGGTCCCACAGCCAGGCGCGGCCGTAGAGCTGCTCGCTGAACAGCCAGCCCGCCACCAGCGTGGCCGAGAGCAGCACAAAGCCCGCCGTCACGAAGCGGAACGTGAGCCGCTCCAGCGTCAGCAGCGGCATGCCGCTGTGCGAATCGGCTGCCAGGCGCATCTGGCGCTCGGCACGGCTCATGAGCCAGGCGTGCACCACCGCTGCTGCAAACAGGCCATAGCATGCAATGCCCAGCGTGAGGTGCAGCGGCAGCCAGGGCGAGGCGGATACGTGCAGTGGCCGGCCCGGAAACAGCGCTGCCACCAACACGGCCGCGCCGCCCAGTGCGCACAGCACCCAGCGCGCGCGCATCTGCGGAAACAGCTGCCGCTCAACGGCGTAGGTGGTCAGTACCAGCCAGGCCGTCATCGACAAGGCAGCGGCAAAGCCGAAATGGGGCGTGCTGCCCAGCAGGCCCCAGACCAGCGCGGCGCCATGCAGCATCCAGGCAGGGGCCATGATGGCCAGTTGGCCGCGACCTGTGGAGGTGCGCGGCGCCAGGGCCGCCGCCAGCGCGTAGGCGGCGGCGGTGGCCAGGGCGAGCAGCCAGCCGAGCGGGGAAGCACTGGGTAAAATCATGGGTTCGCAGTTTAGCCTTTCGCCCCTGGTCGTCGGGGCTGTGCCATCGGCCGGCATTACGCCCGGGCCGGTGCATCTGGAGCATTTGGCCATGGCCTCCGCACTCACCGAAAAACTCACCCGTCTCGTCAAGGAGATGCGCGGCCAGGCCCGCATCACCGAAGCCAATGTGCAGGACATGCTGCGCGAGGTGCGCATGGCCCTGCTGGAGGCCGACGTGGCGCTGCCCGTGGTGCGCGACTTCATCGCCCGCGTGAAGGAAAAAGCCCTGGGCCAGGAGGTGCTGGGTAGCCTGAAGCCCGGCCAGGCGCTGGTGGGCATCGTGAACAAGGAGCTGGCCGCGACCATGGGCGAGGGCGTGGCGGACATCAACCTCAACGCGCAGCCGCCGGCGGTGATCCTGATGGCCGGCCTGCAGGGCGCGGGCAAGACCACCACCACGGCCAAGCTGGCCAAGCACCTGATCGAAAAGCGCAAGAAGAAGGTGCTGACCGTCTCGGGCGACGTGTACCGCCCCGCCGCCATCGAGCAGCTCAAGACCGTGACCAAGCAGGCCGGCGCCGAGTGGTTCCCCAGCACGCCCGACCAGAAGCCGCGCGACATCGCCCTTGGAGCGCTGGACTACGCCAAGAAGCACTTCTTCGACGTGCTGCTGGTGGACACGGCCGGCCGCCTGGCCATCGACGAGGTGCTGATGCAGGAAATCAAGGACCTGCATGCCGTGCTGAACCCGGTGGAGACGCTGTTTGTCGTCGATGCCATGCAGGGCCAGGACGCGGCGAACACCGCCAAGGCTTTCAAGGAAGCGCTGCCGCTCACGGGCATCGTGCTCACAAAATTGGACGGTGACTCGCGCGGCGGTGCGGCGCTGTCGGTGCGCCAGGTGACGGGCGCGCCGATCAAGTTTGCCGGCGTGTCCGAAAAGATCGACGGCCTGGAGGTGTTCGACGCCGAGCGCCACGCGGGCCGCATCCTGGGCATGGGCGACATCGTCGCGCTGGTCGAGCAGGTCACGGCCGGCGTGGACATGGAGGCGGCGCAAAAGCTCGCCGCCAAGGTCAAGAGCGGCGACGGGTTCGATCTGAACGACTTCCTGGCCCAGTTGCAGCAGATGAAGCAGATGGGCGGCCTGTCCAGCCTCATGGACAAGCTGCCCGCGCAGCTCACGGCCAAGGCCGGTCAGGTGGACATGGACAAGGCCGAGCGCGACATCCGCCGCAAGGAGGGCATCATCTGCAGCATGACGGCGCTGGAGCGCCGCAAGCCCGAGCTCATCAAGGCCACACGCAAGAAGCGCATCGCCCAGGGCGCCGGCGTGCAGGTGCAGGAGGTCAATCGCCTGCTCAACGAGTTCGAGCAGATGCAGGGCATGATGAAGAAGATGAAGGGCGGCGGCCTCATGAAGCTCATGAAGAAGATGGGCGGCATGAAGGGCGGCCTGCCGGGCATCGGAGGCATGCCGCGGTTCTGAACAGGGGAGCGGTGACCGCTCCTATAAATAGAGCTGCTCGCGCTGGTATTTCAAGGGTTTCAGGCGGAAAAACATTGGAAATCCAGAGGTAGCAAGCGCTGGTAGCTATGGTTTTTGAGGGTCATCCGACCGCGGTCGTGACCTCGCCCATCACCACCTCGCCGCGCAGCGTGTAGGTACGCGCCTCGGTGATCTTCACGTCGATCATCTGGCCGATCAGCCGCTCGTGGCCGGGGAAGTTGACCACGCGGTTGCATTCGGTGCGGCCCATCAGCTCGCTGCCGTCGCGCTTGGATACGCCCTCCACCAGCAGACGCTGCACCGTGCCCACGCGCTCCTGGCTGATCTCCAGGATGTTGCGGTTGATCACGGCCTGCAGCTCCTGCAGGCGGCGCAGTTTCACCTCATGCGGCGTGTCGTCGTGCAGGTTGGCGGCGGGCGTGCCGGGGCGCGGGCTGAAGATGAAGCTGAAGGAATTGTCGAAGCGCACGTCGTCGATCAGCTTCATCATCTTCTGGAAGTCTTCCTCGGTCTCGCCCGGGAAGCCCACGATGAAGTCGCTGCTCATCGCCATGTCGGGGCGGATGGCGCGCAGCTTGCGGATGGTGCTCTTGTATTCCATGGCCGTGTAGCCACGCTTCATGGCCATCAGGATGCGGTCGCTGCCGTGCTGCACGGGCAGGTGCAGGTGGCTCACCAGCTTCGGGATCTTGGCGTAGGCCTCGATCAGGCGCGGCGTGAACTCGTTGGGATGGCTGGTGGTGAAGCGGATGCGCTCGATACCGGGAATCTCGGCCACGTACTCCAGCAGCAGCGCAAAGTCGGCTTTCTCCGCCGTGTCGCCCATGGCGCCCAGATAGGCGTTCACGTTCTGGCCCAGCAGCGTGACTTCGCGCACGCCCTGGTCGGCCAGGCCGGCGACCTCCACCAACACGTCCTCGAACGGGCGGCTGACCTCTTCGCCGCGCGTGTAGGGCACCACGCAGTAGCTGCAGTACTTGGAGCAGCCTTCCATGATCGACACGAACGCGCTGGCGCCCTCCACGCGCGCGGGCGGCAGGTGGTCGAACTTCTCGATCTCAGGGAAGGAAATATCCACCTGCGGCCTGGCCTTGGCGGCACGGGCGTTGAGCAGCTCGGGCAGGCGGTGCAGCGTCTGCGGGCCGAAGACCACATCCACGAACGGGGCGCGCTTGATGATCTCCTCGCCCTCCTGGCTGGCCACGCAGCCGCCCACGCCGATGAGCACGCCCTTGTCCTTGAGGTGCTTGACGCGGCCGAGGTCGCTGAACACCTTCTCCTGCGCTTTCTCGCGCACCGAGCAGGTGTTGAACAGGATCAGGTCGGCTTGCTCCGGGTCGTCGGTGGGCTCATAGCCCTGGGCGGCGCCCAGCACATCGGCCATCTTGTCCGAGTCGTACTCGTTCATTTGGCAGCCGAAGGTCTTGATGAAAACTTTCTTGGACATGGCTTGTGTCTCTTCAATCTCGCGAAAGACCAGCCGCCGCGGCGCAGGCGGCAGCGGGGCGGTTGCGGGCTGGCCAGCGGGGCCGGCGAAACGCGAACGCGCGCCGGGCTTCAGCGCGGTGGATCAGCGCGGGTGTGTCAGCGCAGCGCGGCGGGCTTGGTGTCCCACTCGAAACGCACGTTGGTTTCGGTGTCGCTGCCCTTGCGGGGCAAGGCGGCCTCGGCGGGCGTGAGGATCCAGGCGGTGAGCAGCATGCCCGTGCTGGCCTCGGTCACGTAGTTCACCTTCAGGGGCTTGCCCTGCACGGTGTGGGTCATGACCAGCGCGTTCTGCGGGCTGAACAGGCGCATGCCCGGCGCCACCTGGATGGCATTGCCGTTGAGCAGGGCCGTCGTGCGGTCTTGGAAGTTCAGCGTGCCGCGCAGCGCATTGGCGGGGAAGGTGCGCGCAAGGCCGGTGGCCGCCACCGTCTGGGCCGTGGCGGCCGTGGACGCGGCGCCGCCCAGCAGTGCCAGGCATGCGAGGGTCGCCAGCCAGGCGCCGCGGGTGCGGGTGGACGCGAAGGTGCGGGTGTTGCAGCGATTCATGGTGTACATCCAGGGGCTGAAACGAAAATTCTAGTGGCAGGCGCCGGCCCGCCACGCGGCTAAAGAAAAACCCGCAGCACCTGGGGCGCTGCGGGTTGTATCTGGTGGTGGTACCGGGACTTGAACCTGGGACATCAGCATTATGAATGCTGCGCTCTAACCAACTGAGCTATACCACCGAAGCCCCGAATTATAGAACAAAAATTTATTGGTGCGTGAAGACTGCTGCGCGCTTGTTCACGAAGGCGTCCATGCCTTCCTTCTGGTCCTGGGTGGCGAACAGCGCATGGAACAGGCGGCGCTCGAACATCACGCCATCGCTCAAAGTCCCTTCGAAGGCGCGGTTCACCGATTCCTTGGCGGCCATCACGGCGATCTGCGAGAAACCGCTGATGACGAGGGCCGCGCCCAGGGCTTCTTCCATCAGCTTGTCCAGCGGCACCACGCGGCTGACGAGGCCGGAGCGCTCGGCTTCCGTGGCGTCCATCATGCGGCCGGTGAGGGCCATGTCCATGGCCTTGGCCTTGCCCACGGCGCGCGGCAGGCGCTGCGTGCCGCCCGCGCCGGGGATCACGCCCAGCTTGATTTCGGGCTGTCCGAACTTGGCATTGTCCGCCGCGATGATGAAGTCGCACATCATCGCCAGCTCGCAGCCGCCGCCCAAGGCGTAGCCGCTCACCGCCGCGATGACGGGCTTGCGGATGCTGCGGATCTGCTCCCAGTTGCGCGTGATGTAGTCGCCCTTGTAGGCATCGGCAAAGCTGTACTTGGCCATGGCGCCGATGTCGGCGCCCGCGGCGAAGGCCTTCTCGCTGCCCGTCAGGATGATGCAGCCGATCTTCTCGTCGGCGTCGAACGCCTTGAGGGCCTCGCCCAGCTCGGTCATGAGCTGGTCGTTGAGCGCGTTGAGCTGCTTGGGACGGGCGAGCGTGATGATGCCGACCTTGTCCGCTTCGGTGCGGACTTCGATGCATTCGTAGGCCAAGGTGATCTCCTGTTTGTAGTGGGTGGGATGCCGGGAATATACCCAAGCCTTCATGCCTGTGGGCCCGGCTGGGCCGGCCCCAGCCAGCGCTGGGCCGCGGCGGCGTCCTGCACGTCCAGGCGCACCGTGTCAGAGGCCGCGCCGGCGCCTGGCAGAGTGAGCGCCAGGCGCATCAGACGCTGGTCGCGCGCCACCAGGGCCGTGATCTGGGTGGCGCTGGCGGCGTACAGCGGCACATCGTCCAACTTGTGCAAGCGCCAGGCCTGGCCCGGCGTTTCCAGCGCCAGCCATTCGTCGCCGGCCATGAAGCCGGCCGCCTCTGCCGCACCGCCGCGCAGCACGGTCTTGATGTGCACGCCGTGGTTCTCGTTCACGCGCAGGCCCAGGCGCTGGGCGATCTGCGCGGGCTCCGCCTGCAGCCGGATGCCATGGGCGGCCAGCAGCTCGGCCAGCGGCAGCTCCGCCGTGCCGTGCGCCCACTGCCCGATCTCGCCGGACCAGTCGCGCCCCGACAACTCCTGCAAAACGGCCAGCAGGTCGGCCTCGGCCATGGGGCCGCCGCCGGTGCGCTGCCACAACGCGCGCATCACGTCGTCCAGCGTGGTGCGGCCTTCGCGGCGCAGCGCGAGGTCCAGGCACAGGCCGACCAGCGCGCCCTTGGTGTAGTAGCTCACGGTGCTGTTGGGCGTGTTCTCATCCTGGCGGTAGTACTTGACCCAGGCGTCGAAGCTGGCCTGCGCCACCGACTGCACCTGGCGGCCCGGCGTCTGCAGCATCTGGTTGATGTTCTTGGTCAGCAGACGCAGGTAGGTGGCGTGGTCCACCAGGCCCGCGCGGCGCAGCAGCAGGTCGTCGTAATAGCTGGTGAAGCCTTCGAAAAACCACAGCAGCTCGGTGTAGTTCTCGCACGCGTAGTCGTAGCGCGCGAACTCGGCGGGGCGCAGGCGCTTGACGTTCCAGGTGTGGAAGTATTCGTGGCTGATGAGGCCGAGCAGGGTGGTGTAGCCCTCGGGCGTGGCGGCCTCGCCCACGCGCGGCAGGTCGCGCCGGCCGCAGATGAGGGCGGTGGAGTTGCCGTGTTCCAGCCCGCCGTAGCCGTCGTGCACCACGTTGAGCAGGAACACGTAGCGTGTGAACGGCGGCTGCTGCGCGCCATGCCAAAAGCGGATGGCCTCCTCGCAGATGCGCTGCACGTCGCGCAGCAGGCGTTCGCCATCCAACGACGGCGCGGCGCCCGCCACCACCAGCTCGTGCGTCACGCCGCAGGCGGTGAATTGGGCGCTCCAGAACGGGCCCATCTCCACGGGGCAGTCGACCAGTTCGTCATAGTTGCGTGCGCGGTACAGCCCGAAGCCGGACGGTGCGACCGCCACCGGCTCCAGCCCCGTGGCCAGCGACCAGCCGGCCAGCGCGGGCGGGCACGCGACCTCCAGCGTGTGCGGCGCCTCCTCTTGCCCGTGCACGCGCAGGCACAGGCTGGTGCCGTTGAAGAAGCCCCGCATGGCGTCCAGCCAGGCGGTGCGCACCGAGGTGTCGTAGGCGGCCACCTCGTAACTCAGCACCAGCGGCGTGCCCGCCGTGCACTGCGCGCGCCAGCGGTGCTTGTCCAGCTGCTGCAGGGGCACGGGGGCGCCGCCCTGCTGCGCCTGCAGCGACTGCAGGTTCTTGGAGAACTCGCGCACCAGGTAGCTGCCCGGAATCCACACCGGCAGCGACAGCTCCTGCTGCGCCGCCGGTACCGCCACGGTGAGCGTGACGCGGTACAGGTGGGCGTGGGTCTGCGTGGGGTCGATGCGGTAGTGGACGGCGGCGGTGCTGGCGGCAAAAGACATGGCGGGAGGCAGCGAGAGGGAGTGATATCAAAAAAATAGCTGCTCGCGCTTGCCGCACAAGGGTTTCAATATGAAATGTATTGAAAGTCCTCAGTGAGCAAGCGCTAGCAGCTCTCATATTTGCAGCGCATGCCGGTGAAGGATGCGCGGTGGGCGGCAGTGGCGCCTTACTTCCCGGCAGCGGCCAGGCGCTTTTCCACGTCCTGCGCGCCGATGGCGCCGGGCACGCGCGAGCCGTCGGCAAAGATCAGCGTGGGCGTGCCGGTGATCTTGTGCTTGCGCCCGAACGCCAGGTTGCGCTGCAGCGCTGCCGTGTCGCAGCTGGCCGCTGCGGGTGCCTTGTCGCGCAGCATGTGGTCGTCCCACGCGGCCGCGCGGTCCTTGGCGCACCAGATGTTGCGCGACTTCTCGGCAGAGTCGGGGCTGAGGATGGGGTAGAGGAACAGGTACACCGTCACGTTGTCCACGTTCTGCATGTCCTTCTCGAAGCGCTTGCAGTAGCCGCAGTTCGGGTCCTCGAACACCGCCAGCTTGCGCTCGCCGTTGCCGCGCACCAGGGTGAAGGCGTCCTGCAGCGGCAAGGCCTTGAAGTCCACCGCCGTCAGCTTGTTGATGCGGTCCTCGGTGAGGTTGCGCCGCGCCTTGGTGTCGATCAGCTCACCCTGGATCAGGTAGTTGCCCTGGGCGTCGGTGTAGAACAGGTCGGTGCCGATGCGCACCTCGTACAGCCCCTTCATGGGCGTAGAGCGCACTTCGTCGATCTGCTGCAGCTGCGGGATGCGCTCGGCCAGCGCCTTGCGGATCGCTGCGTCCTGTGCCGATGCGTTCAGGCCCAGGCACAGGGCAGTGGCGGCCAGCAAGGTGGGGAGGAGTTTCATTGCGTTGGTTTCCGTTCTACTCAGAAAAAAGGGGGCTCGTCGTATCAGTCAGCGCCCATGGCCTGGCGGGCCACCCAGGCCTTGAGCGGGCCGCTGCGCTCGAAGCCCTTCATGCCCCAGTTGCGCAGCGCGGCCAGCGCGCCCTCGCGCCGGGTGAAGAGTTGCTGCAGGCCGTCCATGGCCATGCCCATCGGCAGCAGCGCGGCCTTGCGTTCGCGCTCGTAGCTGCGCAGCAGGCGCAGATCGCCCACGCTGCGCCAGGCCGCGCGCTCGTGCAGCACACGCGCCAGCGTGCGCGCGTCGCCCAGGCCCAGGTTCAGGCCCTGGCCGGCCAGGGGGTGCACGTTGTGTGCGGCGTCGCCGGCCAGTGCCCAGCTGCGGCGCGCACCCAGGGCGGACTGGCCGGGCAGGGCGCCGCACCAGTGGCGCGCCTGGGCCTGCTGCAGCGGCCAGCTGGCGCGCGGGCCCGCGAGCTGCAAAGCGCCCAGCGCATCGCGGCTGGCTTCGCGCAGGCGCTGGGTGAAGCTGCCCTCGTCGGCCTGCAGCCAGTGCGGAGCCTGCTCCTGCGGCACCGACCACACCACGGCCACGGCGCGCCCCTGGGCGCCGTCCAGCGGCAAGAAGGCGAGGATGCTGCCGTCGGGCAAGAACCACTGGCGCGCCACCTGGCCGTGGGGC
This sequence comes from Diaphorobacter sp. LR2014-1, assembly GCF_002916785.1. Lineage (NCBI taxonomy): Bacteria > Pseudomonadati > Pseudomonadota > Betaproteobacteria > Burkholderiales > Comamonadaceae > Diaphorobacter > Diaphorobacter sp. LR2014-1. The sequence goes on along the minus strand of NZ_MTBE01000002.1, from coordinate 215,729 downwards.
CGCTCGCACACCAGCCGCGTGGCGATCGCGTGCTGGGCGTAGGGGGTGATGTCGAATTCGGCACCGAACTCGGCGCGCGTGCGGCTGGCGCGGCCTTCGCACACCACGGTGAGCGCGGCGTCCACGGGCGCGGCGACCGGCTCCACCAGCGGCTGAAAGCGCACGGCATCTGCCAGGCGCGCCTCCAGCGCGGGCACGTCCACGATCCAGGCCAGCGCGTCGTGGCCCTGCTGGGCCGCATCAAAGCGCACCTGGCCGTCCTGGTCGGCGTGCACCTGCATCTGCAGCACGGCCGTCGCATGCTGCGCGTCGGGCCAGCCGCGCACGGATTCCAGCAGCGCGCGCGAGGCGGCGTTGAGCGCGTAGGCGCGCACGTCGCCGTCGGAGGGGGAGCCCTCCGGCGGGCCCACCAGCGCCACGCGCAGGCGGTCGCGCGCCAGCAAGAGTGCCAAGGTGCGGCCCACCACGCCCGCGCCGCGGATACATACGTCAAATGTCTGCGCCATCCCGGGATTGTAGGAGCCGCGCTACGCCCCTGCGCCGGGTGGGGCGGCGGCACAATCGCGGGCCAATCCCCTCATCCATCGCCAGCGACAGGAGCAGCAGCGTGAGCTTTCGTGCAGACCATGATTTGACCGGTACCGTGGCCCGGCTGTTCATCCATCCCGTGAAGTCCTGCGCGGGCATCGAGGTGCAGCAGGCTCTGCTGACCGATACCGGGCTGGACCTGGACCGCGCCTGGATGGTGGTCGACGCGCAGGGCGTGTTCCTGTCGCAGCGCACGCTGCCGCGCATGGCGCTGATTCGCCCGCAGTTGCGCAGCGACGACCTGGTGCTGCGCGCGCCCGGCATGCTGGCGCTGCATGTGGCGCTGGACCGGGTGGAGCAGCCGGCCACCGTGCAGGTGTGGGACGACACCGTGCCCGCCTGGGACATGGGCGACCTGGCCGCGCAGTGGTTTTCGGACTTTTTGGGGCTGCGCTGCCGGCTGGTGCGGTTTGACCCGGAGCACCGCCGGCTGTCCAGTCTGCGGTGGACCGGCGGCATCGAGGCGCCCACCCAGTTCGCGGACGGCTTTCCGCTGCTGGTGGCGAGCCAGGGGTCGCTGGACGGCCTCAACGAGCGGCTGCTGGCCGCGGGCGAGGGGGCGGTGGGCATGGAGCGCTTTCGGCCCAACCTGGTGATTGCCGGGGTCGAGGCGCACGACGAAGACCGCATCGACGAGCTGTTCATCGGCACGGGCGAAGGCGAGGTGCGGCTGCAGCTCGTCAAGCCGTGCACACGCTGCCCCATCCCCAACATCGACCCCGCCACGGCCGAGAGCACCCCGGCCGTCAGCACGGCCCTGCGCCGCTACCGCCAGGACCCGCGCATGGACGGCGCGATCACCTTCGCCATGAATGCCATCGTGCGCGAGGGCACGGGCACGGTGCTGCGCGTGGGCCAGCCCGTGGCGGCCAACCTGCGGTTCGACTGAGGGGGCCCTGCGGGGGGCGCCTGGCGAGGGGAGCCCCTGCGGGGCATTGGCGCGCGCGCCTCGCTTCATACCCCTCCCGTAAAATGGCGGGTTTGTCTCCCGAACCTACGAAAGCCCTGCCATGAGCCTGAAATGCGGCATCGTGGGCCTGCCCAACGTCGGCAAGTCCACCCTCTTTAACGCCCTCACCAAGGCCGGCATTGCCGCCGAGAACTACCCTTTTTGCACCATCGAGCCCAACACCGGCGTGGTGGAGGTGCCCGATCCGCGCCTGCAGCAGCTGGCAGAGATCATCAATCCCGAGCGCATCGTGCCCGCCATCGTCGAGTTCGTGGACATCGCGGGCCTGGTGGCCGGTGCCTCCAAGGGCGAAGGCCTGGGCAACCAGTTCTTGGCGCACATCCGCGAGACCGATGCCATCGTCAACGTGGTGCGTTGCTTCGAGGACCCGAACGTGATCCACGTGGCCGGCCGCGTGGACCCCATCGCCGACATCGAGGTCATCCAGACCGAGCTGTGCCTGGCCGACCTGGCCACCGTCGAGAAGGCCCTGCAGCGCTATAGCAAGGCGGCCAAGAGCGGCAACGACAAGGAAGCCGCCAAGCTGGTGCAACTGCTCACGCCCATCCAGGCTGCGCTGGATGAGGGCAAGCCGGCGCGCACCGTGCCCGTGTCCAAGGAAGACGCGCCGCTGCTCAAGCAGTTCTGCCTGATCACCGCCAAGCCGGCGATGTTCGTGGGCAACGTGGCCGAGGACGGTTTCGAGAACAACCCCCTGCTGGACAAGCTCAAGGCCTATGCCGAGGCCCAGGGCGCGCCCGTGGTCGCCATCTGCGCCAAGATCGAGGCCGAGATGGCCGAGATGGGCGACGAGGACCGCGACATGTTCCTGCAGGAAATGGGGCTGGAGGAGCCGGGCCTGAACCGCCTGATCCGCGCGGGCTTCAAGCTGCTGGGCCTGCAGACCTACTTCACGGCCGGCGTGAAGGAAGTGCGCGCCTGGACCATCCACGTGGGCGACACCGCGCCGCAGGCCGCCGGCGTGATCCACGGCGACTTCGAGCGCGGCTTCATCCGCGCGCAGACCATCGCGTTCGAGGATTTCATCCAGTACAAGGGCGAGCAGGGCGCCAAGGACGCGGGCAAGATGCGCGCCGAAGGCAAGGAATACGTCGTCAAGGACGGCGACGTGATGAACTTCCTCTTCAACGTCTGACTCGCACTTTGGCTGGCAGCGCCAGCCTTGACGGGCACAAAGGCCCAGGAAAGCCCACGGTGCCTGGTGTGCATGCCTGGGGAGCCAGCACCCGCGCTGCCGCACTTGCTGAAGCTGTGGCGCGCCGTGCGTCCCCTCGCGTGACCCCCGGCGCCGGGTGCGAGTGCCGCGCCCGTATGCCGTGCGATCAGGGATACAGCCAGCGTACCCAGTCGCCCGGCACCAGGTACAGCAGGCCGGCCGTCATGCTGGCATAGCGGAAGAACTTGCCAATCGCCATGTAGAGTAGGCAGGGCCAGAACGGCATGCGCAGCCAGCCGGCCACGGCGCACAGCGGGTCGCCCACCACGGGCAGCCAGCTCAGCAGGCAGGTCTTGGGGCCCCAGCGGCGCAGCCACACGCGGGCGCGCCGTTCGGTGCGGCTCAGTTCGCGGGCGGGCTTGGCGGGGGCATCGGCATGGCCCGCGTGGCGGCGCCGGCGCGCGGCGTCCCAGGCGCGGTGCGCGCCCAGGCCCATCCACCAGCTGACCGCGCCGCCCAGCGTGTTGCCGGCCGTGGCCACCAGGATCGCGGGCCAGAGCAGTTCGGGGTTCAGCTTGACCAGGCCGAACACCGCCGGCTCCGAGCCCACGGGCAGCAGCGTGGCGGAGATGAAGGCCACGATGAACACCGTACTCAGGCCGAATTGGGGCAGAGCCAGCAGGTCCAGCAGTTGTTGCATCCAGATTTCCATAGCAGGGCTGCGAGTGTAGGGGCAGCGGTGCGCTGGCTGCGTCGCCACCCTCGGGCGCAACATGCGCAATCGCAGTGCTGGCTTTTCGGTTGCTGAAATTTTGGGCAGGTAGAATCCGCCCCTTCGCCCACACCCCCAGCCCGCCCCTACCGTCCATGCAGATCGGCCCCATTCCTTTGGCCAACCGCCTGTTCGTCGCCCCCATGGCGGGCGTGACGGACCGGCCGTTTCGCCAGCTGTGCAAGCGGCTGGGCGCGGGCTATGCGGTCAGCGAGATGGTGACCTCGCGCAAGGACCTGTGGAACAGCCTCAAGACCAGCCGCCGCGCCAACCACGAGGGCGAGCCCGGTCCGATCGCGGTGCAGATCGCCGGCACCGACGCGGCCATGATGGCCGAGGCCGCGCTCTACAACATCGACCGCGGCGCACAGATCATCGACATCAACATGGGATGCCCCGCCAAGAAGGTCTGCAACAAGTGGGCGGGCTCCGCCCTGATGCAGAACGAGGCGCTGGCCGTGGAGATCGCCCAGGCCGTTGTGGCCGCCTGCGCACCGCGCGGCGTGCCCGTCACGCTGAAGATGCGCACCGGCTGGTGCCAGCAGCACAAGAACGCCGTGGTGCTGGCGCGCCGCTTCGAGGACGTGGGCATCCAGATGCTGACCGTGCACGGCCGCACGCGCGAGCAGGGGTACAAGGGCCAGGCGGAGTACGACACCATCGCTGCCGTGAAGGCCGCCGTGCGCGTGCCCGTGGTGGCCAATGGCGACATCACGTCGCCCGAGAAAGCCCGGGCGGTGCTGGCCGCCACAGGCGCCGACGCGGTCATGATCGGGCGCGCGGCCCAGGGCCGGCCGTGGATCTTCCGCGAGATCGGCCACTACCTCGCCACTGGCGAGCACCTCGCGCCGCCGCTGGTGGCCGAGGTGCGCCGCCTGCTGCTGGAGCACCTGCAGGACCACTACGGCCTGTACGGCGAGGCCAGCGGCGTGCGCAGCGCGCGCAAGCACATCGCCTGGTATGTGCGCGCGCTGCCGGGCGGCGAGGCACTGCGACAACACATCAACACCATCGAGGACTGCGCGGCGCAGTGGCAGGCGGTGGCCGATTTCTTCAGCGCGCTGGGCGCGCAGATGGACCGGCTGCCGTCCGCACACGACGGCGCCGACGCGGTCCCGCCCGTGAGGGAAACAGAGCATGAGCCGGAACAACATTGAACAATGCGTGCGCGAGAGCCTGCAGGGCTACTTTCGCGACCTGGGCGGCGAGACGCCCGACGGCGTGTACGACATGGTCGTGCGCCTGGTGGAAAAGCCGCTGCTGGAGGTGGTGATGAGCCACGCCGACAACAACCAGTCCCGCGCCGCCGAATGGCTGGGGCTGAACCGCAACACGCTGCGCAAGAAGCTGGTGGAGCACAAGCTGCTTTGACGTTGCTTCTAAAAGAATAGCTGGTGGCGCTTGTCCATCAAGCGCTACAGCCCGATTTCATCAAAACCATCACGAGTCCCCCATGAATGCACTCCTTTCCGTCTCCGACAAGACCGGCATCGTCGAATTTGCCCAGGCGCTGCATGCCCTGGGCATCCGGTTGCTGTCCACCGGCGGCACCGCCAAGCTGCTGGCCGAGAGCGGCCTGCCCGTCACCGAGGTGGCCGAGGTCACGCAGTTCCCCGAGATGCTGGACGGCCGCGTGAAGACGCTGCACCCCAAGGTGCACGGCGGCCTGCTGGCGCGCCGCGAGCTGCCTGCGCACATGGCGGCGCTGAAGGAGCACGGCATCGACACCATCGACCTGCTGGTGGTCAACCTGTACCCGTTCGAGGCAACGGTGGCCAAGGCCGGCTGCACGCTGGCCGACGCCATCGAGAACATCGACATCGGCGGCCCCGCCATGGTGCGCAGCGCCGCCAAGAACTGGAAGGACGTGGGCGTGGTCACCTCGGCCGACCAGTACGAGGCCGTGCTGGGCGAGTTGAAGGCCGCGGGCAAGCTGTCCGACAAGCTGCGCTTCGCGCTGTCGGTGGCGGCGTTCAACCGCATTGCGCAGTACGACGGCGCCATCAGCGACTACCTGTCGTCCATCCAGTTCGACGAGGCCAAGCTGTCCGAGAGCTACGTGCCCGAACGCGCGCTGTTCCCCGGCCAGAGCAACGGCATCTTCACCAAGATCCAGGACCTGCGCTACGGCGAGAACAGCCACCAGCAGGCCGCGCTGTACCGCGACCTGCACCCCGCGCCCGGCTCCATCGTCACCGGCGTGCAGCTGCAGGGCAAGGAACTCTCGTACAACAACATCGCCGACGCCGACGCGGCCTGGGAATGCGTCAAGAGCTTCAAGCTGCCGGCCTGCGTGATCGTCAAGCATGCCAACCCCTGCGGCGTGGCCGTGGGCACGAGCGCGCTGGAGGCCTACAGCAAGGCCTTCCAGACCGACCCGACGAGCGCCTTCGGCGGCATCATCGCGCTGAACCGCCCCGTGGACGGCGCGGCCGCGCAGCAGATCGCCAAGCAGTTCGTCGAAGTGCTGATGGCGCCCGACTTCACGCCCGAGGCGCTGGAGGTGTTCAAGGCCAAGGCCAATGTGCGCCTGATGAAGATCGCGTTGCCTGCCTCCGGCGGTGCCACGGCGTGGGAGCAGGGGCGCAACCTGATGGACGCCAAGCGCGTGGGCTCGGGCCTGCTGTTGCAGACCGCCGACAACCATGAGTTGCAACTGCCCGATGTGAAGGTGGTGACCCTCAAGCAGCCGACGCAGGAAGAGATGCAGGACCTGCTGTTCGCCTGGAAGGTGGCCAAGTACGTCAAGAGCAACGCCATTGTGTTCGTGAAGGGCGGCATGACCATGGGCGTGGGTGCGGGCCAGATGAGCCGGCTGGACTCGGCGCGCATCGCCAGCATCAAGGCGCAGGCCGCGGGCCTGTCCCTGCAGAACACCGTGGTGGCCAGCGACGCCTTCTTCCCGTTCCGCGATGGGCTGGACGTGGTGGTCGACGCGGGCGCGACCTGCGTGGCTCAGCCCGGCGGCTCCATGCGCGACCAGGAGGTCATCGACGCGGCCAACGAGCGCGGCGTGGCCATGGTCTTCACGGGCGTGCGCCACTTCCGTCACTGACACGCGCTGACCACGCCGCATGCCGGTGGACCCAGACCCGCTGCACGACGACACACCGCTGCCCCGGCCCCGCTGGCTGGGCTGGGCGCTGGTGGTGTTCATGGTGCTGGTGGTGCTGGGCGTGCTCAACGTGGGCTGGCGCATCCTGCAGCCGGGGCCCGCAGCCCAGGCGCTGGACGCCGCCCAGCAGGTGCACCCGGAACGGGCCGCGGGCCGCGCGCTGGTCGAGGCATCGGATTGCCTGCGCTGCCACGGCCTGGAGCGGCACGCCGTGGGCCCGGGCTTTCGCCAGATCGCCGCGCGCTACGCCGGCCGCAGTGATGCGCCTGCGTACCTGGCCGGCAGGATCCGCGAGGGCAGCGTGGGCGTATGGGGCCGCACGCTGATGCCGCGCCATCCCCAGATCACCGAGGCACAGGCCCTGCAGATGGCGCAGTGGCTGCTGGCGCTGCCGCCCGCCGAGGGTGGTGCGCTATTGAATCAATAGCTGTTGGCGCTTATTGGACGGGCGTTAGAGTCAAAAAATGCTGTAAACCCTCGCGTGGACGGCGGCACCGCTTGCGCCGTCCCGCTCACACCTTCAGCAGGCGGCCCGGCGTGCCGGCCTGTACGGCCAGCGTGGTCTCGGCGCTGGTGGTGAACTGGCGGCTGGTGATGGTGTTCACGTACACCCACTGCGCACGGCATTCGGTGGCCGTGGCGGTCACCACCATGTAGCCGCGGCGCGCGGTGTCGCAGTACTTGAGCGGCTCCACCAGCTGCAGCAGCGCCGCCGACAGCGTGGCCGGGTTTTCATTGGGCAGGTATTCCTCGAAGCCGGGCGAGCTCACCGACGAGGTGGCGAACTCCACGCCCACGGGGTTGCCGTTCATGTCGTTCAGCTCGCTGGCCCAGGCATTGTGCGTGTCGCCCGCCAGCACCACCAGGTTCTTGTTCATGGCGCGGGCCATGCCCAGCACCGTCTCGCGGGCGGCCTGGTAGCCGTCCCACGCATCCAGGTTGTAGGGGATGGAGGGCTGCGCCAGGATGGCTTGCTCCTCCGGCGTGAGCGTGGCGGGCGCCGTGCGCGCCTTGGCGACGATGGCCGCGTAGCGCGACACCGTCACGCCGCTGCCCGGCTGCAGCGTTTCCATGAGGATGGGCGCGGGGATGTTCATGCGGCCCATCAGCACCTGCTGGCCCAGTACCTGCCAGGTAGCGCTGGAGGCGGCCATCTGCTGCTGTAGCCATTGCGTCTGCGCGGTGCCCAGCAACTGGCGCGCGGGATTGCCCACGGCCGCGGTGAAGCCCGCTGCGTCGAAGCCGCCGGGCTTGAAGAAGGCGGTGTAGTCGACCTGCGCATCGCGTCCCACCACGCGCGTGTCCAGCATGTGCAGCGCCAGCAGGTTGCCGAAGGCGAAGCTGCGGTAGATGACGTCCGGCTGCGCGTTGCGTGTGGGCATCCACTCGTGGTAGGCCTGCAGCGCCACGGCCTTGCGCGCGGAGAAGCTGCCTTCGGCGGCTTGGTGGTTTTCCGCGCCGTTCATCCAGGTGTCGTTGGCGATCTCGTGGTCGTCCCACACGGCGATCATGGGCGCGGCGGCGTGCAGCGCCTGCAGGTCGGCATCGGTCCGGTACTGGGCATGGCGCGTGCGGTAGTCGGCCAGGCTCAGGATCTCGTTGGCCGGCTGGGACAGTCGGCTCAGCGCCGCCGCGTTGCCCGAGGCGTAGCCGCCCTGGCCGTATTCGTAGAGGTAGTCGCCCAGGTGCACGGTGGCGTCCAGGTCGCCGCGCCGGGCGGCATCGGCGTACACGTTGAAGTAGCCGGCCGGGTAGTTGGCGCACGAGAACACGGCCAGCTTCACCTGGGCCACGCTGCCCGTGGGCAGGGTGCGGGTGCGTCCCGTGGGCGAGATGGCCTCGAAAGCCTTGAAGCGGTAGTGGTAGGCGGTGGCGGGCTTCAGGCCCGTGGCGTCCACCTTGACCGTGTAGTCGCGCGCGGCGCTGGTGCGCAACTCGCCGCGCGCCACGATGCTGGCGAAGGCGGCGTCGCTGGCCACCTCCCACTGCACGGGGATCTCGGCGCTGAAGTCGGCGGGCGGCGTGACGCGCGTCCAGAGCATGACGCGGTCGGCCAGCGGGTCGCCGCTGGCCACGCCGTGCGCGAACTGTACGGCGGGTGCGTCATCGTCGCCGCCGCCACAGGCCGCCAGGGGCAGGGTGCCCAGCGCGGCGGCGCCCAGCGTGATCTGCCGCACGAAACGACGGCGCCCGCCGTCTGCGGCGGGCGGGGTGCTGGCGTGCGCAGCCTGCAGGAGGTTGGTGAGGGGCTTGGAATCGTCGTGTCGCTGCATGGCGGGCGGGTGAAAGGTGATGAACCCGCCAAGGCTCGCAGCAAGGGATGACGGTTTCATGAACCACCGTCGCGCACGCGTCAGTGCGCCCATCCGCCGGTCACCCGCAAGGATGGTCGCGGGGGAGTAAGTACGTTTTATGCCTCCAGCGCCCTCCCATCAAGCGCTGGAAGCTATGAAAACTATAGCTTTTGGAACACGTCGCGCGCCACGGCCACGGTGTCGGCGATGTCCTGCTCGGTGTGGGCGGCACTCACAAAGCCGGCTTCGTAGAGCGCCGGGGCAATGTAGACGCCGCCGTCCAGCAGGCCGTGGAACAGCGTGTTGAAGCGCATGCCGTCGGTGTTGAGCACCTCGGGGTAGTTCTGCGGCAGTTGCGGCAGCAGGAAGAAGCCGAACATGCCGCCCTGGGTGTCGCCGCAGAACGGCACACCCGCAGCGCTGGCAGCGCCCGCGAGGCCGTCGATCAGGGCGCGGGTGCGGGCGCCCAGGGCGTCGTAGAAACCGGGCTTGGCGATCTCGCGCAGCGTGGCCAGTCCGCAGGCCGTGGCCACCGGGTTGCCCGACAGCGTGCCCGCCTGGTAGACCGGGCCCAGCGGCGCAAGCTGCTCCATCACGGCGCGCGAGCCGCCGAAGGCCGCCAGCGGCATGCCGCCGCCGATGACCTTGCCGAGCACGGTGATGTCCGGCTTGAAGTCCGGGATGACCTGGGCGTACAGGCTTTGCGCCCCGCCCAGCGCCACGCGAAAGCCGGTCATGACCTCGTCGATGACCAGCAACGCGCCGTGCTGCGTGCACAGCTCGCGCGCGCGGCGCATGAAGGGCACGCTGGCGCGCACGAAGTTCATGTTGCCGGCAATGGGCTCCATGATCACGCAGGCGACGTCGGGGCCGTGCAGCGTGAAGGCCTCCTCCAGTTGGGCCACGTCGTTGTATTCCAGCACCAGGGTGTGCTGCACCACCTCTTGCGGCACGCCGGCGCTGGTGGCGTGGCCGAAGGTGGCCAGGCCCGAGCCGGCCTTGACCAGCAGCGAGTCGGCATGGCCGTGGTAGCAGCCGTTGAACTTGATGATCTTGTTGCGCCGGGTGGCGCCGCGCGCGAGGCGGATGGCGCTCATGCCGGCCTCGGTGCCCGAGCTGACCAGGCGGATCATCTCCATGGAAGGCACGTGGCGGATGATCTCTTCGGCCAGCTCCACTTCACGCTCGGTCGGCGCGCCGAAGCTGAAGCCCTCCAGGGCTGCTTTCTGCACGGACTCCAGCACGGCGGGGTGGCCATGGCCCAGGATCATGGGTCCCCAGGAGCCGATGTAGTCGATGAAGCGCTGGCCGTTGGCGTCCCACATGTAGGCGCCCTGGGCACGCGTGATGAAGCGGGGCGTGCCGCCCACGGCGCGGAAGGCGCGCACCGGCGAATTCACGCCGCCGGGGATGAGCGCCTTGGCGCGTTCGAAAAGGGGGAGATTGAGGTCAGTGTTGTGTGTCATGGGGTGGCAAATCGAAGCCCTCCACGACCGCGGAGGGAGATACGTCGTCGTCGGTGTCCTCGTCGTCGGGCTGGGCCCAGAACATGCGGTCGGGCAGCACATGGCCCATGCCGGGGCGGAATCCGTGCTGCAGGCAGCCGTCCAGGTAAGTGAGCGCTTCGCTCGTGGCCTCGCCCAGGTCGCTGCCGGTGGCAATGAGCGCCGCCAGGGTGGCCGACAGGGTGTCGCCCGCTCCGATGAAAGTCACTTCAAAGCGTTCGAAGCGCCCGCTGCCCAGCACCGTTTGCGGTGAGGCGAGCACATTGTCGATATGCCGCTCCGCCGCGGGAATGCCGGTCACCAATAGGTAGGGCACGCCTATCTCCGCGACTGCCATGGCCAGGTCGCGTGCCGAGGGTGGGCGCTCACTGCCCCAGTCCGGCAGCAGCCAGCGCCACAGGGTGCTGTGGTTTCCAACCAACACCGATGTCTGCGGCAGCAACAGCTCGCGGAAGGCGTCGTGGTACTGGTCGATCAGGTCGTCCTGCCACCACGACAGGTCTGGCATGAAGGCGATGACGGGCACGTCCGCATAGTCGGCGGCGATCTCGGAGATGGCGCTCAGGTTCTCGGGGCTCCCCACGAAGCCGACCTTGATCGCGTGCAGCGGCATGTCTTCCAGCACGGCGCGGGCCTGTTCGGCGACCGTCTCGTCTTCGAAGGCGTAATGGTCGAATATCTCGGCGCTGTCACGCACATAGGTCCCGGTCACCACCGGCGCGACATGCCCCCCGACCGAGGACACCGCCGAAATATCGGCCGCCAATCCTCCGGCGCCGCTGGGGTCGTTTGCATTGAAAACCATCACGCAGATGGTGGGGGCGGTGGATTCGCTGTCATCCGCCGTCAAGCTTTGGCTGTCGGGTGCTGAAGGGGTATTCGATTGCATGGGTGGGTGCCAGCGTAACCGGTGGCACGAAAGCTGCATCCGGCGGTGATGACTAGATACAATCGTTGCATTCTATGTGAAGGCCCCTTAAGCTGTGACGGACCCAAAAACTTGGATGTGTTTGATTTGCGGTTGGATATATGACGAAGCTGCGGGCTGCCCCGAGCACGGCATTGCCCCCAACACCCGCTGGGCAGACGTTCCCATGAACTGGACCTGTCCCGAATGCGGCGCCCGCAAGGAAGACTTCGAGATGGTCGAGATTTGAGGCGCGGCTCCTGCCAGCGTTGTTTTTTCGTTCCTCAGGAGCAGTGAGAAATTGGCTACGACGACGACCGGTCCCACCTTCCGTGTCCTGGTGGTGGACGACAGCAATACCATACGGCGCAGCGCCGAAATTTTCCTCAAGCAGGGAGGGCACGAGGTTTTATTGGCCGACGATGGTTTCGATGCCTTGGCCAAAGTCAATGATTACCAGCCTCAGCTGATTTTCTGCGACATCCTCATGCCCAAGCTGGATGGTTATCAGACCTGCGCCATCATCAAACGCAACGCGCGCTTTGCTGATACGCCCGTGGTAATGCTTTCATCCAAGGACGGGGTTTTCGATAAGGCGCGCGGCCGTATGGTCGGTTGCCAGGAATATCTGACCAAACCATTTACCAAAGACCAGTTGCTGCAGGCTGTGCAGCAATTTGGAAATGCCCAATAAGGAGTTTTGTAATGCCGATTCAGAAAGTTTTGGTCGTGGACGACTCGAAGACCGAGTTGATGTTTCTGACCGACTTGCTGCAGAAAAAGGGCATGCAAGTGCGTACTGCCGAGAATGCCGAAGAGGCATTTCGCCGTCTGGCCGAGGAAAAGCCGGACCTGATCCTGATGGACGTGGTCATGCCCGGCCAAAACGGTTTCCAGCTGACCCGTGCCATTACCCGCGATCCGCAGTATGCGGATGTGCCCATCATCATGTGCACGAGCAAGAACCAGGAAACCGATCGCGTGTGGGGCATGCGCCAGGGCGCGCGCGGCTACATCACCAAGCCAGTCGATCCTGCAGAACTGCAGGCCAAGATCGACGCGCTGAACTGAGGCCGGCTGCATACCCATGGCTAACCGCGAAGCCCTGAAAGAGCTACAGACACGACTTGCCGCCCGGCTGCAGGCTGCCAGAGGCGAGGGTGTGTCCGTGTCGTCCTGGTTGGCCGTGGAGTCTGCCGGACGCTATTTCCTTCTCCCTCTTGGACAATCGGGGGAGATCTTCCCTTGGGGCGGGGTGCAGCCCGTTCCGTATACCCAACCGTGGTTCCTGGGCGTGGCCAACCTGCGTGGCGCGCTCACCGGCGTGGTGGATCTGGCGGGCCTCCTTGGCGCCGCGCAGATGCGCACGGAGCAGGCCTTGGCAGAATCCAGCCTGCTGGCCTTCAATGGTGCGCTGGACGTGAATGCCGCCTTGCTCGTGGACCGGCTGTCCGGCCTGCGGGGAATGGAGGCCTTCGTCGCCTCCGAGCCGCCGGAGGCCGATGCGCCCCCCTATTTCGGCACCACCTATCTTGATGCACAGGGCACGCGTTGGCAGGAATTGAACCTGCACGCTCTTTCCCAGCATCCCGCTTTTCTCAGCATCAGCGCTTGATTATTTCTGTAAGGCAGCACCATGTCCGTCGTCAATCCATTTGGAAAATTGTTTAACCGCAAGCCCGCCGACCCGGATGCTGAGCTGAACCCCGCTGACTTGGCGCAGGACCCGGCGGGCGGCCTGCTTGCCGATGCGTACCAGACCGATGGCATGGCCAGCGTGCAGGGCGATCCGGGCGATGCGGCGCAGTACCCCGAAGGGGAGTTTGCGGATGAAGACTTGGTCTCGCTGCCTCTGCTGGGCCGCGCAACCACTGCCGTCCACCAGCGCCGCCTGCTGATGCTGCTGGGTGTTGGCTTGGTGGTGCTCGCCTTGATTGCCGGTTGGGTTCTGCAGCAAGCCAACCGCTCGGCGCAGCAGCTCACGGCGACCGGCCAGTCGCTGATGCAGTCGCAGCGGCTTGCAAAGTCCGTGTCGCAGGCCTTGGTGGGCAGCCCCCAGGCCTTTCCCGACGTGGTGGAGAGCTCGGGCGTGCTGGCGCGCAACGTGCGCGCACTCAACGGCGGCGACAACGAACTGGATGTGCAGGCACTGGGTGAGCCTTTCCGCCCCGAACTGGATGCCATCACGCCGTTGGTGGAGCGTGCCGAGCGCAACGCGGGCGTGGTGATGGGTCAGCAAAAGATCCTGACGCAGGTGGGCGACGCTCTGCGTACCATCAACCGCCAGTCCTCGGACCTGCTGGAGATCGCGGAGACGGTCTCGTCCCTGAAGCTTCAGCAAAATGCGCCGGCCTCCGAGATTTCTGCCGCAGGCCAGCTGGTGATGTTGACCCAGCGTATCGGCAAGTCGGCTAACGAGTTCCAAACGACGGAGGGCGTGAGCCCCGAGGCGGTGTTCCTGCTGGGCAAGGACTTGAACTCCTTCAAGGAAATCGCACAGGGCATGCTGGACGGTAGCGCCGACCTCCGCCTGGCTGCCACCCGCGACGCCCAAACCCGCGAGCAACTGGAGTCGCTCATCAAGCTGTATGAGCAGATGCGTACGCAAGCCGGCGCCATCCTGGGCAACCTCCAGGGTCTGGTATCCGCACGTGAGGCGCAGTCGGCCATCCTGGCAGACAGCGAACCGCTGCGCCGTCAACTGGAAGGTCTGCAAAGCAAGCTGTCGGCACAATCGGGCATGGGGGCGGGCCAGTTCGCCGCGCTCGCCGTGGCCGGTATCTTCGTGCTGCTGTGCGGCGTGGGTATTTCGCGCGTGCAGCTGCTGGACAGCCGCAGCCGCCAAGCCACGGCCGAAGCGCAGCAGCGTGATGCCAAGCGCCAGGAACAGGAAGCCAAGCGCATCAACGACGCCAACCAGGCGGCCATTCTGCGACTGATGAACGAACTGCAATCGGTCGCTGAAGGGGACCTGACGCAGGAAGCCACCGTGACGGAGGACATCACGGGCGCCATCGCCGACTCGGTGAACTACACGGTGGAAGAACTGCGCCAACTGGTGGGCAGCGTGCAGAAGACGGCAACCCGGGTGGCGCAGACGACGGCCATGGTGGACAACACCTCCACGGAGCTGCTCGCAGCGTCCACCGAGCAGCTGCGAGAAATCCGTGAAACGGGCCGTTCGGTGCTCGAGATGGCAAGGCGTATTAACGACGTGTCTTCGCAAGCGCAGGAATCCGCCTCGGTGGCCCGCCAGTCGCTGCAGGCCGCCGACCAGGGTCTGCAGGCCGTGCAAAACGCCATCGGTGGTATGAACGCCATCCGCGACCAGATCCAGGATACGTCCAAGCGCATCAAGCGCCTGGGCGAGTCATCCCAGGAGATTGGCGAAATCACCGAGCTGATCTCGGACATTACCGAGCAGACCAACGTGCTGGCTCTGAACGCGGCCATCCAGGCTGCCTCTGCCGGTGAAGCCGGTCGCGGCTTCTCGGTGGTGGCGGAAGAAGTGCAGCGTCTCGCGGAGCGCTCCGCAGACGCCACGCGCCAGATCTCGGCGCTCGTGAAGGCCATTCAGACCGACACCCAGGACGCGGTGGCCGCTATGGAGCGTTCCACCCAGGGCGTGGTGGAAGGAGCGCGTCTATCGGACAGCGCAGGAACGGCGCTTTCGGAGATCGACCGCGTGTCGCGGCGGCTGGCCGAGCTGATTGAGCAGATCTCATCGTCAGCCTCCCGCGAAGCGGACCTCGCCAACGGCGTGGCAGACAACATCCAGCATATTTTTGCGGTGACGGAGCAGACCGGAGAAGGTACCCGTACGACTGCGCAGCAGGTGCGTGAACTGTCTCACGTGGCCGAGGAACTGCGCCAGTCGGTGGCGCGATTCAAGATTGCCTGACGTCTTCCATTAACGAACTTGCTCCGGATCAGCCGGGGACGAATCCATGTCATCTGTTGACGCCGCAAACGCACAGGGCGCCGATTGGGCCCAGGGCGAGCAGGATCTTGGGCCGCTCGCATGGGTGCTCGATGAACTGCGCAAATCCTTGGATGGTGCCGTCAAGGCCATGCGCCGTTTCGTGCGCGATGCCGAGATAGCGCGGGAGTCCGATCTCGCCTCACTGGACGCGGGGCCCTTGCGCATCGCACGCCAGCAACTCCACCAGGCCAGCGGCGCGCTGGAGATGGTGGGCATGGCGCCTCCGGCCCTGGTGTTGCGCGCCATGGAAACGGCGGTCCAGCGGTTCGTTCAGCGGCCGGAGACCTGCAGCGATGATGCAGCGGCCGTCATCGAGCGCGCCAGCTTTGCCTTAATCGAATACCTGGAGCATGTGCTCGCAGGCAAGTCCGTGTCGCCGGTGGCGCTGTTTCCCCAGTACCGCGAGGCGCAGACGCTGGCGGGGGGCGAGCGGGTGCATCCAGCGGACTTGTGGCCCGTGGAGCGGCGCTTCCATGATCCTGACGTGCCGGTTGCCGCTGCGCCGCTGCCCTATGGATCGGAAGCGCGTGCGCGGCTGGACAGCGCGGTACTGCGGCTGGTGAAGAATGCGGACCCGGGCGCCGCTGCAGACATGCAGACAACCTGCCTGGGCTTCGCTGCGGCGCAGACCGACCGCCAGGCTCGCGCTTTCTGGAAGATCTGTGCAGGCTTTTTCGAGGCGTTGGCGCAGCAGGCACTCAATCCGGACCTGTATGCCAAGCGCGTCGCTTCGCGCGTGCTGATGCAATACGCCACCTTGGCCAAGGGGGACACGGCGATCAGCGACCGTCTGGTGCAGGATCTTCTGTTCTTCTGCGCCCAGGCCGTGGTGCCTGCGACGGCGGATGCAGCTTCCCGCATGCCGGTACTGACGGCCGTGCGGCGCGCGTTTGATTTGAATCGCTACCAGCCGGTGGACTATGACCAGCCGCGCTTCGGTCTTTTCGACCCTGCCATTCTTGCGCAGGCGCGCAAGCGCATTGCCGCGGCCACGGAAACCTGGTCCGCACTTGCGGGTGGAGACCGCAACAAGCTCAAACCGGCAGCGGACCAGTTCAGCCTGGTGTGCGATTCATTGCGCAAACTGCACCCGGACAGCGAAAGCCTGGCACTGGCCCTGACGCGTGCCCTGGAGGCCACCACACGGTCGGGCGAGCCTCCTTCGGCAGCGCTGGCCATGGAAGTGGCCACCTCTGTGCTGTATCTGCAGGCGTCCTTCGAGGAGCTGGATGCCGCCCAGCAGTACATGGCGGAGCGAGCTGCGCGGCTGTCCGAGCGACTGGACAGCGTGGTTGCCGGCGGGGAATCGCAACCTCTTGAACCCTGGATGGAAGAGCTGTATCGCCGCGTCAGTGACCACCAGACCATGGGTAGCGTGGTCGGTGAACTGCGTGCGACTCTGGCAGAGGCAGAGAAGTCCATGGACCAGTTCTTCCGCAGCCCGGAAGACATGACCCTGCTTGCCTCCGTGCCTGGCAGCTTGCAGCAGATGCGCGGCGTGCTGTCCGTGCTGGGACTGGATCAGGCCTCCTTGGCCGTGGTGCGCATGCGCGACACGGTCGAGCGCATGCTGACCAACGACCTGCCCGAGGAAGAGCGCCCGCAGGTTTTCGAGAAACTGGGCAACAGCCTGGGAGCGCTGGGCTTTCTCATCGACATGCTGAGCTATCAGCGTGCCATGGCGCGCAAGCTCTTCGTTTACGACGAAGAGCTGGGCGAGTTGCGTGTCCTCATGGGGCGGGCGCGTGCGCAACTGCCTCATCCGGGCGCGCATGATCAGGAAGCGCCAGCCGTGCCCGCGTTGGAGCTCCCATTCCCCGACGCACCCGAACCCGCGGCTGCGGCTGTGGTCGAGAGCGCCACGCCGTCTGCACTGGCGGACATTGATTTTTCGCTGCTTGACGTGGACGTGGCGACGTCGGAAGGCGCCGTTTCGGCGGTGGCCGCTCCGGAAGAGCCCGCGCTTCCAGTGGTTCCTTCGAGCAACGTCGCTGCCGCAGCCCTGCCGGAGGACGATGGCGAGGATGAACTGCTCGACATCTTCCTGGAAGAGGCGCGCGAAGTTGTCGCCACCGGCTTGTCGGCCATCGACGCGCTGCGTGCTGCACCGGGCGACCTGAGCGAGCAGACCACGCTGCGGCGAGCCTTCCATACCCTCAAGGGTAGCTCGCGCATGGTGGGACTGAACGAATTTGGTGAAGCCGCGTGGTCCATGGAGCAGACGCTCAATGCCTGGCTGGCCGAGCAAAAACCCATCAAGGACGCGCTGCTGCAACTCTCCTCCGAGGCGTTGGGCGCCTTTGGTCGATGGGCCGATGACATCGCAGCAGGAGCTGCGGACCCGTGGAAGGCCGAAGCCTTCCGGGTTGCGGCGGATGCGATGCGCACGGATGGCACGCTGCTGCCACTGGGCGTGCCCTCATCCGACTCCGCGGACACCACTGCGGCCTTGGCGCCGCAAGTGCCCGCAGAACCGCTGCTGCCTGACGAGCCCGTGTTGTCGGTGCCAGACCTTCCGGAGCCCGCGGCCGAACCACAAGCATTTGCCATTGAACCGCCTGCACCGCTCGAAGCGGTTGACGCCCACGCCAACGCTGCCGCGCTGGAGT
The DNA here is from genome assembly GCF_002916785.1 of Diaphorobacter sp. LR2014-1. Lineage (NCBI taxonomy): Bacteria > Pseudomonadati > Pseudomonadota > Betaproteobacteria > Burkholderiales > Comamonadaceae > Diaphorobacter > Diaphorobacter sp. LR2014-1. The sequence continues at coordinate 197,831 of NZ_MTBE01000002.1, read as the reverse complement.
TTGATCTGGTGCTGCCGGATGTCGACGTGCCGTCTCAGGACGCGACGGCGGGCCATGAGGAAGTGGGCGGCGACTTTGTCGACACCTTCATCGATGCGGATGAGGCCGACCAGGCCGTGTTGCCGGTGGAGGAGGTGCCCGCAGCTCCCGAGACGGTGACGGAGGAGGTGGATTTCTCCCTGTTCGAGGCTGCGCTGCAAGCCACCGATGCGCCAGCGCAGGAGGTCGGCCAACCCGCTTCAACAGTAGCGGCTGACACGGTGGCGGAGCCGGCGGATAACGCATCCGCGGTGCGGCAGGACGAGACATTCTTTATCGGCACGGATGGCGTCCAACCCGAGTTCATCCTGGACGAGGAGCCAGCGGCGGACGTACCGTCTGCGCAAGCCGCCGAAACCGCGGTTGGGACGGACGGTCCGGTGGAGGAAGCGGTCGACGAAGCGGTCAAGGTCATCGAGCACCTGCGCATCGGCATACCGCTGTACAACGTGTACCTCAACGAGGCCGACGAATGGTCGCGCCGCCTCGTGACTGCGTTGCAGGAATGGTCGCTGGAATTGCACCAGCCGCTGCCGGACAGCGCGGTGGCGCTGGCGCACTCGCTGGCAGGCAGCTCTGCCACTGTCGGGTTCTCGGCACTGTCCAATCTTGCGCGTACCCTGGAACATACGCTGCAGCATGTTCAACTGCTGCAGCAGGGTCTCCCCGAGCATGCGCAGGCATTCAACGCCGCTGCCGAGGACATCCGGAGGTTGCTGCACCAATTCGCCGCAGGCTTCCTGAAGGAGCCCAGCGCCTCGGTGCTGGAACAGCTCAACGAGATCCTGCAGACCGAAGTGATCAGCGGCATGGTGTCGCTGGAAGACCGTGCTTTCGCCGAGGCAGAGGCACAGGCACAGGCACAGGCACAGGCACAGGCAGAGGCACAGGCACAGGCACAGGCACAGGCATTTGAGACGCTGGAGCCGGCTCCGGCAACGCCTCAGGGCACGGCGCATGCGACGGCCGTCGACGAGCCGACTGCCCCATCGCCCGTGGTGGCGCCTACGCTCCCCGTAGGCCGCGACCGCGTGATTGGCGATACTGTCGCGCCTGCCGTGTCGACCACCGTCGATATCGATGACGACATCGATGCGATGGACAACATCGACCCCGATCTGTTCCCCATTTTCGAGGAGGAAGCGGTTGAACTGCTGCCCACGCTGGGTGGGGCGTTGCGCCAGTGGTCGTCCCGGCCGGAGAACCTGGGCGCACGCAGCGAACTGCTGCGCGCCCTGCACACCCTCAAGGGCAGTGCGCGCCTGGCAGGCGCGATGCGGCTTGGCGAAATGGCGCACCGCATGGAAACGGCCGTGGAGCAGATCGACACGGAAACCGTGGCGGCCGCAGACATTGAGCCCTTGCTGGTCAACTTCGACGCATTGCAGGCGAGTTTCGACGCGCTGCGCGCAACTGGAGCGGAGCCGGTGGCACCGGCCGCTGAGCATGGACAGGACGCAGAGGTGGTCCAATCCGCTCCCGCGCCAGGGCTTTCCCAGCCGCTCGCTCCGCCCGTTGCGTTGCGTGCGCCGTTGGGTGCAGCCCCTGCGCCGGCCCCCCTGCGTGCGGCAGGTGGGCATTCCGTGCGCGTGCGTTCGCAACTGCTCGACCGGCTGGTGAACCAGGCGGGCGAAGTGATGATCGCGCGTTCGCGGCTGGACGTGCGCATGTCGCAACTGCGCAGTTCGCTGACCGATTTGTCGGGCAACTTGGAGCGCCTGCGCCAGCAGTTGCGTGACATCGAGGTACAGGCGGAATCGCAGATGCAGTCCCGCTTGGCACTGTCCAAGGACATGGCGGCGGGCTTCGACCCGCTGGAATTCGACCGCTTCACCCGCGTTCAGGAACTGACACGCATGATGGCGGAGTCGGTCAACGACGTGGCCACCGTGCAGCGCAACATGCAGCGTGCGATGGAAGACGCCGAAGACGATCTGATCGCCCAGGGCCGCCAGGCACGTGAGTTGCAACGCGATCTGCTGCGCACGCGCATGGTGGAGTTCGAGGGCATCTCGGAACGCCTCTATGCGGTGGTGCGCCAGGCATCCAAGGAAACCGGCAAGCAGATCAAGCTGGACATTTCGGGTGGTTCCATCGAGATGGACCGCGGCGTGCTGGACCGCATGACCCCTGCGTTCGAGCACCTGCTGCGCAACTGCGTGGGGCACGGCATCGAGGAACCCGAGATGCGTGCCGCTGCCGGCAAGGCTCCTGTGGGTTCGATCTCCATCGACTTGCGGCACGAGGGCAACGACGTGTCGGTGGCGTTCCGCGACGACGGGGCAGGCCTGAACATCGCCCGCATCCGGGACAAGGCCGTGGCGCAAGGGTTGATTGCCCCCGATGCGCAGCTGAGCGATGGCGAGGCGGCCAACCTGATCTTCATGCCGGGCTTCTCCACGGCGTCGGAGATCACGGGCCTTTCCGGCCGTGGTATCGGCATGGACGTGGTGCGCTCGGAGGTGAATGCCCTGGGTGGCCGCATCGAGACCTCCACCGAGGCGGGCAAGGGAACGTCCTTCCGCATGGTGCTGCCGCTCACGACAGCGGTGACCCAGGTGGTGATGCTGCGCGCGGGCAACCTGACCATCGGCGTGCCAGCCAACCTGGTGGAGATCGTGCGCCGTAGTTCCGGCACGGAGCTCGACGCTGCCTACGCCAGCCATACCTTCTCGGATGGCCTGGAGGATCTGCCCTTCTACTGGGCGGGTGCATTGCTCCAGTCGTCCTCGCGCAGCACGGAGGTCACGGGCAAGAGCCGCCCCGTGGTGATCCTGCGCAGCGCGTCTCAGCGCGTCGCGATGCACGTGGACGAAGTGCTGGGCAACCAGGAAGTCGTGGTGAAGAACCTGGGGCCGCAGCTGTCGCGTCTGCCAGGCCTCGCGGGCATGTCCGTGCTGGCTTCGGGCACCGTGGTGCTGATCTACAACCCGGTGGCGCTGGCCACGGTGTACGGCGACCAGGTGCGCGCGGCCACGCACGCACCGGCGGTGGACCAAGCCGGCGCGGTGGTGGCTGCCGAGGGCGGCACGCCCGCCGCTTCGCTGCTGGTGCCGGTGCAGCAGGTGCCCTTGATCCTGGTGGTGGACGACTCGATCACCGTGCGCCGCGTCACGCAGCGCCTGCTGCAGCGCGAAGGCTACCGAGTGGCCCTGGCGGCCGACGGCCTGCAGGCGCTGGAGCGCCTGCAGGAAGAGCGCCCCGCGGTCGTGTTGTCCGACATCGAGATGCCGCGCATGGACGGTTTTGATCTCGCGCGCAACATCCGCTCCGACGCTGCGCTGCAGGACCTGCCGATCATCATGATCACTTCGCGCATTGCGCAGAAGCACCGCGACCATGCGATGGAACTCGGCGTGAACCACTACCTGGGCAAGCCCTACTCCGACGAGGAACTGATGAGCCTGGTGCGCCACTACGCCAGCCTGAACACGGAGGCAGTGACCGCCTGACGGCGACGCAGTCCAGTGTCACCCAGGCCCGGCAGGCTGCGCGCCTGCCGGGCCTTGTCTTTTGTGCGCCGGGGCGATGCCCTCGGATAACGGGCCGATGCGGTGGTTGGCCGTAAAATTGCCGCATGCCTGCCGATACCGCGCCCATGAATCTGACGCACCACTTCCTGATCGCCATGCCGGGCGTGGAAGATGCCTCTTTTTCGCGCAGTGTGGTGTATTTGTGTGAGCACAGCGAGCGCGGCGCGCTGGGGTTGATCATCAACAAACCCACGCCTATCAGCCTGGAAGGGCTGTTCGAGAAGGTGGACCTGTCCCTCGGGCGAGAGGATCTCACGCTGCAGCCGGTATTCCAGGGCGGCCCGGTACAGACCGAGCGCGGCTTCGTGCTGCACGAGGCCATGCGCGGCCCGCAAGAGAGCGAGGACGAGTCGCCCTACGCCTCCACGATGACCATCCCCGGCGGGCTGGAAATGACCACTTCCAAGGATGTGCTGGAGGCGCTGGCCCATGGTGCGGGCCCACGGCGCGTCCTCGTGACGCTGGGCTACTCGGCCTGGGGCGAAGGCCAACTGGAGTCCGAATTGGCCGAAAACAGCTGGCTCACCGTGGGTGCGGACGTGTCGGTCATCTTCGAAACGCCTGTGCAAGAGCGCTATGACCGTGCTCTGGGGTTGCTGGGCCTGCAGTCGTGGATGCTGTCGCCCGAAGCGGGGCATGCATGAGCGGCCAGCCTGCTCCAGCCGTCGTCCCCGCGCATTTCCAATCCTTTCTGGCTTTCGATTACGGGCTCAAGCGCACCGGCGTCGCCGTGGGTACGCGCATGCTGCGCAGCGCCACGCCCCAGGGCACGATCCGCGCGGAGGGCGATGCCCGCTTCGCCCAGGTGGCCGAGCGCATCCGCGAGTGGCAGCCCGATGCCCTGGTGGTGGGCGTGCCGCTGCATCCCGACGGGGCTGCCCATGAGAACACCGCCCGTGCGCTCAAGTTCGCGCGCCAGCTGCGCGGGCGCTTCGGCCTGCCGGTCTTCGAGGTGGACGAGCGCTACAGCACCACCGAGGCCCTTTCTGCGGGCGCGGCTGATGCCGACGCCGCGTCGGCCTGCATCATCCTGGAACAGTTTTTGAGGAACCTGCCATGAGTTCTGCTACGACCCCGCCGGGTGCCACGCGCCCGGGCCATCTCACGCTGGATGCCGAGGCGCTGTACGCCGAGCTGCTGCGCGGCGTGCGCATGCTGCGCGAATCTGACACCTACTTGGCGGGCATCGCCTCGGGCGGTGCTTGGCTGGCCGAGCGTCTGCAAAAGGACCTGGGCTTGCCGGGCCAGGCCGGGGTGCTGTCGTCCGCCATGCACCGCGACGATTTCTCCCAGCGGGGCCTGGCCTCCAGCGCGCAGACCACGCTGCCGTTCGACGTGAATGGTGCGGACATCCTGGTGCTGGACGATGTGCTCTACACCGGCCGCACCATCCGCGCCGTACTCAATGAGCTGTTCGACTACGGCCGCCCGGCGCGCGTGCGCCTGGCGGTGCTGGTGGACCGCGGCGGCCGCGAGCTGCCGGTGGCCGCCGAGTTCGCTGCGGCGCGCGTGGCGCTGCCGCCCACGCAATCGCTGGCACTGGCCCGCAGCGAGGCCGGCGCTTTCCATTTCGACGTCAAAGAGGTCTGACGGTGCTGTACAAGCGCAACCCCCAACTCAACAAGAACGGCGAGCTGATCCACCTGCTGTCGATCGAGGGCCTGCCCAAGGACATCGTCACGCACATCCTGGACACGGCCACCAACTTCGTCAGCGTCCAGGAGCGCGAGGTCAAGAAGGTGCCGCTGCTGCGCGGCAAGAGCGTGTTCAACCTGTTCTTCGAGAACAGCACGCGCACGCGCACCACGTTCGAGATCGCGGCCAAGCGCCTGTCTGCCGACGTGTTCAATCTGGATATCGCGCGCAGCTCCACCGCCAAGGGCGAGACGCTGCTGGACACCATCGACAACCTGAGCGCCATGGCGGCGGACATCTTCGTCGTGCGCCACAGTGAATCGGGCGCGCCCTACCTGATCGCACAGCATGTGGCGCCGCACGTGCACGTGGTGAACGCCGGGGACGGCCGGCACTCGCACCCCACGCAGGGGCTGCTGGACATGTACACCATCCGCCATTACAAGAAGGACTTCTCCAACCTCACGGTGGCCATCGTGGGCGACGTGCTGCATTCGCGCGTGGCGCGATCGGACATCCATGCCCTGACCACCCTGGGCGCGGCCGAGGTGCGCGTGGTGGGCCCACGCACGCTGGTGCCTTCCGACATGGCGCAGATGGGCGTGCGCGTGTTCCACAACCTGGAGGAAGGCATCAAAGGCTGCGACGTGGTGATCACGCTGCGCCTGCAGAACGAGCGCATGAGCGGTGCGCTGCTGCCTTCCAGCCAAGAGTACTTCAAGAGCTTCGGACTCACGCCCGAGAAGCTGCGGCTGGCCAAACCCGATGCCATCGTCATGCACCCAGGCCCCATCAACCGCGGCGTGGAGATCGACTCCGCCGTGGTGGACGGTCCGCAGGCCGTGATCCTGCCGCAGGTTACCTTCGGCATCGCGGTGCGCATGGCGGTCATGTCCATCGTGGCAGGGAATGAAGCATGACCTCGCTGAGCCGCTTCGCGCAATCCCCCCGGGGGACGCCGCGAACGCGGCGGGGCGGCCCTTGCACGGTGGCCCTGACCTGGGTTGCCCCAGTTTCATGGGGTGTGGGTGGCGCACGGCGCCATGGATCACCCGGATGACTCATTTGCTATTGTGTTGATAGCTGCTAGCGCTTGTGGGACGGGCGCTAACGGCCAATTTGGCTTAGAACCATGAAAATCCTCATCCAGAACGGCCGCGTCATCGACCCCGCCAGCGGCCTCGACAAGGTGTGCAACGTGGCGCTGGCGGCGGGCCGCATCATCGCGGTGGACCGCGAGCCCCAGGGTTTCACGCCCACCCGCGTGATCGATGCCAGCGGCTGCCTGGTGCTGCCGGGTCTGGTGGACCTGGCGGCGCGCCTGCGCGAGCCGGGGCATGAGCATGAGGGCATGCTGGAGTCCGAGATGGCGGCGGCCGTCGCGGGTGGCGTGACCAGCCTGGTCTGCCCGCCCGACACCGACCCGGTGCTCGACGAGCCTGGCCTGGTGCAGATGCTCAAGTTCCGCGCCGAGAAGCTGCACCAGGCGCGGCTGTTCCCCTTGGGCGCAGTCACGCGTGGGCTGGCCGGCGAGGTGCTGACCGAGATGGCCGAGCTGACGGAGTCCGGCTGCGTGGGCTTCAGCCAGGCCGAGGTGCCGCTGACCAGCACCCAGGTGCTGCAGCGCGCGCTGCAGTACGCCGCGACCTACGGCTACACCGTCTGGCTGCGCCCGCAGGAACTGCACCTGGGCAAGGGCGTGGCCGCCAGCGGCCCGCTGGCCACACGGTTGGGCCTGTCGGGCGTGCCCGTGGCAGCGGAGACGATCGCACTGCACACCATCTTCGAGTTGCTCAAAACCACGGGCGCGCGCGTGCACCTGTGCCGCCTGTCCAGCAGCGCGGGCGTGGATCTGGTGCGGCAGGCCAAGGCGGCCGGCCTGCCGGTGAGCTGCGACGTGAGCATCAATTCGCTCATGCTCACCGATGCGGACATCGGCTACTTCGACAGCCGCGCACGCCTCACGCCGCCGCTGCGCCAGCAGCGCGACCGCGATGCGCTGGCCGCGGCGCTGCTGGATGGCACCATCGACGCGTTGGTGTCCGACCACACGCCGGTGGACGAGGATGCCAAAGCTTTGCCATTTGCCGAGGCCGAGCCCGGCGCGACGGGGCTGGAGTTGCTTCTGTCCGTGGCGCTCAAGTGGTCGCAGGAAGGCGGCGCGCCGCTGCAGCGTGCGCTGGCCGTGGTCACCGCAGAGCCCGCGCGGGTGCTGGGCACGTCGCTGGGCACGCTGCAGGCCAGCGTGGGCCGCATTATCGAAGGCGGGGTGGGCGACCTGTGCGTGCTGGACCCTGCGGCGCATTGGACCGTGCAGGCCGACGCACTGGCCAGCCAGGGCAAGCACACGCCGTTCTCGACCTATGAACTGCCGGGCCGGGTGCGCTGCACCCTGGTGGGCGGCCAGGTCGCGTTCGAGCGCGGCTGAGCGACGCCGGCACACGCACATGCTGCGGGGATTACGGGCCTGCTGGCGGGTGTTGCGGCTGGTGCTGCACGCTGCACAGGGGCTGCTGGTGGTGGCGTGGCGCTTCCCCCGCCTATCGGTGGAGCAGCAGCAGGCGCGGGTGCAGGCGTGGGCGCTGGGCCTGCTGGCCTGCGCGGGGGTCACGCTGGAGGTGCGCGGCACCCCGCCGAGCCAGGGGCCGGTGCTGCTGGTGGCCAACCATCTGTCCTGGCTCGACATCCCGGTGATGCATGCGGCGCGCTACTGCCGCTTCATCTCCAAGTCCGACGTGCAGGCTTGGCCCATCGTCGGCACGCTCGCCACGGCAGCGGGCACGCTGTACATCGAGCGCGCGTCGCGGCGCGATGCCCTGCGCATGGTGGGCAGCATGCGGGATGCCCTGTTGCGGGGCGAAATACTGGCGGTGTTTCCCGAAGGCACGACCGGCGACGGGCGCACGCTGCTGCCCTTTCACCCCAACTTGCTGCAGGCTGCGCTGCAGGCGGACGTGCCCGTGCAGCCCATCGGCCTGCGCTTCGTGGACCGCGCAAGCGGCCAGACCACCCACGCCCCGAGCTACATCGGCGACGAAACGCTGGTGGGCTCCATCTGGCGCACGCTCACCGCGCCGCCCATCACGGCGGTGGCGCATTTCGGCATGCCCGAGCGTGCGCAGGGGCGCGACCGCCGGGTGTGGGGCCAGGCATTGCATGCCGCAGTGGACGATCTGCGCCAGCGCTGAATAGCCTCCTGCTGTCGCCAAAAGTGCACATGTGTGTGCAACGGGACTGTAACGGTCTGTTTACATCCATCGCATCGACATGCGCCTGCAGTATGGTGCGCCTCTTTGCCAATAACCGAGGGAGGGATGCATGCAACTGATGGAGCGCGTGAAGGGGATTTTGCTCAAGCCCCGCGAGACCTGGGCCGCCATTGATGGGGAGCCTGCCGATACGGCACGCCTGTTCACGGGTTACCTGATGATCCTCGCGGCCATTCCGGCCGTCTGCGGATTCATCGGCATGTCGCTGATCGGCATGGGAGGCTTTGGCTTCAGCATGCGCGTACCGGTGCTCGCCGGGCTGGCCAACATGGCCGTGTCCTATGTGTTGAGCCTGGTCGGCGTGTATGTGCTGGCGCTGGTCATCAATGCGTTGGCACCCACGTTCGGCGGCACCCAGAACCAGGGACAGGCGCTCAAGGTCGCGGTCTACGCCAGCACGGCCGCCATGCTGGGCGGCGTGTTCAGCCTGTTGCCGGCGCTGGCCATCCTGGGCCTGGTGGCGGCGCTGTATTCGCTGTACCTGCTGTACCTGGGCCTGCCGCTGCTGATGCGCAGCCCGGCTGCGCGCGCCGTGCCCTACACGGCGGTGGTCGTGGTGGTGGCCATCGTGCTGGGCATCGTCATTGCGGCCATCGGTTCGCTGTTCATGCCGCATGGCCCCGCCATGTGGGGCAGTGCGGGCGGCCCGGCCGTGGTCATCGACACGCCGCGTGGGCAGGTCACGCTGGATACCGCCAAGCTGGAAGAGGCCGGCAAGAAGATGGAAGAGGCTGCCCGCCGCATGGAGCAGGCGCACAAGAGCGGCGATACCCAACAGATGACCGAAGCCGCAGGCCAGGCGATGGCGGCGGCCATGGGAGGTGCCAAGCACCAGACGGTGGGGGTCGATGCGCTCAAGGCCGCGCTGCCCGCCAAGCTGGGTTCGCTGGAACGCACCAGCTATGAGGTTCACGACGGCGCTGCCACAGGCCTGCCGACCAGCCAGGCGGAGGCCGAGTACGGCAACGGTGACAAGGTTGTGCGCATTTCGGTCGTGGATGCGGGTGCATTCGGCCAGTTGGCCCAACTGGCAGGCATGGTGCAGGGCGAGCGCGAGAGCGACGGCATCGTGGAAAAGACCTGGCAGGAGAATGGCCGCACGTTGCACCACAGCTACGCCAAGGACGGCAGCCAGGCGGAACTGCGCGCGGTGCTCAAGAACGGCGTGGTGGTCACGGTGGAGGCCGAGAACCTGCCGTTGAAGGACGTGCAGGGCTTCATGGGCCAGATCGACCTGGCCGCGCTGGAGAACCTGCCGCGCAAGGACAAGTCCTGAGCCTGGCGCCCCCCCGACGGCAGGGGCGCTTGAGGGAGCCGCGGTCAGCGTGCGGCGCTCTCCCGTGCGAACGCCACCACGTGGTCGACCTGCGTGCGAATGCCGATCCATTCGCCCATGGCATGGTCATGGTGGCTGGGCACGTGGGCCATCACGGTGAGGCCGTTGGCCAGTTCCAGCGTGTACAGAAATTCCGAGCCGCGAAAGGCCTTGCGCACGATGCGCGCCCGCACGGGTGAGCTGTCGTCATGCACCACGTCGTCGGCACGCAGCAGCACGTCGCATTCGCCGCCGGGGTAGCTTGCCGGCAGCAGGCAGCCGTCGATGTCGGTCAGGTCGCCCAGCGGGGTGCGCGCCACCACATGGCTGCCCTGCTGCACCAGCGTGGCGGGGGCGAACACGCCATGGCCGATGAAGTCGGCCACGAAGCGCGTGGCGGGGCGGTGGTAGAGGGAGTAGGCATCGTCCCACTGGTGCAGGTGGCCGCCCTCCAGCACGCCGATGCGGTCGCCGATGGCGAAGGCCTCCAACTGGTCGTGCGTGACGAACAGTGCCGTGGCGCCGGCGGTCTTGAGGATGCTGCGCACCTCGTGGGCCAGCCGCTCGCGCAAGTCCACATCCAGATTGGAAAACGGCTCGTCCAGCAGCATCAGCCGCGGGCGCGGTGCCAGCGCGCGCGCCAATGCCACGCGCTGCTGCTGGCCGCCCGAGAGCTCGTGCGGAAAGCGCGCCTCGCTGCCCTCCAGACCCACCAGGGCCAGGGACTCGCGCACGCGTTCGACCTGCTCCGCGCGGGGGAGTGCGTGAATGCCGAAGGCCACGTTGCGCCCGACGCTGAGGTGCGGAAACAGCGCATAGTCCTGGAACACCATGCCCATGCGCCGCTGCTCGGGGGGCATGCTGCGCCCCGGTGCGCCCACCACCTCGCCCCCCAGGCGGATGGCTCCTTCGGCGACGGGTTCCAGCCCCGCCACCGCGCGCAGCAGGGTGGTCTTGCCGCAGCCCGAGGGGCCGATGAGCACACCGATCTCGCCGGCGGCCAGGCCCAGGGTCACGCCGCGCACGGCGGCTTGCGGGCGGTTGGCGTACCGCACGTCCAATTGAGACACTTCCAGAAACATGGCGTGAGTTTAGGGCGTGTCCCGCCCTGAATGACCCCACGCCGCAGCGCCGTACTGTGCAGGCGTGGCCCCGCGCTGCGCCGCCTGGGGCGCGCCGCCCCAGGGCCCACATGCCGGCGGGGGCGCGGCCGACCTGCGGCCCGCGGTTGCGTAGAATTGTTCCCAATTGCATCACAGCCGCCAAGGTTCACCGGGTAGGCGGTGGATGCGCTCTCATCGCCTCGCACCTCGCTACCGGCCGTCCCTTGCTGCCACGAATCCGCCGCGCCCTGCGCTCCACTTCACTGATCCTGTTGGCCTTGCTGCTCACGCTGCCCCTGCTGGCCGTGCTGGGGGCGTGGCTGCCCTGGGGCGAGGGCGGCGCGCAGTCCGGCGCCATCCTGCGCGCCATGGCCACCACGGTGCTGCCGGGGTACCTGTGGACCACGCTGTGGCTGGGTCTCGCCGTGGCCGTGGGCGCGGCCGTGGTGGGCACGGCCTGCGCTGCGGCGGTCACGCTGTTCGACTTCCGTGGCCGGCGCTCGCTGGAGTGGCTGCTGCTGCTGCCCCTGGCCATGCCGGCCTATGTGACGGCCTACGCGTATACCGACTTCCTGCAGTTCAGCGGCCCGCTGCAGGTCTGGCTGCGCGCCACGTTCGGGCTGGAGGGCCGCCTGCTGCCCGAGGTGCGCAGCCTGGGTGGTGCGGTGTGGGTGTTCATCTTTTCGCTCTACCCCTACGTGTACCTGCTGGCGCGCACGGCGCTGGGCGAGCGTGCGGCGCACCTCATGGAGGCGGCGCGTCTGCTGGGCGCATCGCCCGCGCGGCGCATCCGTAGCGTGGCGCTGCCGCTGGCACGCCCGGCGGTGGCCGCGGGCGTGGCGCTGGTGCTCATGGAGACGCTGGCCGACTTCGGCGTCGCGGCGTACTTCGGCATCCAGACCTTCACCACGGGCATCTACAAGGCCTGGCTGTCCATGGACGACCGGCTCGCCGCGGCGCAGTTGGCCACCGTACTCCTCGTGCTGGTGGTGCTGCTGCTGCAGCTGGAGCTGCGCGCGCAGCGGCGCATGCGCTTTGCCACGGGCGGCGTGGGCCGCGCCGGCTCGACCGAGGCGCAGCCCACGCGGCTGCGCGGTGCAAGCGCCGTGGCGGCGTGGCTGGTGTGCGCCCTGCCAGTACTGATGGGCTTCGTCGCGCCGGTGCTGTTCATGCTGCGGCCGCTGGCGGCCGACTGGTCGGTGCTGCCCTGGTCGCGTTTCATCGAATGGGCGGGCAACAGCGTGCGGCTGGGGGGTATTACGGCCGTGCTGGCCGTGGGCATTGCCCTGGTGCTGGCGTTTGCCGTGCGCCGCCGGCGCGATGCGCTCACGCGTGGCGTGGTGCAGCTGGTCAGCCTGGGCTACGCCGTGCCCGGTGCCGTGATCGTCGTGGGTCTGCTGCTGCCCGTGGGCTGGATGCAGGCCGCGGCGCCCGGCTGGGGGCTACCCGCGATCATCACCGCCACGGCCGTGGGCATCGTCTGGGCCTACCTGGTGCGTTTTTGCGCGGTAGCGCTGCAGTCGGTGCAAAGCGGCTACGCGCGCGTCTCGCCCAGCCTGGACGACTCGGCGCGCATGCTGGGCGTGGGCAGCCTGGGCGTGCTCACGCGCGTGCATTGGCCGCTGCTCAAGCGCTCCACCGCGGCGGCGGCGCTGCTGGTGTTCGTGGACGTGATGAAGGAGCTGCCGGCCACCATGGTGCTGCGCCCCTTCAACAGCGACACCCTGGCCGTGGTGGCCTACCAGCTGGCCCGCGACGAGCGCCTGGGCGAGGCCGCGCTGCCCTCGCTGGCGCTGGTGGCCGTGGGGCTGGTGCCGGTGATCCTGCTGAGCCGCACGCTGCGCGCGTCGTCGCGCTGACCCGGCGCCGCCTCATTGGGCACCGAGGTGGCCCCGGTACGGCCCAGCGTGGCGGCCTACACTGCGCGCATGACCCCTGCCGACATCACCATCTACCACAACGCCCGCTGCAGCAATTCGCGCGGCGCCTTGGCGCTGCTGCGCGAGCGCGGCATCGAGCCCACCGTCGTGGACTATCTCGCCCAGCCGCTGGATGCCGTCCAGCTCACCGCCTTGGTGGCGCGCCTGGGCGTGCCCGTGCGCGAAGTCATGCGCACCAAGGAGGCCGCCTACACCGCGCTGGATCTGGCCGACCCGGGCCGCACCGATGCCGAGCTCATCGCCGCCATCGCCGCGCACCCGGTGCTGCTCAACCGCCCCATCGTCGTGACGCCGCGCGGTGCCCTGCTGTGCCGCCCGCCCGAGCGGGTGCTGGAGTTGCTCTGATACCGGGCCATCGGAATTTCGGGTATTTCGGTTAAATTGGCCTGTAACGCTTATGTTTAAAGCGCTAATAGCTATTAAATAAATAGCAAAAAGACCCATTCCCTGGCGCCGCGCCGCTTTCCTACAGTCGCGCGCGGCGCCGGGCCGATATGCTGGGCGGCATGCTGCCTGTTCCGGGCCGTGGGAGAGCGCCATGACACCACCCGTACCGCCAGAAGAATGCGCCCCGCATGCGGGGCCCATGCATGCGGTCGCTGGCCGTGCGGCCGCGGCGCGCGCTGTGCAGCAACGGTCGTCGGCGGGCCCTCGCCGCGTGCTCCACCCCCGCGCATGATCCGCGTGGCCGTACTCTCGGGCCTGGGCCACGCGATCTTCGTGGCCGTGGGGCTGCTGGTGTACGTGATGGGCACGCGCATCGGCCACCAGCGCCGCCATCCCTCGGCCGCCATGGGCTGGGTGCTGGGCATCGTCACGTTTCCCTATCTGGTCGTACCGCTGTTCCTCTTGTTCGGCACGCGCAAGTTCGCGCGGCCCGCACGTCGCCCGCACGGCCCGCCGCTGGAGGCAACGGAAGGCGGGCCGCCCTGGGCAACGCGGCTGCTGGCCAGCCTGGAGCTGGCGCCCGCCGTGCGCAATGCGCGGGTGGTGCTGCATGCCGACGGCACGCAGGCGCTGCAGGGGCTGCTGGCCACCATTGCGTCGGCCCGCCACCGGCTGGACCTGTGCACCTACGTGTTTGCCTACGACGAGGTGGGGCGAGAGGTGGCGCGCGCGCTGCTGGACTGCGTGCACCGCGGCGTGCGCGTGCGCCTGCTGGTGGACGCCTTGGGCAGCATGCGCACGCCGCCCGGCATGCTGCGCGCGCTGCGGCGCCAGGGCCTGCAGGTGCGCCGCTTCATGCCGCTGCTGCACAACCCGCTGCACGGGCGCACCAACCTGCGCAACCACCGCAAGCTGGTCGTGGCCGACGGCGAGCGGCTGTGGAGCGGCGGGCGCAACCTGGCCTGCGAGTACTTCATCGACCGGCCGGGCCACCCCGCCTGGGCGGACTTGAGCTACGAGGTCCATGGCCCGCTGGCCGCGCAGGCGCAGGCCCAGTTCGCCACCGACTGGCGTGTGGCGCGCGGCCTGGTGCTGCGCCGCCGCCGCAAGGCGCGGAGCACCGCCGCGCCGGCGCTGCCCGCGCCGCCCGCACACGGCCCGTTGGCGCAGTGGCTGCCCAGCGGTCCCGACCATGCCGACGACACCGTGCATGCGCTGCTGCTGGCGGCTGCCTACCATGCCCAGCGGCGCATCGTGGCCGTCACGCCGTACTTCGTGCCCGACGACGCGCTGCTGGACGCCTGGTGCCTGGCCTGCCGGCGCGGCGTGCAGGTCAGCGTGGTGGTGCCGGCGCGCTCCAACCACCGCCTGGCGGACCTGGCCCGCGAGCGCGCGCTGCGCCAGCTGGCCGCCGCGGGTGCGCGGGTATGGCTGTCCCCGGCCATGGTGCATGCCAAGGCGGTGCTCATCGACGACGAACTGGCTCTCGTCGGCTCGCTCAACCTGGACGCGCGCAGCCTGTTCCTGAACTACGAGGCCATGACCGTGTTCTACGGCCCGCAGGAACTGCACTGGCTGGCGCAGTGGAGCGACCAGCTGCTGGCCCGCGCGCGCCCCTACCACGCGCGTGCGCCCTCCTGGCTGCGCGACGTCATCGAAGGCGTGGTGCGCTCGGTGGGCTTTCAGCTCTAGGCGGCTGTCGCGCCCGTGCAGGGCGAAGGGTAGGCCGGTGCGTTCGCTGTTGGGCGGCGCGGCGGCGATGGGTAGTCGTGGTGCCCGGGTTGCCCGGCACAGGTGCGCCGCACGTCCCTTCGGACCCATGGGGCGTGGGATGCGCGATCGGGGCCGTGCAGTGATGCGATGGCGCCCTCGTCCGACACGCCTGCGGCCGGCTGGCGGGCACGCCCGCAGCCACCGCCACACTACAACGGGGGTATCGGGCGCACGCAGCGTGCGTCCACCACTGTTTTAAGGAGTGCGCCATGAACGCCACCGATCCGCGATTTCCCCAAAACCCACCCATCGACCCCGACCTGGCCGAACAGGCACGACCCGGCCACGGCGTGCCGTCGCAAGACCCGGAGCCGCAGGCACAGCAGCCCCTGCCGCCCGAAGACCAGGAGCGCGAATCCAAATCGGTGCTGATGGGCGGCGGCGCGATGGCGGGCGCAGCTGCCGGCGCGGCCGTAGGCGCTGCCACGGCGGGGCCGGTGGGCGTCTTTGTGGGCACCCTGGCGGGCAGTGTGGCGGGGGCGCTGGGCGGCGCTGCGGCGGGCCGGCTGGTGGACACCGACCCCACGGCACCGGAAACCGACACCAAGGCTGGGACGGACGGCGAGCGCTAGTTCCTGCGCCGGCATTTGCCCGGAAAGTGGTCCCTCCGACAGGAATCGAACCTGTATCTAGCGCTTAGGAGGCGCTCGTTCTATCCATTGAACTACGGAGAGTGAGGCAAGATTGTAAGGGCGGTGCCATGCCGCCCTTATGCTATTTATTTAATAGCTGCATGCGCTTGAAGGGAAAGCGTTACGGCCGATTTTTGGCATAGAACTTCAGTCGTAGCGCACCGTGTAGATCAGGTCCACCGCGCTTTGCATGCCCGTCTGGCCGCGCAGGGTAAGGTGCTGCGACAGGTCGTAGAAGATGTACAGCGTGCCCAGCACGCCCGAGAGGCTGCGCTCGTAGGTCACGTACAGGTCCTTGGACAGGCGTTTGCCGAAGGTGAGGGCAGCGGCGCTCGCGTCCTCGCCCGTGCCGGGGCCCTTGAAGCCGATCTCGTCCAGACCTACGCGCTTGGCGATACCGCCGGTGCCGCTGCCGGAGCCCCCGCCCAGCAGAGCCAGCGCGGCCTGCTGCAGCAGCGCGGCCTCGGCGCCGCCGCTGGCGGCGCTGCGGCCCAGCACCACCCACGAGAGCTTCTCGGCATCCGGCAGGTCGGGGTCGGCATACAGGCGCACGCGCGGCGACTGGGCCGTGCCGGTGACCTGCACGCCGGCGCGCACGCTGATGTTGGGCCGGATGGCCAGCACGTCCAGCGACGGGTTGTCGTAGGGGCCGTTGAAGCGCAGCAAGCCCGTTTCCACGTCCAGCGCCTGGCCCCAGGCGCGGTAGCGGCCCTGCACGGTGCGCACCTCGCCGGTCACGCGCGGCGGGGCGCCGGCCGTGCCGCTGCTGCGGATGTCCAGCTGCCCCGTCAGGCGTGTGGTGATGCCGTGGCCCTGCAGGGCGAAGTCGTTGCCCAGGTCCAGCGTGACGGCGATGTCGGGCGGGCGCGCGGCCTGCACCTGCCCGCCGGCCTCGGCCTTCTGGGCCTGCTGCGCGTCGCGCGCGGCCTTGGCGGCGGCTTGCTTGTCCAATGCGGCGGAGCGCACCACCACGTCGCTGCCCAGCGTGGGCGCGCCCGCCTCGGGCAGGATGATGGTGGCGCGGTCGGTGGTGAGCTGGCCGCGCAGCGTGAATTGCCCGCCCTGCAGCCGCGCCGTGAGGTCGCCCGAGACGCTGACCTGCCGGTCGGCGCGCACCAGCAGCTGCAGCGCCCGTGCCTGCGCGCGCAGGTCCATGCGGATACCGGCGCCGCCTGCGCCCGCCGCGCCCCACGATACGGTGCCGCCGCCGGTGAGCGTGCCGCCGTCCTGCGGCGCCGCGGTGCGGTTGCCGCTGTAGCCCGCGATGCGTGCGCGGCTGCCCTGGCCGCCGTGCAGGCTCAGCTCGGTGATGGTGAGCCGGTCGCCCTGCAGCGCGGCGCGCAGGCGCCCGTCTTGCAGGTCCACGCCGTCCAGCAGCGAGCGGATGGCGAACTGGTCCGCCGCCAGCTGTCCGCTCCACTGCGGCGCGGTGCGCGTGCCGGACAGGCGCGCGTCGGCGCTCAGCGTGCCGCGCACGCGCCAGCCCGGCGGCGCCAGGGCGGACCACACGCCCACGTCGGGCAGTTCGGCACGCACGGTGGCGGCCAGCGGAGCCTCGGCGGGCCAGGTCCAGCCGTCGGGCGTGCGCGCCAGTTGGGTGCTGCCTTCGGCGTGCAATTGGCCGGCGCGCTCACTGTCCCAGTCCAGTCGGGCGCGCAACGCCGGGCCTTCGGCGCTGACCGTGAGTTCGGCCCGGCGCACGCCGGCGGGTGTGCCGCGCGTGGGCGTGGCTTGGGCCGCCTGGGCGCCCTTGCCCTGGCCGCTGCTGTGCACCACGGTGGTGGGCGCGGCATCCAGCGTCAGGATGCGCAGGTCGCCGCCGCTGCGCCGCAGGCTGGCGCTGGCGCGCAGCGTGTCGCCGGCGTCGATGTCCCAGGTGCCGTCCAGCAGCAGGTCGCCCGCCAGGCCCGCCCGCTCCAGCATGCCGTCGCCGTCCATGCGCCAGGCGTTGGCCCAGTCCAGCGGCAGGCCCTTCAGTTCGCCCTGGCTGCGCAGCTGCAGGGCACCCTGCGCGCCCTGGGCATAGCGCAGGGGTTGCCAGCGCAGTTGCAGATGACCGGGTCGCGGCCCTTCGACGAAGGCCTGGCCGGCGCCGGCCTCCACCACCAGCTGGGGGGACTGGCGCAGCTGGATGGCCACCGGCTCGGCCAGGCGCAGCTTCCACGGGCCGGGCTGGCCGGCCGCGTCGGCCTGCATCTGCAGGGATTCCAACTGGGCCTGCCATTGGCCCGCGCCGCGGCTGGCCGCCGTGGCGCGCAGGCGCAGCTGGGCACGCTGGCCCGTGAGGGTGGCGCTGCGGGCGGAAGGGCCCTCGTCAGGCTGCGGGCCGTGGCGCAGCTCGCCATCCCAGTCGAGCGCGGCGCGCGCCAACGAGCCCTGCAGCGTGGCGGTGGTGCGCCGCAGTTCCAGCGTGAGGGGGCCCGCGTCCGTGCCGGGCTGGGGTGCGCGCGCGATCTGCAGGCGCGGCGCGGACAGCTGGGCCTGCAGGTCAAAGCGCTGCGGCGCGGTTGCGGCGGCCACGGCCGTGCCTGCCGGCAGGCCCGCGGCCTGCAGTTGGCGCTGCAGGTCGTGCCAGCCGCCGCGCCAGGTGGCGGCCAGCGTGGCGTTGCCGTCCAGGCTCCAGCCCGCCAATGCGGCGGGCAGGCCCGGCAGGCCCTGCAGCCAGCGCTGCGCGCGTTGCGCGTCCGTCATGCGCAGGTCCAGCGTGCCGTTGCCGCGCTGGGGTGCGAGTTGCCCGTCGAACTGCGCGCTGGCGCCGGGCAGCGTGGCCTGTAGCGCGCCTTGCACGGCCGGTCCCGCCAGGTCGATGCGCAGCGCCTGGGCGCGCACTTGCGCCCGCAGGGCGTCCAGCTGCAGGCGGGCGATGTCGATCCGATCGCCCTGCCACTGGCCCTGCACGGTCAACTGGTCCAGGCGCAGCGGCGCGGGGGCGCCCGCCTTCGCCGCGGCCGTGGGGGCGGGGCGGCCCGCGGCGCGCAGGTCGGCGCTGAAGCGCACGGCGCCGCCCTCGGCAGCATCGCGGCTTTCGGCGCTGGCGGTGCCGTTCACGGGCGCAGCGTCCAGCAGGGTGTGCAGCGCCGCAGGGTTGAGGGCGCGCACCTCGGCCTGACCCTGCAGTGCGCGCGTGGCGGGTGTGTAGGCGCCCTGCAGTGCGACGCTGCCGCTGCCCACCCGCGCCAGCGATTCGGACACGGTCCAGGTGGCGCCGTCGAACGCGGCGCGGGCCTGCAGTGTGTTGACAGGCAGGCGCTGCTGGTCCCACGGGCCGGGCAGGGCGTTGCGCAGCGCGGCCTGGAACTGCCAGCCGGGCGCGTTGGCCTCGGCGGGCTCCAGCGCGGCGGTGCCGCTGAGTTGGGTGGCGGGCGCCTGCGGCCACAGCGCGGCGAGGTCCAGGGCCTGCACCTCGGCCGCGGCCTGCAGCAGCGGTTGACCGGCCCAGGGGGCGACGCGCGCTTGCAGGTCGGCACGCAGCGGTGGATGGGTGGGGCCTGCGCCATCGGTGCCGCGCAGCTGGGCCGTGAGCTGGATCTGTGCGCCCGCGCCGGCCAGCGTGCCCTGCGCGCTGGCCTGGGCCAGGGCCTGCAAGGGTTGCGCGCTGCCGGGCACCGGCGTGCGCAGCGTGCCGTTGAGCGTGGCGGTGAGCGCCATGGGCGCCTGGGCCTGCAACGTGGCCAGCAGCGCGTAGCGGCCCTGGGCCAGCGTGACCTGGTCCACCGCCAGGCGGTGTTGCTCGCCGTCGTAGCGGTAGGTGCCCTCCAGTTGCTCGGCGACGGTGTTGCCGGCCCAGTCGATGCGGTCCGCGTGGAAGGGCAACTCGATCCGCAGCGGCAGCACCAGTTGCTGCAGCGGCGGGGTGGGCGGCTCCTGCGGGCCGGGCGCGTCCTGCGGCGTGATGAGCACCTGCGCGGCCCGCACCTCGCCCAGGCGCAGTTGGCGGCGCAGCAGCGGCGCGACGCTCCAGGCGATGCGCGCGTCGTGCACCTCCACGGCCAGCGTGGGGCTGCTCCAGCGCAGCCAGCCAATCGTGCCGCCCGAGCGCAGCGAGCCGCTCACGTCGCGCGCCTGCAGGCTCTGCCCCTCGGGCAGGTATTGCGCCGCGCGTGCCAGTGCGCTGGCCAGCGAGGTGTTGCTGCCGGCCCACCACCACAGCCCGCCCAGCAGCACCAGCGCCGCCATGAGCAGGCCCCCCAGCGCAGCCAGCACCCAGCGCCCGACGCGGCGGCGCGGCGGCGGCCGCGGCGTGGGCGTCGCGCCTGCGGCGTAGGGCTGGTGGCTGGAGGGGTGGGTCATGGAGGTTTAAAAACAATAGCTGCTAGCGCTTGCCAGAAAAGGAATTCGGAATGAAAACCATCAGAATCCCTTGTGTATCAAGCGCTGGCAGCTCACTTTTTTGCATGTCAGAACGTGTAGCCCAGCCGCAGGTGCAGCCGTACCTGGTGCGTGTGCAGGCCGTAGGCCAGGTCTGCCTGCAGCGGGCCCACCGGGCTGCGCCAACGCAGGCCGGCGCCCACGCCCACGCGCGCGGTCAGCTCACCGGGCTTGTCCGCCACGGCGCCGGCGTCGATGAACAGGGCGCTCTCAAAGTCGGTGCGGTTGCCGCGCACGGTGATGGGGCGCTGCCATTCCGCGCTGCCCACGGCCATGTAGCGCCCGCCGAAGAGCTTGTCCGCATCGGTGCGCGCGCCGATGCTGCGGTAGCCGTAGCCGCGCACCGTGGTGTCGCCGCCGGTGAGGAACAGCTGGGTGACGGGGATGTCGGCGCCGTCGCGCGCCAGCACCGCGCCGCCCTCCAGGCGCAGCGACAGGCGGCTGCCGCGGCGCACGTTGTTCCCCAGGTCCACGCGGCCCAGCCCGACGAAGGACTGCCAGCGCAGCAGGGTGCGCACGAAGGGGTCGCGCTCCGGGCGCAGCGTGGTGCCCACGCCCAGCTCGGCCGCCAGGCCCCAGCCGCGCGTGGGGTTGGTATTGCTGTTGAAGTAGCGCCCCGTCCAGCCGTAGTTGGCGGAAATCGCGCTGCTGGATGGCGGCGCGTCCTCGCCGCGGTTCTTGGCCGTGTCGTGCTGCAGGAAGTAGCTGCGGTCGATGCGGTCCGTGCTCTTGGTGCGCCCGGCGCGCAGCCGCGAGCTGTCCACGTCGTAGCTGCCCGTGGCCTCGCGCTGCAGCTGCAGGCCGGTGAACCAGCGCCAGCCGTTCGCATGCGGCAGCCCGGTCCAGTCGGTGGACAGCAGCTTGCGCTTGTTGTCCACCGCCACCTTGCTCACGGCGCGCCAGCCCAAGCCCGGCAGGCGGTTGTGCGTGTGGTCCATGGACAGGCGCGGTCCGCTGTCGGTGGAGATACCGACGCCGAAGACCATTTTTTGCAGCGGCGCGTCGCGCACCTGGGCAATCACGGGCGCGGACTGCGGATCGCCGTGCTCGGTGTCCAGCGTGAGGAACACCGCGTCGTAATAGCCGCTGCTGGCCAGGCGCTGCTGGGTGTCCAGCAGGCGCGCCTCGCTGTAGTCCTCGCCCGTGGGCAGGCGCGCAATGCGGCGCATGCCCTCGTTGTCGTAACGCTCGCCCCCCTGGATCTGCAGGGTGCCAAAACGGTAAGCCGGGCCAGGCGCGTAGGCCACCTGCAGCTTGGCCTCGGCGCGGTCGGCGTCCACCTCGGCGCGGCTGCTGGCGATGCGCGCCGTGGGGTAGCGGCGCGCCTGCAGATCGCGCAGGCCCTGGTTCTTGGCACTGTCCCAGCCCTCCTGCGTGAACGGCTCGCCGGGCGGCAGCGACCAGCCGCGCTGCAACCGGGCCTGGCGGCGCGCGAGCTCGGTCGCGTCGGCACCGTGGCCGTCCTCGCCCATCAGCGTGATGTCGGCGCTGGCGATGTGGGTGCGCGGGCCGGGCGACACGCTGACCAGCACGGTGCGCGGCGGCGCGTCGGCGTCGGTGGCCTGCTCGCGCAGCTCGATGGTGATCTCGGGACTGAAGTAGCCCTGCGTGGCCAGCAGGTCGCGGGCGTTCGCGTCGGCCGAACCCAGCAGCCGCGTGAGTTCATGCGCCTGCAGGTCGGGCAGTTGGCGAAAGCGCTGCAGCTCCAGATGGCGCGTGAGGTACTCGCGCAGGGTGTCGTCCTCCACCTGCACATCCAGCGCGAACGCATCGGGGCCGGAGTCCGGGCCCGCCTCGGAGGTGATGGAAGAGGGTGCGTCGTGCGGCGCGGGGGAGGGGCGCTGCAGCAGGCTGCAGCCCTGCAAGAGGGCCAGGCCGATCAGCAGAAACAGCAACGCCGGCCGCCGGGCCGGCGCTGAGCTTGGCTTGGTCATGCGGGCTATTTTGACAAAAGCCGCATCGTTTCTTCGAGGCCTTTGAGTGACAAAGGGTACATGCGATCGCCCATGAGCTGCTGGATGATGCCAATGCTCTGGCGGTACTGCCACACGCCCTGGGGTTCGGGGTTGATCCACGCGAACCGGGGGAAGGCGTGCGTGAGGCGCTGCAACCACTCGGCGCCGGGCTCCTCGTTGTTGTATTCCACGCTGCCGCCGGGCTGCAGGATCTCGTACGGGCTCATGGTGGCGTCGCCCACGAAGATGAGTTTGTAGTCCTTGTTGTACTTGCGGATGATGTCCCAGGTCGGGAACTTCTCCGCGAAGCGGCGGCGGTTGTTCTTCCACATGAAGTCGTAAACGCAGTTGTGGAAGTAGTAGAACTCCAGGTGCTTGAACTCGCTCTTCACGGCAGAAAAGAGTTCCTCCACGCGCTGGATGTGCTCGTCCATGGTGCCGCCCACGTCCATCAGCAGCAGCACCTTCACGTTGTTGTGGCGCTCGGGCACCATCTTGATGTCCAGCCAGCCCGCGTTGGCCGCCGTGGCGCGGATGGTGTCCGGCAGGTCCAGCTCCAGCTCATGCCCCTCGCGCGCGAACTTGCGCAGGCGGCGCAGCGCCACCTTGATGTTGCGCGTGCCCAGCTCCTGCGTGTCGTCGTAGTCGCGGTAGGCGCGCTGCTCCCACACCTTCACGGCGCTCTTGTTCTTGCCCGCGCCGCCGATGCGGATGCCCTGCGGGTTGTAGCCGCCGTGGCCGAAGGGGCTGGTGCCGCCCGTGCCGATCCACTTGTTGCCGCCTTCGTGGCGCTCCTTCTGCTCCTCCAGGCGCTTCCTGAGCGTCTCCATCAGCTCGTCCCAGCCCATCTTCTCGATGGCGGCCTTCTGCTCGGGCGTCAGCTCGCGCTCCAGCATCTTGCGCAGCCAGTCGGCGGGGATCTCCTTGCGGAAGTCGGCCAGCATCTCCACGCCCTTGAAGTAGGCAGCGAACGCGCGGTCGAACTTGTCGAAGTGCTTTTCGTCCTTCACCAGCGCGGTGCGCGCGAGGTAGTAGAAGTCGTCCAGGCTCCAGGCGTCGTCGGACTTGGGGCCGACCACGCCGGCCTGCAGCGCCTCCAGCAGCGTGAGGAATTCCTTCACGGACACCGGCAGCTTGCCGGCGCGCAGGGTGTAGAAGAAGTCGATCAACATGAAACAGGCCTCCAGCGCTTATTCAGCGGGCGCATGGCGCTGCAGAAGGTATAGCAACTGCGCGCGCGCTTCGGGCCATTCGCCGCTGCGCATGCTGTACATCACCGTGTCGCGGATGGTGCCGTCGCGGCGCAGCGCATGGCCGCGGATCACGCCGTCCTTCTTCGCGCCCAGGCGTTCGATGGCGCGCTGCGATGCAAAGTTGAAGTTGTCCGTGCGCCAGCCCACCACGTGGCAGCCCAGCGTGTCGAAGGCATGGCCCATCATCAGCAGCTTGGCAGTGGTGTTCACATGCGTGCGCTGCACGCTCTGGCGATACCAGGTGTAGCCGATCTCCACCCGCTTCACGGCGGGCAGGATGTCGTGGTAGCTCGTCGTGCCCAGCACGCGGCCGGTGGCATCGTCGAGCACGGCAAACGCGAAACGGTTGCCTTCGTCGCGCATGCGCAGCGCCGTCTCGATGTAGGCGCGCGTGTCCTGCGGCTCGGGCACGCTGGTGACGCGCAGTCTCCACAGCTCGCCGTCGGCCGCGGCGGCGGCGAGGCCGGCTTCATGCGCCAGGGCCAGGGGCTCCAGCCGCACGCCGCTCTGGCGCAGGGTGACGGGCTCGACGAAGGCCATGGACTGTTGCTCCTTGCTCATTCTTTCCGTGCGCTGCGGGCCGCGCGCCAGCGCCGTGCCAGGTGCAGGCCCAGCCCGCCCCCAATGCCCACCAAGGCGATGCCTGCAATGCTGGCCGCCCCGTAGCCCTCGCTGAAGATATCCATCCCCAGCAGCAGGCCCACGCCATAGCCCGCGAGCGCGCCGCCCACGAACCCTATCGCGTCGGACGCACCTTCCATCAGAAGCCGCTGTGCAGTGCTCATGACGGGCTCTGGCTCAGCGGTTGCGCTGGTTCATGAAGACCAGCTTCTCGAACAGGCTCACGTCCTGCTCGTTCTTGAGCAGCGCGCCCACCAGCGGCGGCACGGCCACCTTGTTGTCGGCGCTTTGCAGGGCTTCGAGCGGGATCTCCTCGGCCACCAGCAGCTTGAGCCAGTCGATGAGTTCGCTGGTCGAGGGCTTCTTCTTCAGGCCGGGCAGGTTGCGCACGTCGTAGAAGGTCTTCATCGCCACGGTGAGCAGTTCGCTCTTGAGCGTGGGGAAGTGCACGTCGACGATCTTCTTCATCGTCTCGGCCTCGGGGAACTTGATGTAGTGGAAGAAGCAGCGGCGCAGGAAAGCGTCGGGCAGCTCCTTCTCGTTGTTGGAGGTGATGAACACCAGCGGGCGGTGCTTGGCCCGGATCATCTCGCGCGTTTCGTAGCAGTAGAACTCCATGCGGTCGAGTTCGCGCAGCAGGTCATTGGGGAATTCGATGTCGGCTTTGTCGATCTCGTCGATCAGCAGGGCCACCGGCTTGTCGGCCGTGAAGGCCTGCCACAGCACGCCCTTGACGATGTAATTGTGGATGTCCTTGACGCGCTCGTCGCCCAGTTGCGAGTCGCGCAGGCGGCTCACCGCGTCATATTCGTACAGGCCCTGCTGCGCCTTGGTGGTGGACTTGATGTGCCACTGCAAGAGCGGCATGTCCAGCGCCTGCGACACTTCCTCGGCCAGCATGGTCTTGCCCGTGCCGGGCTCGCCCTTGACCAGCAGCGGGCGCTGCAGTGTGATGGCTGCATTCACCGCGAGCATCAGGTCCTGGGTGGCAACGTAATTCTGGGATCCTTGGAATTTCATGGGCCTGGGAATAGGGAAATCGTTGATGAAAGGGCTTGACAAGCGCTGGCTATAATCGTCCACGAACTAGAACGCGGAGACAACCAATCGCCTGATTGTGCGCGCAAAATGAAGAAGACACTGACCACGATATTCGGCCTGTCTGTCGCTTGTGCGACCGGTTTTCTCCATGCCGAGGAGATCAAGGGAGATGCCAAAGCTGGGGCGCAAAAGATCGCCATGTGCATCGGGTGCCACGGCATCCCGGGCTACCAGGCCAGCTTCCCCGAAGTGCACAAGGTGCCGATGATTTCCGGCCAGGGTGCCAAGTACATCGCCTCCGCACTCGACGCCTACAAGAAGGGCGATCGCAAGCATCCCACCATGCGCGGCATCGCCGATTCGCTGTCCGAGCAGGACATCACCGATGTGTCGGCCTACTATGCCGAGCACGGCACGAGCGCCGGGGCACCCGCCAAGCCCTCGCGCGAACCCAATGCCCAGGTGGCGCAGCTGCTGCAAAAGGGCGCTTGCGTGTCCTGCCACGGCGAGAACTTCGCCAAGCCCATCGACCCGTCCTATCCCAAGATCGCGGGCCAGCATGCGGACTACCTGTTCGTGGCGCTCAAGTCATACAAGACCGACAAGGGCGCATACGTGGGCCGCAGCAACGGCGTGATGGCCGGTATCGCCAAGCAGTTTTCCAACGCCGAGCTGAAGGCGCTGGCGGGTTACCTGGGTTCGCTCGATGGAGACCTGCAGGTCGTTCCGCAGCCGCGCTTTCGCTGACCGTGGCACGCACCCGAAGAAGCCCGCCAGCGCGGGTTTTTTTACGCCCGGGTGAGGCACGCGGGCCGGGTTCCCTTATCTGGCACGCCCAGGTACGGAATGGTTGCCCCGGAGGGAGGGACTTCCTACAATCGGCACTATGCGTTTCCTGGTTTCCACCCCGTGCGTCCGTATCGCGCGGCTTGCATCTGCAGCCGTCGTGATGGCGCGCGCCATGCGCAGGATGGGTGTTCTGAAACCAGCTTCGCCGGCCGCAGATCACTAGGCCCGGCGGTTCTCCACTCCTTTCATCCAAGCGTCACGCGTACCGCCGGGCAGCCAGCTCCGGTGCGCTGGGGCCTGCTTGCCGCGCGCCCCGCCGTGCGGCACCCCGGATGCGCACCTTCTTCCCGCCGATGACGCGCCGCTGACGGTCGCTTTGTGCGCCGTTGTTCCCGCTTGTTGACCAGGAGTTTTGACCATGCGCCTTCAGACCATTGTGGCCCTCACCGATTTCTCGACCGCGGCGGAGCATGCGCTTGACCGTGCCGCGCTGTTGGCTGCCGAGCACAAGGCGCGCCTGCATCTTCTGTTTGGTGCGGAGCAGCCGGACCCGAAGTTCGTCGACCCGCAGGCGCGGCTGGAGCAGCGCGCGCGCCAACTGGCGCGCCGCCACGACCTGCCGGTCAAGGCCCTGGCGTACCGCGGCGCCGGCGTGGTGGATGAGGTCTTGCGCGCGGCCGAGGGCGCCGACCTGCTGGTGCTGGACAAGCGCGCGCACCAGGGCGTGGAGCAGTTGTGGCGCGGTGGCACGTTGAGCCAGATCCTGCGGCGCAGTCCGTGCCCCGTGCTGGTGGTGCAGCGTGCGGCGCGCGAGGCTTATGCGCATGTGCTGCTGGCCGTGGATTTTTCGCCGGCGGCCGATGCCATGGTGCGCTACGCGAGCGGGCTGGACACTGCCGCTGCGGTGGAGCTGTTCCATGCCGTAGACCTGCGCGATGAGGCCAAGCTGCGCAGTGCCGAGGCATCGGCCCAGGCCGTGCGCGCGTGGCGCGCGCAAATGCAGCGGCATGCGCACGACCGGCTGGTGCGGCTGTCCGATGCCTTCGAGGCGCGGCGCAATCGTGTGGGAATGACCGTCGGCATGGGCGATGTGGCGCGGCAGGTGGCCGTGCAGCAGGAGCGCTCGGGCGCGGAGCTGGTGGCGCTGACGCACCGGCGCCGGGGATGGATGCTGGATCTGCTGCTGGGCGGCGTAGCCCAGCGGCTGCTGGGGGACGTGGGCTGCGACGTGCTGGTGTACCCGCACGACTACGCTGGCGCCGCACCGCGCGGCACCACGTCTCAGCCCCGCGTGGCGCGCCGCTGGACGCAGGCGATATAGGCGTCGCCGTCGGGTGCCCGACCCGCGCGCTGGGCCTCCCACAGCATGGTGCCCAGGCACTCCATGGCGGCGTGGTGCGCGTCGTGCAACGACCCCAGGCGCGCGGCCAGCAGTTCCACGGCCTGGCGGATGCCGCGCGGCTGGTCGATGCTGCACTGCTCGCTGATCGAGAGGTGCATCGACAGGTGCAGGAAGGGGTTGGTGCGGTCCGGCGTCTCGTCGTAGTTGCGCGCTAGGGCGGTATCTACATCGGCCAGCTCGGGCTGGTACTCGGGGTGCTCCGCGATCCACAGGCCGGCCAGCGTCTCGATGGCCTCCATGGGCTGGCCGGCCTGCTGCTTGGCATGCGTGGCGCAGAAGAAGCGGCGTACGTCGGCTTGGGTGGGATTGAACATGGATTCCAGAGTAGCATGCAACGTGGCGGCTCTGCCGCGGGATGTCGCGGTGGCCTCCTACGCCGGCGGGGTTACGCCCAGCTCTACAGTAGCGGCGGGCGCCGCTGGCGGTTGCCGACCCTACGACCAACATAAAAAAGAGGTGGACACCATGACGGGCATGCGCATTCTGGGCGTGATCTTGCTGATTCTGGGCCTGGCCGGGTTCTTCACCGGGGGCTTCAGCTTCACCAAGGAAACCACGCAGGCCCGCATCGGGCCGCTGGAGCTGTCGGTGAAGGAAAAAGAATCCGTCAATGTGCCGCAATGGCTCAGCATTGGCGCGATCGCCGTGGGCGCCCTGGTGCTGGTGCTCAGCATGCGCAAGCCCTGACGCAGGTTCCATGGCCGCGCACGGTTCGCGCCGTGCGCGCGGGCGTTGGCCCAGGTCCTACGTGCGTCAGGGCCGGCGCGTGCCCAGCATGCGCGAGATGGTCTGGGCCGTGGCCAGCAGTTCGGGCAGCAACTGCTCGCGCAGCATTTCGGTGCTGGTGCGATTGGCCTGGCCGCTGATGTTCAGGGCCGCCACCACCTGGCCCGCCCGGTTCTTGAGTGGCGCTGCCACCGAAATCAAACCCTCTTCCAGTTCCTGATCCACCAGGCACCAGCCCTGGGCGCGTGCCTGGGCGATGCGCGCGAGCAGCGTCGCATCGTCCAGCACCGTGTGGCGCGTGAACTGCTGGCGCGGCAGCGCGGACAGCCGGGCGCGCAGGTCCTGCTCGGGCAGCTCGGCCAGCAGCACGCGGCCCAGCGACGTCCAGAACGCCGGCAGGCGTGAGCCCACGGCCAGGTTGGTGCTCATGATCTTGTGGGTGTGTACGCGCAGCACATAGACGATGTCCAGCCCGTCCAGCACGGCGGCGGAGCAGGACTCATGCACGCGGTCGGTGAGGGCCTCCATCAGCGGCTCGGCCAGGTCCCAGATGGGCATGGAACTGAGGTAGGCAAAGCCCAGGTCCAGGATGCGCGGCGTGAGGCGGAACAGCCGGCCATCGCTCTCTAGATACCCGAGCGTCTGCAGCGTCAGCAAGATGCGGCGCGCGCCTGCGCGCGTCAGGCCGGTACGTGCCGCCACTTCGCTCAGGGTCTGCTGCGGCGCCGCCGCGCTGAACGAACGGATCACCTCCAGCCCGCGTGCAAACGACTGCACGTAGCTATCCCCCGGCTTGTGGGTATTACTTACGGAAAGGGGGGTGTCATCCATGGCAGTTCGTCCTAAAATTCATTATACGAACATTTGTTCTATATACGAACAAAGTGACACGATCACGAAAGCCGGCCCGGGCCGGCTCCTTTTCCCCTCACTGGACCAGCAACACATGATCAACAAGATTGCGGATTCCGTTGCCGAGGCGCTCGCGGGCGTGCAGGACGGCGCCACCGTACTGATTGGCGGCTTTGGCACTTCGGGCAACCCCATTGAACTGATCAACGGCCTGATCGCCCAAGGCGCGCGCGACCTCACCGTGGTCAACAACAACGCCGGCAACGGCGATGCCGGCCTGGCCGCGCTGCTCAAAAGCGGGCAGGTACGCAAGATCATCTGCAGCTTCCCGCGCCAGGTGGACAGCTATGTGTTCGACGAGCTGTACCGCAGCGGCAAGATCGAGCTGGAGCTGGTGCCCCAGGGCAACCTGGCCGAGCGCATGCGCGCCGCGGGCGCTGGCATCGGCGCCTTCTTCTGCCCCACGGCCTACGGCACGCAGCTGGCCGAGGGTAAGGAAACCCGCGAGATCAACGGCAAGCACTACGTGCTGGAGTACCCCATCTACGGCGACGTGGCGCTGGTCAAGGCCGAGCGCGGCGACCGCTGGGGCAACCTGACCTACCGCATGTCGGCGCGCAACTTCGGCCCCGTGTGCGCCATGGCGGCCAAGTACACCGTGGCCACCGTGCATGAGCTGGTGGAGCTGGGCGAGATGGACCCCGAAGCCGTGGTCACCCCCGGCATCTACGTGAGCAAGGTCGTCAAGGTGCCGCGCGTGGCCACCCAGGCCGGTGGATTCAAGAAGTAAAGCCCGTTCAGCCCAAGGAGATACAGCGTGAGCAGCTATCAAAAACGAACCAAGGACGAACTGGCCGCCCGAGTGGCACAGGACATCTTCGACGGTGCCTATGTGAACCTGGGCATCGGCCAGCCGACCCTGGTGGCCAACCACATCCCCGCAGGCCGCGAGGTGGTGCTGCATTCCGAGAACGGCATCCTGGGCATGGGCCCCGCGCCCGCCAAGGGCCAGGAAGACTACGACCTGACCAACGCCGGCAAGCAGCCCGTCACGCTGCTGCCCGGCGGCTGCTACTTTCACCATGCCGACAGCTTCGCCATGATGCGCGGCGGCCATCTGGATATCTGCGTGCTGGGCGCCTTCCAGGTGTCGGCCACGGGCGACCTGGCCAACTGGAGCACCGGCGAGCCCGGCGCCATTCCTTCCGTGGGCGGCGCCATGGATCTGGCCGTGGGCGCCAAGTCCACCTGGGTGATGATGGATCTGGTCAGCAAGACCGGCGAATGCAAGGTGGTCCAGGCCTGCAGCTACCCCCTGACGGGCCTGGCCTGCGTCAAGCGCATCTACACCGACCTGTGCACGCTGGAATGCACGCCCCAGGGCCTGCGCCTGATCGACACCGTGCCCGGCCTCTCGCACGAGGAGCTGGAGCGCATCGTCGGCCTGCCGATCCAGCCCGCACAGCAATAAGTACCAAAACGGCCTCCAGCGCTTGATGGACAAGCGCTGGCAGCTCACTTTTTTGATATTCCCCTCGGAGACACCATGAGCAACGCCCGCCAAGCCTTCATCTGCGACGCGATCCGCACCCCCTTCGGCCGCTACGGCGGCGCCCTCTCCAGCGTGCGCACCGACGACCTGGGCGCGTTGCCCATCAAGGCGCTGATGGAGCGCAACCCCGGCGTGGACTGGGCCGCGGTGGATGACGTGCTGTATGGCAACGCCAACCAGGCCGGCGAGGACAACCGCAACGTGGCGCGCATGTCCAGCCTGCTGGCCGGCCTGCCCATCGACGTGCCCGGCGCCACCATCAACCGCCTGTGCGGCTCGGGCCTGGACGCCGTGGGCTCCGCCGCGCGCGCCATCAAGTCGGGCGAGGCGCGCCTGATGATCGCCGGCGGCGTCGAGTCCATGAGCCGCGCGCCCTTCGTGATGCCCAAGGCGGAAAGCGCCTTCAGCCGCAGCAACGCGGTGTACGACACCACCATCGGCTGGCGCTTCGTCAACAAGCTGATGAAGGCTCAATACGGCGTGGACTCCATGCCCGAGACGGCCGAGAACGTGGCCGACGATTTCAAGATCGAGCGTGAGGCCCAGGACCGCATGGCCCTGGCCAGCCAACAGAAGGCGGCCGCCGCGATCGCCGCCGGCTACCTGGCCAAGGAAATCGTCAACGTCGTCATTCCCCAGAAGAAGGGCGATGCTATCGTGGTCAGCCAGGACGAGCATCCGCGCGCCACCACGCTGGAGGCGCTGGCCAAGCTCAAGGGCGTGGTCCGCGAGGGCGGCACCGTCACGGCCGGCAACGCCAGCGGCGTGAACGACGGCGCCTGCGCGCTGCTGCTGGCCGATGAGGCGGCCGCCCAGCAATACAACCTGGTGCCCCGCGCCCGCGTGGTGGGCATGGCCGTGGCCGGCGTGGCGCCGCGCATCATGGGCTTTGGCCCCGCGCCCGCCGTGCGCAAGGTGCTGGCCCAGACCGGCCTGACGCTGGACCAGATGGACGTGATCGAGCTGAACGAAGCCTTCGCCGCACAGGGCCTGGCCGTGCTGCGCGACCTGGGTGTTGCCGATGACGACAAGCGCGTCAACCAGTGGGGCGGCGCCATCGCCCTGGGCCACCCGCTGGGGGCCTCGGGCGCGCGCCTGGCCACCACCGCCGTGAACCAGCTGCACACGCTGGGCGGCCGCTACGCGCTGTGCACCATGTGCATCGGCGTGGGCCAGGGCATCGCCGTGGTGCTGGAGCGCGTGTAAGCGCGCGGCGTGACCCGAGGAGCGAGCATGAACAAGCAAGAACGCTGGGTGGACGTGCAAGGCGGGCGCCTGCGCGTGTGCGTGCAAGGCCCCGAGGGCGCCCCGGCCCTGGTGTTTTCCAACTCCCTGGGCACCACGCTGGAGATGTGGGACGCGCAGGCCGCGCGCTTCGCCCAGGACTTCCGCGTGGTGCGCTACGACACGCGCGGCCACGGCGCGAGCGTGGTGACACCCGGCCCTTACACCTTCGAACTGCTGGGCGGCGACGTGGTCGCGCTGCTGGATGCGCTGCGGATCGAGCGTGCGCACTTCTGCGGCATCTCCATGGGCGGCTTCACGGGCCTGTGGCTGGGCGTGCACCAGCCCCAGCGCCTGCTGAGCCTGGCCGTGTGCAACAGCGCCGCCAAGATCGGCACGGCCGAAGGCTGGCAGGCCCGCGCCGCGCTGGTGCGCGAAAAGGGCCGTGACGCCATGGCGGAGCTGGCCGCATCGTCACCCGCGCGCTGGTTCACCCCAGCCTTCTGCGCGGCCGAGCCGGACGTGGTGCTGCGCGCGCAGAGCTGGATTGCCGGCATCGCCCCCGAGGGCTATGCCGCCTGCTGCGAAGCCCTGGCGCTGGCCGACCTGCGCTCGCAGATGGGTGGCATCGACGTGCCCACGCTGATAGTGGCTGGCAGCGCCGACCCCGTGACCACCGTGGCCGACAGCCGCTTCATACAGGCGGCCATTGCCGGTGCGCGGCTGGCCGAGGTGCCGGCTTCGCACCTGTCCAACCTGGAAGCGCCGCAGGCCTTTGACGAGGCCCTGGCGCAGTTCCTGCGCGGCTGAGACCGCGGGCGGCGATGCAGTGCGGCTTGCTGCGCTGCCCACGCCGCTCCCTTCCATTCATCCAATCCTAGAGAAAGAGGAAACAAGCATGACCCACCTTCATCACACCACCCGCCGCACGCTGCTGGCCTCCCTGGCCGTGGCCGCCGCCGGCGCGCTGCCCCTGGGCGCCCTGGCGCAGAACTTCCCCACCAAGCCCATCACCATCATCGTGCCGTTCTCGGCCGGCGGCACCACCGACATCCTGGCGCGCATCGTGGGCCAGGGCCTCACCACCGAGCTGGGCCAGTCCGTCGTGGTGGACAACAAGCCCGGCGCGGGCGGCAACATTGGCGGATCGCTGGCCGCCAAGGCCGCAGCCGACGGCTACACCCTGTTCATGGGTACGGTGGGAACGCACGCCATCAACCAGTCGCTGTACAAGAAGATGCCCTTCGACCCGGTGAAGGACTTTGCACCGCTGTCGCGCGTGGCCACGGTGCCCAATCTGCTGGTGGCCCACCCCAACCAGCCGTTCAAGACCGTGAAGGAAATGATCGCCTACGCCAAGGCCAACCCCGGCAAGATCACCTTTGGCTCGCCCGGCAGCGGCGCGTCGCCCCACGTGTCGGGCGAGCTCTTCAAGAGCATGACCGGCACCGACCTGCTGCACATCCCCTACAAGGGCAGCGCCCCCGCCATGACCGACCTGCTGGGCGGCCAGACCTCCGTCATGTTCGACAACATGCCCTCGGCCATCCAGCATGTGCGCTCGGGCAAGCTGCGCCCCATCGCCGTGACCACCGCCAAGCGCTCGCCCGAGCTGCCTGACGTGCCGACCATCGCCGAAGCCGGCGTGCCCGGCTACGAGGCAACCTCCTGGTTCGGCATGTTTGCGCCGGCCGGCACGCCCAAGCCGGTGCTGGACAAGCTGCACGCCGCGCTGATCAAGGTGCTGAACCAGGCCGACGTGAAGAAGAAGATCGCCGAGCAGGGCGGTGACGTGGTGGCCGAGACACCCGAGCAGTTTGCCGCCTTCATCAAGGCCGAAAGCGTGAAGTGGGGCAAGGTGGTGAAGGAGTCCGGCGCGACGGCCGACTGACCCTTCGCTGAGCGGTTCAGCCGCTTACCCCTCCCTCACACGGCGTGTGGAGGGGTAGCGGTAATCTGCTATTGATACGAGAGCTTGTAGCGCTTGATAGGCGGGCGCTACAGGCTCTTTTGTTATGGAGCCTTGGGTGCCTGGGGCACATCGGGCGGCAGGCCGGCGCCAGCCTCCGCCGCGGCCAGGCGCTCCTGGCGTTCCTTGGCCATCTGCTCCACCAGCTGGGCGCGGCCCTGCTTGGCGACGGCGATCATGGCCTCGCGGTCGTTGTGGTGCTCGTACATGCGGTTGGACAGCGCCATGTTGTGCGCGCGGAAGCGCTCGGCCAAGGTGTCGGCCTCTTGCGGCGACAGGCCGTTGAGCTCCAGCACGGTGCGTGCGGTGCGCAGGCTGGACTCGAACACCTCGCGCTCCACATGCTCCACGCCCAGATCGCGCAGCGCGTGCCAGTGCGTCACGTCGCGCGCGCGCGCCACGATCTGCAACTGGGGAAAGTGCTTCTTCGCCAGTTGCACGATCTTGAGCGACTGCTCCGGCGCGTCCACCGCCACCACCAGGATGCGCGCATGCTCGGCGCCGGCCATGCGCAGCAGGTTCACGCGCGTGGCGTCGCCATAGAACACGCGGTAGCCAAAGGTGTGGGCCACCTCCAGCATCTCCACGCTGTGGTCCAGCACCGTGGCGGGCACGCCCTGCGCCAGCATCATGCGCGCCACGATCTGCCCATAGCGCCCGAAGCCGGCAATGATCACCGGGGCCGACTGCGGCTCGGAGATCTCCTGCGCCTGCGGGGCGGTCTTCAGCGTGGCAAAGCGCTTGAGCAGCACCCGGTCCAGCAGCACCAGCAGCAGCGGGCTGATCAGCATGGACAAGGCTACCGCGCCGATCAGCAGCGACGCCATCTCGGCCGGAATCGCGCGAAAGCCCGCGCCGGCCTGGAACACCACGAAGGCGAATTCGCCGCCCTGCGCCAGCAGCAGCGTGAACACCGGCCGCTCCTGGTAGGGCATGGCGGTCACGCGCGCCAGCGTCCAGATCACCAGTGCCTTGATGCCCAGGAAGCCCAGCAGCAGCGCCAGCATGCCCCAGGGCGTGCGCAGGATCACGCCGAAGTCGATGCTCATGCCCACCGCGATGAAGAACAGGCCGAGCAGCAGGCCCTTGAAGGGCTCGATGTCGGTCTCCAGCTCGCGGCGGAACTCGCTGTCGGCCAGCAGCACGCCGGCAAGGAACGCGCCCAGCGCCATCGACAGGCCCACCGACAGCATCAGCATGGCGATGCCCACCACCAGGAACAGCGAGGTGGCGGTGAAGATCTCGGGCGTCTTGCTCTTGGCGATCCAGCGCAGCAGCGGGCGCAGCGCGAGCCGCCCGCCGAGCACGATGGCGCCCACCACGCCCAGGATCTTGGCCGCCTCCAGCAGCAGCTCCTGCACTTCGTGCGGATGGTCCAGCTCGGCCGCGCGCGCGGCCACGCCCAGCAGCGGCAGCAGCGCCAGGATGGGGATCGCCGCCACGTCCTGGAACAGCAGGATCGAGAAGGCCTTCTGCCCGCTGTCCGTGCGCATCAGGTTGCGCTCGTGGATCACCTGCAGCGCGATGGCGGTGGACGACAGCGCCAGCCCGAGCGCGCCCACCAGCCCCACGCGCCACGGCAGCCCGAAGGCCCAGGCCGCGGCCCACAGCAGTGCGGCGCAGCCCACCATCTGGGCCGTGCCCAGGCCGAAGATGGGGCGGCGCAGGCTCCACAGGCGGCTGGGCTGCAGCTCCAGCCCCACCAGAAACAGCATCAGCACCACGCCGAACTCCGCGAAATGCAGGATGTCCTGCACATTGCTCACCAGCGCCAGGCCCCAGGGGCCGATGGCGATGCCCGCGGCCAGGTAGCCAATGATGGCGCCCAGCCCCAGCGCGCGGGCGATGGGGACGGCGATCACGGCCGCGGCAAGGTAGGTGAATCCGTAGGTGAGCCAGACGGGGGCTTGGGCCATGGTGTGCAGGAAGAGGGCGCGAAAAGTGATGCGGGGAAGTGCGTGCGCCGCGCTCGGGCGCGGGCAGAAATTGTGCACCCGGCCCGCGGGCGGCGCAGACGCGGGGGGGCACCGGGCGGGCAGGGTGCCGTGGATGCTCTGGTTTTAATAGCTGTTAGCGCTGGATGGAGAAGCGCTAGGCCGCGTTTTCATGCCAGACGCCAGGGGGCCGCCGCGCAGCGTGCCGGCGGCGTCGGCCGATAGAATCGACGCTTCCCTTCCCCCTCATTTCCCAACGGACCACGACATGGACTGGCATACCTGGATGGCTTTTTTTGCGGCGTCGTGGGTGATCGCCATCTCGCCGGGCTCGGGCGCCGTGCTGTCCATGAGCCACGGGCTGTCCTACGGCGTGCGCCAGGCGGGCGCCACGATCCTGGGGCTGGAACTGGGCCTGCTGCTGATCCTGGTGGTGGCCGGCGCGGGCGTGGGGTCGCTGCTGGTGGCGTCGGAACTGGCCTTCAGCATCGTCAAGGTGCTGGGTGCGTGCTACCTGATCTACCTGGGCTTCATGCAGTGGCGCGCGGGCGCCGCCGGCACGCTGCAGGGCGACCTGCAGGCGCAGCCCGCGAGCTGGCGCCGCCGCGTGCTCACCGGCCTGCTGACCAATGCCACCAACCCCAAGGGCATCATCTTCATGGTGGCCGTGTTGCCGCAGTTCATGACCGACACGCGCCCGCTGTGGAGCCAGCTGCTGGTGATGGCCGTCACCATGCTCTCGGTGGACCTGATCGTGATGAACGGCTACGCCGACAGCGCCAGCGCGCTGCGCACGCTGATGCGCAGCGGCCGCGCCATGCGCACGCAGAACCGCGTGTTTGGCGGCCTGCTGATGCTGGTGGGCGCAGGGCTGTTTTTCGTCAAGCGCGGCACACAGCACGGGTAGCCGGTGGTTTGCTATTTTTATGATAGCTATTAACGCTTGATGGACGGGCGCTAAGGCCTGTTTTTGCTTATGTGGAGCCAGCGGCCGCGACCGCCGGCACTACGATGCGGGCTGGCCCCGCGCGGGTACGGAACACAGGAGGCAGGCATGACCGTGGTCGCAGTTGCAAATCCCAAGGGCGGCGTGGGCAAGTCCACGCTGGCCACCAACATCGCTGGCTACTACGCCAGCCGCGGGCATGCGGTGGTGCTGGGCGATGTGGACCGCCAGCAGTCCGCGCGGCTGTGGCTGCAGCAACGCCCGGCCGCGGCGCGCCCCATCGGCGCGTGGGACGTGGAGCCCGATCGCTTCGACAAGCCGCCCAAGCACGCCACCCACGCCGTGCTCGACACGCCCGCGGGCCTGCACGGCTGGCGGTTGAAGGACATGCTCAAGCTGGCCGACCGTGTCATCGTGCCGCTGCAGCCCAGCGTGTTCGACATCTTCGCCACGCGCCAGTTTCTGGACGAGCTGGCCGCGCACCGTCGCAGCGCGGGCGTGCCGATCGGCATCGTGGGCATGCGCGTGGACGCGCGCACCATCGCGGCGGACAAGCTGCATGCCTTCGTGGACAGCCTGGGCCTGCCGGTGCTGGGCTACCTGCGCGACACGCAGAACTACATCCACCTGGCGGCGCACGGCCTGTCGCTGTTCGATCTGTCGCCCGGCCGCGTGGCGCGCGACCTGGAGCAGTGGCAGGGCATCTGCGCCTGGCTGGACGGCGCCTGACGCGCGCGCTGGCCGAGTTCCAGCGCCTGGGCTGTCGCGGTGCCGACAGGCGCCCGCGCGCGCAGGCCGCTACAGTGGCCGCATGAAAACCTTCCGCAGCTATTCCGAAGTGGCCTCCTGCGTCGGGCAGGAAGTGGCCGTCACCGACTGGGTGGAAGTCACCCAGGCGCAGATCGACCGGTTTGCCGACGCCACGGGCGACCACCAGTGGATCCATGTGGACCCGCAGCGCGCAGCGCAGGGGCCGTTCGGCACCACCATCGCGCACGGCTTTCTGACACTGTCGCTGCTGCCGCGCTTCATGGAGGCATCGTTTGCCATCACCGGCGCGCGCATGGGCGTGAACTACGGACTCAACCGGGTGCGCTTCCCCGCTCCCGTGCCCGTGGGCAGCCGGCTGCGCGCGCACATGGTGCTGGCAGCGGCCGAGCCCATCGCGCCCGACGGCATGCAGATGACCTGGGAGGTGACCCTGGAGCGCGAGGGTGGCGACAAGCCCGTGTGCGTGGCAGAGGCGCTGGTGCGCAGCTACGGCGCACCCGCCTGAAGGGCCTGCGCCGGGGGCCTGCCGGTCCGGTTCAGGCAGGCTGGGTCTGCGTGGGCGGAGTGAGAAAGCTGTTTTGCCGCCACGCCTCGTAGACCGTCACGGCCACGGCGTTGGACAGATTCAGGCTGCGCTGGTTGGGCAGCATCGGCAGGCGCAGGCGCTGCGCGGGCGGGAACGTCTCGCGCAGTTCCGGCGGCAGGCCGCGCGATTCGGCGCCGAACACGAACCAGTCGCCCGGCAGGAAGCCCGTGTCGTACACCGACTGCGTGCCATGGGTGGTCAGCGCGAACATGCGCGACAGGTCGGGCTGCATGTCGCGCAGCAGGGCCGTCCAGCCCGGGTGGCGGCGCACCTCGGCGTACTCGTGGTAGTCCAGCCCCGCGCGGCGCATGAGAGGGTCTTCCATGGAGAAGCCCAGCGGTTCCACCAGATGCAGCATGCAGCCGGTATTGGCGGCCAGGCGGATCACGTTGCCAGTGTTGGGCGGAATCTCAGGCTCGACGAGGACGATGTGAAACATGGTGGCTATTGTCGGCGGCCGCGGGTGGCGGGCTGACGGATGAGGCGGCAGATGGTGATGAATCGTATACCGGCGGCCATGCCCGCGCGTCACGGCGTGCGGGCCAGCACCAGCGCGCAGACCTGCAGCGCACCCGCATCGCGCAGGGGCGCTGCGGCCGCATGCAGCGTGGCGCCGGTGGTCATCACGTCGTCCACCAGCAGCACCCGCTTGCCGGCCAGTTGCGCGGCCCGCAGCGGGTCGGGCACGAAGGCGCCGCGCAGGTTGCGCAGCCGTTCGGCACGCGCCAGGTGGCTCTGCGCCTCGGTATCGCGCACGCGCAGCAGCATCCGCGCGTGCACCTGTGGGTGGCCCAGCGCGCGCGCCAGCAGCAGGGCCTGGTTGTAGCCGCGCTGGCGCAATCGCTCGGGTGACAGCGGCACGGGCAACACCAGGTCGGCCTGGGCCAGCGCTGCCTGCGCGCCTGGGGCACGCGCCATCAGTTGCGCCAGGGCGCCGGCCCAGCCGGGCTCCGCATGGAACTTGAACTGGGCCAGCAGGTCGGCCCAAGGAAAGGCGTAGCTCACTGCGGCCACGCAGGCATCCAGCGGCGGTGGGTGGCGCAGGCAGTCGCCGCACTGCGCGACGCCGTGGGGCAGCAACCGCGCGCAGGTGGCGCAGCGCGGGAGCGGCGGAGCAAACTGCATGCGGCAGGCGTCGCACACGGGGCGCGCGGGCCAGGCATGGCAGACCGCGCAGCGGCTGGGCACTGCCGCGCCCATGCGGGCCAGGCCGCGCGATATCCCTGCCAGGTGCGTGGCCAGATGCGTGAACAGCATGGGCTCAATATACTCGCGGCCATTTGCGGCCCGTCATGTCCGAACACCTTCCGCCCACCATCGACCCGGTTGCCGCTGCACGCTGGCATGCCATGGTGCCCGAGGTCTCGCCCTGGTTGCACGAAGAGGTGGCGCAGCGCATGCAGGAGCGGCTGCAGTGGATCGTGCAGGCGCCGCAGGCCTGGTGCGACTGGGATCCGCTGCGCGGCGGCGTGCAGGGCCATGGCCTGGTGGGCCAGCATTTCGAACAAGCCGCCAGCCATATCACCGAGACTTCATCGCCCGCGGGGGAGGCGCTGGCGCGCGTGCGCTTCGCAAAGCCCTGGTGGAGCCCCGCGCGCTGGTCCGCTGCGGCGCCGCGTTTCGGGGTGCCGCCCGAGGGCAGCGTCCAGATGCTGTGGTCCAACATGGCCCTGCACATGGCGGCGGACCCGCAGGCGCTGATCACCCAGTGGCATCGGGCACTGGCGGTGGACGGTTATCTGATGTTCTCGTGCCTGGGCCCTGACACGCTGCGCGAGCTGCACGCGCTGTATGCCGAGCTGGGCTGGCCCGCCGCCGGCCACGCCATGACCGACATGCACGACTGGGGCGACATGCTGGTGCATGCGGGGTTTGCCGAGCCTGTCATGGACATGGAACGCATCACGCTCACCTTTGCCACGCCCGAGCGGCTGCTGCAGGAGCTGCGCGGCCTGGGGCGCAACCTGCATCCGCAGCGCTTTCCCGCGTTGCGCGGGCGCCACTGGCGCCAGCGACTGGAAGAGGCGCTGGCCCAGCGGCTGGCCGACCCTCGCCACGAGGGGCAGCTTGCATTGACCTTCGAGGTCGTTTACGGCCATGCCTTCAAGCCCGCGCCCCGCGTGCGCGTGGAGGGCAGCAGCGCGGTGTCGCTGCAGGACATGCGCGCCATGCTCCACGCAGGACGCACGCCGCCGCGCTGAGGGGGCTGCGGCGCAATTTGCGCTGTCAATGACCTCAATCAATGCAGGCTACAATTCTTTAAGATTGCAGATTCGGAACTCTCTTGGCGCGCCTGCATCGGGTGGTCGCCCGCGGCCGGCGTCGCGTCTTCTGGAGTTCTGATGGCGCCACGCGGCGCTCTCAGGCCTCCTTTCTGCGTCACTTCTTGGCAGTGTTCTCTCGGGACTAACGTGTATTGCAGCCATGTCCCGTGCTGGGCATGCTGTATGCGATCAAGAGAGTCCGTGTTGGATTGCGGAGACAACAGGCTGCCAGGAAAGCGGTCTGGACTGATTGGTGAAAGCGGGTGCACGGCATGCCCGCATGGCTTTGTGCGCCGCCTGACCCCACGCAGGCGCGCACCGAGGGATTGGTCAATTGGAGCTTAGAAGTAAGTGAGAACTATGAAGAGCATTTCCAACAAGCTGGCTTCTGGGCTGCTGATGGCCGGAGCATGGGTGGGCACGGCGGCCCATGCGGTTCAGAGCCTGCCCGGCGGCCCGGCGGTGAACCAGCTGAACTTGCACCCCCCCGTGACCAAGATCGCCGAGGAGCAGCACTTCCTGCATTGGATGATGCTCATCATCTGCACGGTGATCTTCGTCGGCGTGTTCTCGGTGATGTTCTATTCGATCTGGAAGCACCGCAAGTCGCGCGGCGCCCAGGCCGCCAATTTCCACGAGTCCGTCACCGTCGAGGTGGTTTGGACGGTGATCCCCTTCATCATCGTGGTCCTCATGGCCCTGCCGGCCACCAAGGTGTTGGTGGCGCAAAAGGACACGACCAATGCCGACCTCACGGTGAAGGTGACCGGCTACCAGTGGAAGTGGGGCTACGACTATCTGTCGGGCGAGGGCGAGGGCCTGTCTTTCATCTCCACGCTGGACAGCAGCCATCGCCGGATGTCCGACAGCGGCAACGTGGCCAATGCACCAGCCGACTACCTGCTGAAGGTGGACGCACCCCTGGTGGTGCCGGTGGGCAAGAAGGTGCGCGTGATCACCACGGCCAACGACGTGATCCACGCCTTCATGGTGCCGGCATTCGGCATCAAGCAGGACGCGATCCCCGGCTTCGTGCGCGACACCTGGTTCCGCGCGGAAAAGGTGGGTGACTACTACGGCCAGTGCGCCGAGTTGTGCGGCAAGGAGCACGCCTACATGCCGATCCACGTCAAGGTAGTGTCCGCACAGGAATACACGCAGTGGGTGGATGGCGAGAAGAAGAAGGCCGCCGCCAAGCTGGACGATCCCAGCAAGGTCTGGACGCTGGACGCGCTGCTGCCGCGCGGCGAGAAGGTCTACGCCGCCAACTGCGCCGCCTGTCACCAGGCCAACGGCAAGGGGGCCGGCCCCATCAAGCCGCTGGACGGTTCGGCCATCGTCACCGACGCCGACCACGCCAAGCAGATCCAGGTGGTGCTCAAGGGCGCTGCCAACGGCGCCATGCCCGCCTGGGCGCAACTCAGCGACACCGACCTGGCCGCCGTGGTGACCTACACCAAGAACGCCTGGTCCAACAAGACGGGCCAGCTGGTGCAGCCGTCTGAAATCGTGGCCCAGCGCGGCAAGTGAACCGCAACGCCCAACGCATTGAGGAATCGAACATGAGCGCAGTTCTGGACAATCACGGGCACGCCGGCGGCCACGCACACGACCACGGTGACCACCACCACGGCCCCACCGGCTGGCGCCGTTGGGTGTTTGCCACCAACCACAAGGACATCGGCACGCTGTACCTGCTGTTCTCGTTCACCATGCTGATGATCGGCGGCGTGCTGGCGCTGCTGATCCGCGCCGAGCTGTTCCAGCCCGGGCTGCAGCTGGTCAACCCCGAGCTGTTCAACCAGCTCACCACCATGCACGGGCTGATCATGGTGTTTGGCGCCATCATGCCGGCCTTCGTGGGTTTCGCGAACTGGATGATCCCGCTGCAGATCGGCGCGTCCGACATGGCGTTTGCGCGCATGAACAACTTCAGCTTCTGGCTGATGATCCCCGCGGCCATCATGCTGGTGTCGTCGTTCTTCATGCCCGGTGGCGCGCCTGCCGCGGGTTGGACGCTGTATGCGCCGCTGACCCTGCAGATGGGCCCGTCGATGGACGCCGGCATTTTTGCCATGCACATCATGGGCGCCAGCTCCATCATGGGCGCGATCAACATCATCGTCACCATTTTGAACATGCGCGCGCCGGGCATGACGCTGATGAAGA
This sequence comes from Diaphorobacter sp. LR2014-1, assembly GCF_002916785.1. Taxonomy (NCBI): domain Bacteria; kingdom Pseudomonadati; phylum Pseudomonadota; class Betaproteobacteria; order Burkholderiales; family Comamonadaceae; genus Diaphorobacter; species Diaphorobacter sp. LR2014-1. Next base: position 155,783 of record NZ_MTBE01000002.1, on the reverse strand, counting down.
TGCCCATGTTCGCCTGGACCTGGCTGATCACCGCCTACCTGCTGATTGCCGTGATGCCCGTGCTGGCCGGCGCCATCACCATGACGCTGACCGACCGCCACTTTGGCACCAGCTTCTTCAACCCCGCCGGCGGCGGCGACCCGGTGATGTACCAGCACATCTTCTGGTTCTTCGGCCACCCCGAGGTGTACATCATGATCTTGCCGGCCTTCGGCATCATCAGCCAGGTCGTGCCCGCCTTTAGCCGCAAGAAGCTGTTCGGCTACGCCTCCATGGTGTACGCCACCTCGTCCATCGCGATCCTGTCGTTCATCGTGTGGGCGCACCACATGTTCACCACGGGCATGCCAGTCACGGGCCAGCTGTTCTTCATGTACGCCACGATGCTGATCTCCGTGCCCACCGCCGTGAAGATCTTCAACTGGACGGCGACCATGTGGCGCGGCTCCATGACCTTCGAAACGCCCATGCTCTGGGCCGTGGGCTTCATCTTCGTGTTCACCATCGGCGGCTTCACGGGCCTGATCCTGGCCATGGCGCCGATCGATATCCAGCTGCAGGATACCTACTACGTGGTGGCCCACTTCCACTACGTGCTGGTGGCCGGTTCGTTGTTCGCCATGTTCTCGGCCTACTACTACTGGAGCCCCAAGTGGACGGGCATCATGTACTCGGAGACGCGCGGCAAGATCCACTTCTGGGGCTCGCTGATCACCTTCAACATCACCTTCTTCCCCATGCACTTTCTGGGGTTGGCGGGCATGCCGCGCCGCTATGCCGACTACCCCATGCAGTTTGCCGACTTCAACGCGCTGGCGTCCGTCGGGGCACTGGGCTTTGGACTGATGCAGGTGTACTTCTTCCTGTTCGTCGTGCTGCCGGCCATGCGCGGGCGGGGCGTGAAGGCGCCGCAAAAGCCCTGGGAAGCCGCTGAAGGCCTCGAATGGGAAGTGCCGTCGCCCGCGCCATTCCACACCTTTGAAGTGCCGCCCAAGCTGGACGCTACGGCCACGCGGGTGATCGGCTGACATTGCGGGAGATCGCCATGACCACGCCGGAGCAAAAAAAATCCAACCTGCGCATGGCGCTGATCCTGGCGTCGGTGGCGGCGGTGTTCTTCATCGGATTCATGGTGAAGATCGCCTGGCTGCATTGACGAAAGGGCGGGACCATGGGTGCGCGTAGCGAGAACCTGAAGATGGTGGGCAAGCTGGCCGTGGTGACGATCGGCATGTTCGCCTTCGGCTACGTGCTGATCCCGATCTACAAGCACATTTGCGAGATGACGGGCATCAACATCTTGTCGCTGTCGGAGCGGCAGGTGCCCGGCAACGGCACGGCCGGCCCCAACGCGCAACTGCCCGCCAACAGCCAGGTGGACAAGACCCGCCTCATCACTGTGGAGTTCGATGCGAACGCGCGTGGTCCGTGGCAGTTCCGGCCCGCGCAGCGCTCCGTGCAGGTGCACCCGGGCGAGCTGGCCACGGTGATGTACGAGTTCCAGAACGTGCAGGACCGCCGCATGGCCGCGCAGGCCATCCCCAGCTATGCGCCGCGCCAGGCGGCCGCCCACTTCACCAAGCTGGAGTGCTTCTGCTTCAACCAATACACCCTGGAGCCCGGCGAGAAGAAGGAATGGCCCGTGGCCTTCGTGATCGACCCGCGCCTGTCCAAGGACGTCACCACGATCACGCTGTCCTACACCTTCTTCGAAGTCGGCGGCAAGACGCCGGCCGCGCCCCAGTCCACGGCCGCCGCACTGCCGGCGACTTCCGCGGAGGCCGGTTCATGAGCCCCACGCCTCCGCGTCCGCCACGCAAGGGATCGCTGTTGCGCACCCTGCGTGCCGTGGCATGGTCGCTGATCGGGTTGCGCAAGGGGGAGCAATACCAGCGCGACCAGGAGACGCTGCAGCCGCTGCACATCGTGTTCGTGGGATTGGTCGCTCTGTTTGTGCTGGTGCTGCTGCTGATCGGACTGGTGAACTGGATTGCTTGAGGCCTGCCGCCGCTGATAACAACGAGACAACCGAGAACTTTGAGAACGAGGAGCTGAAATGAGTGCATCTACCCACGGCACGACGCCTTACTACTACGTCCCCGCGGAGTCTCGCCACCCCGTGCTGGCGGCGGCGGGGTTGTTCTTTGTCCTCCTCGGCGCGAGCCAGTGGATCAACGGCCATGACTGGGGCAAGTATTCGCTGGCCTTCGGCCTGGCGTGGTGGCTGTTCGTGCTGTACCAGTGGTTCCGCGATGCCGCGCGCGAGAGCGAGGGCGGGCTGTATGGCCGCAAGATCGACATCTCGTACCGCTGGAGCATGAGCTGGTTCATCTTCTCGGAGGTGATGTTCTTCGGCGCTTTCTTCACCGCGCTGTGGTGGGCGCGTGCGCACTCCGTGCCGGCCCTGGGCAGCCTGGACAACGCGCTGCTGTGGCCCGACTTCAAGGCGGTCTGGCCCAGCCTGGCGGCCGGGGCGACCGCCTCGCCGGCCAACACCGTGGAGCCGTTCCAGACCGTGGGCCCATTCTGGCTGCCCACCATCAACACCGCGCTGCTGCTGACGTCGGGCGTCACGCTCACCATCGCCCACCACGCGCTGCGCGAAGGCCAACGCGCCAAGACGATCGGCTTCATGTGGGTCACGGTGCTGCTGGGCTTCGTGTTCCTGTGCGTGCAGGGCTACGAGTACTTCCACCTCTACACCGACCTGAACCTCAAGCTCACCTCGGGCGTGTACGGCTCCACCTTCTTCATGCTCACGGGCTTCCACGGTTTCCACGTGTTCGTGGGCATGCTGATGCTGCTGTTCATCACGCTGCGCCTGCACAGCGGCCACTTCACGGCCGAGCGCCACTTCGGCTTCGAGGGCGCGGCCTGGTACTGGCACTTCGTGGACGTGGTCTGGCTGGGCCTGTACATCCTGGTGTATTGGATGTAATCCCGTCTCCGGATCGGGAAAAAGCGCCGCAAGGCGCTTTTTTTACGCGGAGGCGGGTGCTTCAAAAACAGGAGCTGCCTGCGCTTGATAGATAAGCACTTTGGATATAAATGGTATTGAAAGCCCTGTGCACCAAGCGCAAGGCGCTCACTTTTTTGATGGCCATCGGCGTGCGCCTCAGCGCACTGCGGCGGGCAGCCCGGTTGGCTGGATGTACCCCAGCTTCCAGGCCAGCAGCAGGCACAGGAACAGCACGATGGACAGCCCCACGCGCAGCCCCAGCGCGCGGGCCATGCGCTTGCCCTGCTGCCGGTCGTCGCCCTTGCCGCGCATCATGAAAAACAGCGCCGAGCCCAAGCTTGCGATGATGGCGAGAAACGCCAATGCCACCAGAATCTTCATGAGGCCCATTATCCGGTGAACCCTGCCCGACAACCCTTCGGCCTGCGCTTCTGGCTGGTGACCCTCGCGGCGCTGGTCGCCATGGTGTTGACCGCGTCCCTGGGCCGCTGGCAACTGTCGCGTGCCGCGCAGAAGACCGCGCTGCAGGCGGCCATGGACGAACGCCAGTCCCGCGCACCGCTGCAGGGTGCCGAACTGGCACAGGCGCTGCAGTCGGCATCGCAGGAGGCCACCGCGCCGCTGCTGCACCGCCGCGCCGAGCTGCGCGGCCAGTGGCTGCCCGAGGCCACGGTGTTCCTGGAGAACCGCCAGATGTACGGGCGTCCGGGCTTTTTCGTGTTCACGCCCCTGCAACTGGCGGACAGCCCGCGCGTGGTGCTGGTGCAGCGCGGCTGGGCGCCGCGCAACTTCCTGGAGCGCACGCGCCTGCCGGAGATCACCACCCCTGCCGGACCAGTGCAGTTGGAGGGGCGGCTCGCCGGACCGCCGGCGCGGCTGTACGAGTTCACCCCCACCGCCCAGGGCGAGGGGTCTTCGCGCATCCGGCAGAATCTGGACCTGGCCGCCTATGGGGCCGAGACCGGCCTGGCGCTGGCGCCCCTGACCGTCGTGCAGACCGGCGCCGCCAGCGACGGGCTGCAGCGCGACTGGGCGCCCATCGACAGCGGCGTCGACAAGCATTACGGCTACGCATTCCAATGGTTCGGGCTTTGCGGCCTGGTGGCAATCCTCTATGTCTGGTTCCAATTCGTCCGACGCTTCCTTCGCCCAGGCCGCCAGCGTGGTGCCTGAGACCGGCGGCCAGCAGCCGCTGGGCCTCACGGTGCACAGCCTGCCCCAGGCCGGCGATGCCATGGCGGCGCTGCAGCGCTCGCGCAGCGGCCGCTGGCAGATGCTGGGGCTGTTGCTGGTGTGCGCGGCGCCCGTGATCGCTTCGTACTTCACCTATTACGTGCTGCGTCCCGAGGGCCGGCGCAACTTTGGTGAGCTCATCGAACCCCAGCGCGCCTTGCCCGCGCAGGCCGCAGCCACCGCATTGGACGGCACGGCGCATACGCTGGGCGAGCTGCGTGGCCAGTGGCTGCTGGTGAGCGTCGCACCCGGCGCCTGCGACGACGGCTGCCGCAACAACCTGTACCTGCAGCGCCAGTTGCGCGAAACCATGGGCCGCGAGAAGGAGCGCATGGACTGGGTCTGGCTGGTGTCCGACGGCGCCGTGCCCCCGGCGGAGATCGCCCCCGGCCTGCAGGGCGCCACCGTGCGCCGCGTGGATGCCGCCACCTTGGCCACCTGGCTGCAACCCGCGCCCGGCCATACGCTGGAAGAACACCTGTACGTCGTAGACCCGCAGGGCCACTGGATGATGCGCTTTCCCGCGCGGCTGGACCGCGCTGGCGCGGCCAAGGCCAAGCGCGACCTGGACCGGCTGCTGCGCGCCTCGGCATCGTGGGACCAGCCGGGCCGCTTGCAGGAGGCCCCGTGACGGACATGCAGCCGCTGTACGACCTGGCGCCGGCCCTGGAGCTGATGGCCCTGGGCATCGTGATCGCCCTGGGCCCGCTGGCCTGGGTGTGGTGGCGCGGGCGCGGCAACACGCCGGTGCGGCGTCTGCAGGCGCTCACCGTGCTCACGCTGTTCCTCACCTTCGACTTGGTGCTGTTCGGCGCCTTCACGCGCCTGACGGACTCCGGCCTGGGCTGCCCCGACTGGCCGGGCTGCTACGGCAACGCCAGCCCGGTGGGCGCGCGTGCGGAGATCTCGGCCGCACAGGAAGCCATGCCCACCGGCCCCGTCACCCACGGCAAGGCCTGGGTGGAGATGATCCACCGTTACCTTGCCACCGGCGTGGGCGTGCTGATCATCGCGCTCACCGTGGGCGCGTGGCGCCAACGCCGCGCAGCCGCACAGTTGCCTCAGTTGGCAGGGGCGGCGCCCGCGCTGAGCCCCTGGTGGCCCACCGCCACGCTGGTGTGGGTGTGCCTGCAGGGCGCTTTCGGCGCGCTCACCGTGACCATGAAATTGTTCCCGGCCATCGTCACGCTGCACCTCATCGGCGGGCTGGTGCTGTTGGCGCTGCTGTGCGTGCAGGCCGTGCGCCAGACGCAGATGACGCGGGGCGTGGTGCCCGTGGCGCTGCCACGCGGCCTGCGCTGGCTGCTGGGCGTGACGGCGGCGCTGGTGGCGCTGCAGGTCGTGCTGGGGGGCTGGGTCAGCACCAATTACGCGGTGCTGGCCTGCACCACTTTCCCGCAGTGCCAGGGCAGCTGGTGGCCCGACATGGCGTTTGCCGAGGGCTTTCAGGTCTGGCGCGCGCTGGGCCTGCTGCAGGACGGCAGCCACATCAGCTTCGCCGGGCTCACGGCCATCCATTACGTGCACCGGCTCGCGGCCTACCTGGTGCTGGCGGCGCTGGTGGTGCTGGCCTGGCGCCTGCGCCGCGCGGGCGTGTTGCGCGACCCGGCGCGCTGGCTCGCAGGCCTGGCGCTGCTGCAGTTTGTCACCGGCCTGTCCAACGTGGTGCTGGACTGGCCGCTGGTGGCCGCCGTGCTGCACACGGGCGGCGCTGCCGCGTTGGTGGTGGTGCTGACCTGGGCGCTCACGGCCAGCCGCGCCACCGCCGGCGCCACGGCTTCGCAGCCGCGCGCCGGTGCCGATTCCGTCGAGAGAGTTTCCGCATGAGTGCCGCTCCTGCTCCCGCCCCCGCCGCCGCAGCGCCGCGCGCTCTGCCGTCGCGGCTGTCCCAGTTCTACGCGCTGACCAAGCCGCGTGTGGTGCAGCTCATCGTGTTCTGCGCCTTCATCGGCATGGTGCTGGCCGTGCCGGGCATGCCCAGCGGCGCGCAGTGGGCGTTGATGGCCGTGGCCAGCGCGGGCATCTGGCTCGTGGCTGGTGCGGCGGCGGCGTTCAACTGCATCGTGGAGCAGGGCATCGACGCCAAGATGAAGCGCACGGCCTGGCGCCCCACGGCCAAGGGCGAGCTGTCCAACACGCAGACGCTGCTGTTCTCGGCGCTGCTGTGCGCGGCGGGCTCGGCGCTGCTGTACTGGTGGGTCAACCCGCTGACCATGTGGCTGACCTTCGCCACGTTTGTCGGCTATGCGGTGATCTACACGGTGATCCTCAAGCCGCTCACGCCGCAGAACATCGTGATCGGCGGCGCCAGCGGCGCCATGCCGCCCGTGCTGGGCTGGGCCGCGATGACCGGCGAGGTGGGCCCCGAGGCACTGATCCTGTTCCTCATCATTTTCCTGTGGACGCCGCCGCACTTCTGGGCACTGGCGCTGTACCGCGTGGAGGACTATCGCAAGTCCGGCCTGCCCATGCTGCCCGTCACCCACGGCAACGAGTTCACGCGCCTGCAGGTGTTTCTCTATACCTTGATCCTGTTCGCAGGCTGCCTCATGCCTTTCGTGTACGGTATGAGTTCGTGGATCTACCTTGCAGCCGCCGTGGTGCTGAGCGCGGGCTTTTGCCTGTACGGCTTCCGGCTGTGGCGCGACTACTCCGACACGCTGGCGCGCAAGACCTTTCGTTTCTCGCTGATCCACCTGAGCCTGCTGTTCGCGGCGCTGCTGGTGGACCACTACCTCCTGTGAAGCAAGCTTATGGATAAACGTGATGCTCTGAAAAAAATAGCTGCTGGCGCTCTCTGGATGGGCGTTGCAGGCACTTTTGCCGCATGTTCTCCGAAGGCGCCCAAGTTCCAGGGGGTGGACCTCACGGGTGCCGAGTACGCGCGCGACCTGCAGTTGACCGACCACAACGGCCAGCCGCGCAGCCTCAAGGACTTCGCGGGCAAGGTGGTGGTGGTGTTCTTCGGCTACACGCAATGCCCGGACGTTTGCCCCACGTCGATGTCCGAACTGGCCGACGTCAAGCGCGCCCTCGGCGCGGACGGCGACAAGCTGCAAGGCATCTTCGTCAGCGTGGACCCCGAGCGCGACACGCCCGAGGTACTCAAGGCCTACATGGCCAACTTCGATCCCAGCTTCCTCGCGCTGCGCGGCACGCCCGAGCAACTGGCCGCCGTGGCCAAGGACTTCAAGATCTACTACAAGCGCGTGGAGGGCCAGACCCCCACGAGCTACACCATGGACCATTCCGCCGGCAGCTATGTCTATGACCCTGCCGGCCGCCTGCGCGTGTACCACCGCTACGGCAGTGGGGCACAGAGCCTGGCGGCCGACGTGCGCGCTCTGCTGGACGAAACCCGCTGATTCCACGCGCTCCACGCGCCCAGGGGCTGGCGTGTGGCAAAAACCACATTGCCCGTAGGGCCTGGATTGACGTGCGCGTCACCTTGGGTGGCGATAGGCGCCAGGAGAGCGTCGCGCCTGCCTAGAATGCACAGTGGCTGGCCGCCAGGCGCATCGACGGTGATGGCGCAGGCGCCGGCCACGGCCTCAACCTACCGACGCCCTACCGACGCGCCATGGATTCCTTTGCCCCTGCCGCCCGCCCCCGGTCCGAGGACGGCGTGACGCACCCGCCGCCCCATCGGACCGATGACGCCGCCGACGACAGTGCGGCGGCCTTCCTGCAGCGCATCGGCAGCCTGAGCGCGGGAACGCTGGAGCGCGCTGCCATGGATGCGGCGCCCGACGGCATCGTGCTGGCCGACCGACAGGGCCGCATCCTCATGGTCAACGCCCCCATGGAGACCATCAGCGGCTACACCAACGCGCAGTTGTGCGGCCAGTCCATCGACCTGCTGGTGCCGGTGCACGCGCGGCCCGAGCATGGCCAGCATATGCAGCGCTACCACCAGTCTCCCAGCCGCCGGCCCATGGGCATGGGGCGCGACCTGTGGTTGCAGCGACGCGACGGTAGCCAGGTGCCGGTGGACATCGCCCTCGGCCATTCCTCCTCCCACGGGGGTACGGTGGTGGCTTTTGTGCGCGACGTCTCCGACCTGCGGCGCCTGGAGGCGCGCATGCACTACCAGGCCACGCACGACACGCTGACCGGCCTGCTCAACCGCTGGAAGTTCGGCCAGCGGCTGGAACAGGCGATCGCGGAGCAGGCGGCAGCGCAAAGCCCGCCCTTCGCGCTGCTGCTGCTCGATCTGGACGACTTCAAGGCCATCAACGATGGCTACGGCCATGCCGCCGGCGACCAGGTGCTGCAGGAGGTTGCGCGGCGCCTGCGGGGTGCGCTGGGCACGGGCGACATCCTTGCGCGCCTGGGCGGCGACGAGTTCACCGTGCTGTTGCCCGGTGTGGCCTGCGCCGCGCAGGCCGAGGGCGTGGCCGCGCGGCTGATGCAGGCGCTGTGCGTGCCCTGCCGCGTGCAGGGGTTCGAACTGAACTTCGGCGCCAGCATGGGCATCGCGCTGTGCCCGCAGGATGCGGGCGACGCCGCCACGTTGCTGCGCTATGCCGACATGGCCATGTACCACGCCAAGCACCGCGGGCGCGCCAACTTCGCGTTCTACGCTCCGTCCATGGGCCGCAAGATGGCCGAGAAGATCCAGTTGCACGACCGGCTCAAGCTGGCGCTGGCCTACGGCGGGCTGACGCTGCATTACCAGCCGCAGGTCGATGTGGCCACCAACCGCATGGTGGGTGTGGAGGCCCTGCTGCGCTGGCACGACCCGCAGCTGGGCGAGGTGTCGCCCGAGCGCTTCGTGCCCGTGGCGGAGGCCACGGGACTGATCCTGGAGTTGGGCGCCTGGGTCATGGCCGCGGCCTGTCGCCAGATCGCGGCGTGGGAGCGCCAGGGCATGCGCCTGCGCGTGGCGGTGAACCTGTCCGCCCAGCAGCTGCGGCAGACCGACCTCGTCGAGCAGGTGGCGCGCAACCTGCGCATCCACCATGTCCCGCCCGAGTTGCTGGAACTGGAGGTGACCGAGTCCGAAGCCCTGGCGGACCCCGAGCAGGCCTGCCAGGTGCTGAACGAGCTGCGCGCGCTGGGCGTGGCCGTGGCGCTGGACGACTTCGGCACGGGCCACTCGTCGCTGGCCTACCTCAAGCGCCTGCCGGTGTCGCACATCAAGGTGGACCGGGAATTCATGCGCAACGTGCCTGCCAGCGGAGTCGACACCACGCTGGTGCGCGCCGTGGTCGCGCTGGCGCACACCATGGGGCTGCGGGTGGTCGTGGAGGGCGTGGAAACACGCGAGCAGCTGCAGTTTTTGCGCGAGATGCAGTGCGCCTGCTACCAGGGCTGGCTGTTTGCCAAGGCGCTGGCGCCCGACGACGTGGCCCTGCTGTACGCGGCCGGTGCCGACGTGGCGGCGGAAGGCGCGCTGGGCTGAGGTGCCGGCAGCGACGCTGGCTTACAGCGCGGCGTGCACCGGCGCTTGCGCCGCAGGGGTGGTGCGCGCAGCCGCACGCGCCTGGTACAGGTTGGCCGCCGAGCGGCGGCCGCCGCGCGTGAGCGCCAGCAGCGGCGCGCGCTGGATCTCGCAGTGCCAGCGGTCGCGCCGCAGCACGCCTTGCTCCTGCGCCAGCAGCGCCAGGGCGCGCGCCACGGACTCGCGCGTGGTGGCGAGCAGGGCAGCCAGCACCGTATGGCTGGGCAGGCGCACCAGCGTGCTGCGCTGCAGCTCGGCCAGTTGCAGCAGCGCGCCCGCCAGTTGGCCCACCACCCCGCGGATGCGGGCGATGCGGCCCCAGTCGGCCAGGCGCGCGTTGGCGTTCAGTTGTTCGCGCGCCAGTTCCAGCAGGAATTCGCCTTGGGACTGGCGGCCCGCCCCCAGCAGGGGCGCCAGGTCCAGTTGGCAGACGCGCCCCGGCGTGACCGCCACGTAGGACAGGTCCGCCGGCTGCTGCAGCAGCGCGGGGGCGCCCAGGGCCTCGCAGCAGCCCGCCATGCCTACGGGGTGCTCCACTCCATCGTCGCCGCGGCGCTGCACCAGCAGCGTACCGATCTTGACCACCTGCACACTGTGGATGCTCTCGCCCTGGCGCTGCAGCATCTCGCCCTTGCGAAAGCGCCGCTCCGTCAGGTGCCCGCGCCAGGCCGCGCGCGTTTGCGGGTCCAGGCGGCCCAGCAGGCACTGCTGCTGGCAGGCGCAGTCGTTGCAGGTATGGCCGCCGGAGGACGGATGGTCGGTCATGAGTACAAGCCAAAATGGGCTTCAGCGCTTGTCTGACAAGCGGTGGAAGCTATGAATACCGTAGCGCCTCGCGGAGGGCCGGTCAGCGGCCTCGGAGTGCTGGGGATTGGCGGAGAGTGTGCAAGGCGGGGCCGTCCTGCCCCGTGACCTAGGTCAACGTTTGGGACCAAGTGCCTGCACTGCGCGCCCCGGGCCGGCCCTTACCCGCGTGGCCGCCGCGCTGCGCGGTCACTCGGCGCGGATGCCCTGTTCGCGGATGACGCGGCTCATGGTGGCCGTGTCGGCCTGGATCCGGTTGGCCAGCCCCTCGGCCGACGAGCCAATGGCCTGCCAGCCCTGCTGGAACAGCTTGGCGCGCACTTCCGGGCTGCGGGCGATCTCGCCGATCACGCGGGACAGCCGTGCGCGCACCGGGGCGGGCATGGACGCGGGTGCGGCAAAGGCGTTCCAGATCTCCAGCTGGAAGTCGTGCACGCCGGCCTCCGCCAGGCTGGGCACCTCGGGCGCCAGCGTGCTGCGGCCCGCGGAGGTCACGCCGATCAGGCGCAGCTTGCCCGCCCGTGCCTGGGCCTGCGCGAGCGCGGGCGGCAGCAGCGCCATTTGCAACTGGCCACCCAGCATGGCGGTGGCTACCTGCGGGTAGCCGGGGTACGGTACGTGCACCGGTGCAATGCCGGTGCGCGCCTTGAGCAGCTCGGTGCCCAGGTGGCCTACGGTGCCCACGCCGGGGGTGCCGTAGCTCCAGCGGTCGCCCGCGGTGCGCGCGGCCTGCAAGAAGGCGCGTGCGTCGGCGCCCGCGGGCACGTCGGGCTGGTTTACGGGAGCGGTCAGGACCAGGGGCGATACGCCGATCAGCGACAGCGGCGCGAAGTCCTTCATGGGGTCGTAGGGCACGTGCGCGTTGAGCAGCTTGGCGATCGTCAGGTTGCCGTTGATGAACAGGCCGATGGTGTGGCCGTCCTGCGCCTTGGCGACCGCATCGGCGCCGATGTTGCCGCCCGCACCCACCTTGTTTTCCACGACCACGGGTTGGCCCAGGGCCTGGGACAGTGGCTCGGAGAAGGTGCGCGCCGTCAGGTCGGGCGAAGAACCCGGTGGGAAGCCCACGATGATGCGCAGGGGCTTGGCGGGCCAGCCGGGGGTGGCGGGCGCGGCATCCTTCTGGGCCACGGCGGCGCCGCAGGCCGAAGCCAGGGCCAGTGCCAGCAGGCCGCGGCGGGCGAGGGGGTGGGGGAACATGGGTGGCGATCTCTAGGTCTGGGCCGGGCAGCGAAGTGCGGCCCCGCCGGCAAAGAAAAAGGCGCGTAGCCGGTGAGGGCTGCGCGCCTGGATTATCTGCCCGCGATCCGGGCTGCTGGGCGAAGGCTCAGGCGTATTCGGCCAGGGCCTTCTTCATCTTTTTCATGGCGGCCACCTCGATCTGGCGGATGCGCTCCGCGCTCACGCCGTACTCGGCCGCCAACTCGTGCAGTGTCATGCCGCCCGAGCCATCGTCGTTCACCTGCAGCCAGCGCTGCTCCACGATGCGGCGGCTGCGTGCGTCCAGGCTGTCCAGGGCGGTGGCAATACCGTCCGTGGCCAGCGCGTCACGCTGGCGCGACTCGATCATGGCGGTGGGCTCATGGCCCGCGTCGGCGAGGTAGGCGATGGGGCCAAAGGCCTGCTCGCCGTCGTCGCTGGGAGCGGGGTCCAGCAGCACGTCGCCACCGGACAGGCGCGTTTCCATCTCGATGACTTCCTCGCGCTTCACGTTGAGCTGCTCGGCCACCAAGTCGATCTCGTGATCGGATAAGGTTTCGCGGTGCGTGTCGGCGTCCAGCGCGTCGGCCTTGAAGCCCTGCTTCATGGAGCGCAGGTTGAAGAACAGCTTGCGCTGCGCCTTGGTCGTTGCCACCTTGACCATGCGCCAGTTCTTCAGGATGTACTCGTGGATCTCGGCCTTGATCCAATGCATGGCGTAGCTCACCAGGCGAACGCCCTGGTCAGGGTCAAAGCGCTTGACGGCCTTCATCAGGCCCACGTTGCCCTCCTGGATGAGGTCGCCATGCGGCAGGCCGTAGCCCAGGTACTGGCGCGAGATGGACACGACCAGGCGCAGGTGCGACAACACCAGGCGGCTGGCAGCCTCGACATTGTTGTCATCCTTGAGCTGGCGCGCGTAGCGCTGCTCCTCCTCCTGCGTGAGCAGGGGAAGGCGGTTGACGGCGGAGATATAGGCATCCAGGTTGCCCAGCGGGGGAACCAGCGCCCACGGGTTCGCGGGCGCGAGGGTCGTCACGGAGGTTGCAGTCTGGAGTGCCATATCGGTAGTCCTTTCTTCCATGCAAATCATATTAGCACTCCATTGGATAGAGTGCTAAAGGCATAGTTCCCCTACGGATGTAGGAAATAACCACCAAGAGGCGCAACGACGGCCCTTAAAACGCAGGTGCGGCTGCTTCCCCGCGCGTCAAGGGCCGTTGTGCAGTTACGCCTTGTGCCAGACTTCAATCATGACATCTTCCCCAGACGCCCAGATCGCCGTTGTGACCACCACCGTGGGCGACGCCGCCGCCGCACACCGACTGGCCAGGGGCGCTGTCCAGGCGCGCCTGGCCGCCTGCGTGCAGGTGGAGGCCATCACCTCGCACTATGTCTGGCAGGGGGTGCAGCAGGCGGAAGCAGAGTGGCGGCTGGTGTGCAAGACGCTGTTGTCTGCCGCGCCCGCCTTGCGGGACTGGCTGCGTGCCCAGCACCCCTACGAAGTGCCGCAACTGCTCACCCACGCCGTGCAGGCAGAGCAGGACTATGTGCTGTGGGTGGCGCAGCAGGTGGACCCGGCCTCGATAGCCGGGCCTGGTCAAGCGCCGCGTTGAAGCAATGGCTGGCGGATGCCGCCTGCATCCGCCCACAGGGGGTAACTATCTCAGGTCAGCAGGGCCTGGGCGAATTCGCGTGCGCTGAAGGTCTCCAGGTCTTCCACCTTCTCGCCCACGCCAATGAAGTACACGGGCACGGGCCGCTCCTGCGCGATGGCGGCCAGCACGCCGCCCTTGGCCGTGCCGTCCAGTTTGGTGACGATCAGGCCGGTGAGTTGAAGCGCGTCGTCGAACGCGCGCACCTGCGCCAGGGCGTTCTGGCCGGTGTTGCCGTCGATCACCAGCAGCACCTCGTGCGGGGCGCTGGCATCGGCCTTGGTGACCACGCGGCGGATCTTCTTCAGCTCTTCCATCAGGTGCAGCTGCGTAGGCAGGCGGCCGGCGGTGTCCACCAGCACCACATCTTTGCCGCGCGCGCGGCCGGCGGTAACGGCGTCAAAGCTCACGGCGGCAGGGTCGCCCCCTTCCTGGCTGACGATCTCCACCGTGTTGCGCGTGGCCCAGACACCCAACTGCTCGCGCGCCGCGGCGCGGAAGGTATCGGCGGCGGCCAGCAGCACGCTCTCGCCATGGTCGGCCAGGTGCTTGGTGAGCTTGCCGATGGAGGTGGTCTTGCCCGCGCCGTTCACGCCGGCCACCATGATCACGGTGGGTGTGTGCTCGCCGATCACCAGCGGCTTTTCCAGCGGCCGCAGCAGGTCGGCCAGCGCATCGGCCAGCAGTCCCTTTACGGCAGCAGGCTCGGTGGTCTTGGTTTCTTTCACGCGGCGCTTGAGGTCCTCCAGCAGGTGCTGCGTGGCTTTCACCCCGGTGTCGGCCATGAGCAGGGCTTCCTCCAGCTCGTCGTACAGCGCGTCGTTGATCTGCGTGCCCGTGAAGACGGTGGCGATGCTGCTGCCGGTCTTGCGCAGGCCGGATTTCAGCCGGTCCATCCAGCCCTGGCGTGCGCCCTCGGGCTTCGGCGTGGGCTCGGGGACGGCAAGGGGCACGTCGATGGCTGCGGGGGCACCGGCCGAAGGGACAGCCGGCTCCGCCACGCTGGTGGCGCCTGCGCCAAAGGGCTTGCGCAGCCAGCCGAATGCTCCGCCACTGGCGGGGGCGTCGGCCGCGGGCGGCGCCGCAGGGCTGGCCACGTCCTCGGGTGCAAGGGCGGGTTCGGCGGGGGCGGGCGATTTTTTCTTGAAAAAACTGAACATTGGCGGGTTCTTAGAATCGCAGCCATTCTATGAAACGCGCTATCACCCTTGTGGGCCTGCTGGCCTGTCTGCACGCCTGGGCGCAAAACCCAGCGCATGAATCCCCACCTGCTGCGTCTGCCGCGGCGGCGCACGCCCAGGCCACCACGGCCAGCGGTGCGCAGCAATTCACCCTGAAGAACGGCATGCAGCTCATCGTGCAGCCCGACCGGCGCGCGCCCACGGCGGTGCACATGGTCTGGTTGCGCGTAGGCGCCATGGACGAGGTGGACGGCACCTCGGGCGTGGCGCATGTGCTGGAGCACATGATGTTCAAGGGCTCGAAGGCCGTGCCGCCGGGCGAGTTCTCGCGCCGCGTGGCGGCGCTGGGCGGGCAGGAGAACGCCTTCACCAGCCGCGACTACACCGGCTACTACCAGCAGATCCCGGCCGGGCGGCTGGCCGACGTGATGCAGCTCGAATCCGACCGCTTCGCCCACAACCAGTGGCCCGACGCGGAGTTCACCAAGGAGATCGAGGTCGTCAAGGAAGAGCGCCGCATGCGCACCGAGGACCAGCCGCGCGCCGCGCTCATCGAGCAGCTGTTCGCCTCCACCTTCATCGCTTCGCCCTACCGCCGCCCGGTGGTGGGCTGGATGAGCGACCTGGACTCCATGACCCCCGACGACGTGCGCCGCTTTTACCGCGACTGGTACGTGCCCGGCAATGCCGCCGTGGTGGTGGCGGGTGACGTGGACCCGGCGCAGGTGCTGGCCCTGGCGGAGAAGACCTACGGCACCATTCCCGCACGTGCCCTGCCGGCGCGCAAGCCGCGCACCGAGCCGGCGCAGCAGGGCCTGCGCCGCATCGCCTTCAAGGCGCCGGCCGAGCAGGCCTACGTGGCGCTGGCCTTCCGCGTGCCGGGTGTCACGCGCCTGGAGGACATGACCGATGCCGACCGTGACGGCCTGGCGCTGCTGGTGCTGTCGGCCGTGCTCAGCGGCTACGACGGCGCGCGCCTGGAGCGAGCCCTCACGCAGGGTGCGGACCGTGTGGCCGACGGCGCGGACAGCCAGGCGTCCATCCTCGGGCGCGGACCGGCGCTGTTTCTCATGACCGGCGTGCCCGCCGCGGGCAAGACCTCGGCCCAGGTCGAGGAGGCGCTGCGCGCCGAGGTGGCCCGCGTGGCGCGCGAGGGCGTGAGCGAGGCCGAGCTCTCGCGCGTGAAGACGCAGTGGGCGGCCTCCACCATCTACGCGCGCGATTCGCTTTACAGCCAGGCCAGCGATCTGGGCAGCAACTGGGTGCAGGGCCTGCCGCTGGACGCGGACGAGCGCATGCTCAAGCTGCTGCGCGCGGTCACGCCGCAGCAGGTGCAATCCGTGGCGGCGCGTTACTTCGGCGACGATCAGCTCACCGTTGCCACGCTGCTGCCCCAGCCCGTGGCGGCAGGCACCAAGCGTGCCGCCCCAGCACCCGACGCTGCCGGTGGCCGCGTGCATTGAGCCAAGGTGTCAGCGATGTACAAAACTCTTAAAACGATAGCTGCTCGCGCCTTTCTGATAAGCGCTGGAGCCATTTTTTATACCCAATCCGCGTGGGCGCTGCTGCCCATCCAGCACTGGACCGAGCCCAGCGGCGCGCGCGTGTGGCTGGTGGAAAGCCCGGCCATTCCGATGGTGGACGTGCAGGTCGACTTCGATGCCGGCGCGCGCCGTGATCCCGCGCCGCAGGCGGGCCTGGCTGCGGCGGCGGCCCTGATGAGTTCCAAGGGCGTGAATGCGGGCGGGCCGAACGAGCCCCCGATGGACGAGAACGAACTGGGCGAGGCCTGGGCCGACCTGGGCGCCAGCTTCGAGGCTGGCGCCGAGCGCGACGGCCTGGCGTTCTCGCTGCGCTCGCTGACCGAGCCCGACTTGCTGGACCGTGCCGCGCGCCTGGCCGCGCGCCAGCTGGGCCAGCCCAGCTATGCACCGGACGTGTGGCAGCGCGAGCGGGCGCGCTGGAGCGCCGCCATCAAGGAGGCCGACACACGCCCCGGCACCGTGGCCAGCAAGGCCTTCAACGCCGCAGTGTTCGGCGGCCACCCTTACGGCCAGCGCGCCACGGCCGAGACACTGAACAACATCCAGCCGGCCGATCTGCAGGCTTTCCATGCCCAGTACCTGCAGGCCTGCCGTGCGCGGGTGAGCATCGTGGGAGCCCTCACGCGTTCCCAGGCGCAAACGTTGGTGCAGACGCTGCTGTCGCGCCTGCCTGCGCCCCAGGCCGGGGCCTGCGCGCCGTTGCCACCCGTGGCCGAGGTGCAGCCGCTGGCACGCGCCGTGCAGGTGGATGTGCCCTTCGCTTCGGCACAGGCCCATGTGCTCATCGGCCAGCCGGGCTTTGTGCGCCGGGATCCGGACTTCCTCGCGTTGCTGGTGGGCAACCACATCCTGGGTGGCAGTGGCTTCACCTCGCGCCTGACCAATGAGGTGCGCGAGAAGCGCGGCCTTTCCTACAGCGTGGGCAGCAGCTTCTCGCCTGGCTTGAACGCCGGGGCCTTCGTCGTCGGCCTGCAGACCCGGCCCGACCAGGCCGCCCAGGCCGTGCAGGTCACGCGCGATGTCCTCGCCCGCTTTGTGGCCGAAGGGCCCACCGAGGCCGAACTGCGCGCCGCCAAGGACAACCTCGTCGGCGGCTTTGCACTGCGCATCGACAGCAACCGCAAGCTGCTGGCGAACGTGGTCAACATCGCCTGGAACGACCTGCCGCTGGACTACCTGGAGCACTGGACCGACCGCGTGGAGGCCCTCACCGTGGCCGACATCCGCGCCGCCCTGCAGCGCAAGCTGCAGCCCGAGCGCATGGTGACCGTTATCGTGGGCGCGCAGCCGGCCGCCACGGCAAAGGCCCGGCCATGAACCGGCGTGCCGCGGCGCCAGCCGCCCCGCGCATAGCCACACGTACTGCAGTGCGTGCGCCCGCCAAGGGCGCCGGCGAGGTGCGCATCATCGGCGGGCAGTGGAAACGCACGCGCCTGCCCGTGCTGGACAAGCCCGGCCTGCGTCCCACGCCCGATCGCGTGCGCGAGACACTTTTCAACTGGCTGGGCCAGGACCTGACGGGCTGGCGCTGCCTGGATGCCTTCGCCGGCACCGGCGCCTTGGGTTTCGAGGCCGCCTCGCGCGGGGCGGCCAGCGTGCTGCTGGTGGAGGGCGACGCCGCACTGGCCGCGCAACTGGAGACGCTGCGCCAGCGCCTGCAGACGAGCGCCGTGCGCGTACAGCGTGGCGACGGCGTGGCCGCGCTGCGCCAGTGCGCGCCGGCCAGCATGCACCTGCTGCTCATCGACCCACCGTTTGGCGGCGAGCTGTTCGCCCCTGCGCTGCAGGCCGCCGCACAGGCCGTGGCGCCCGACGGCTTCATCTACCTGGAGGCGCCCGCAGCCTGGACGCAGGAGCAGCTCGGCCCGCTGGGGCTGGCGCTGCACCGGCACCTGAAGGCCGGGGCCGTGCATGCGCACCTGCTCCACAAAGCCTGATTGCTATTGATATAGGAGCTGCTCGCGCTTGTTGGTAGGGCGCTGGAGGCTGATTTGGCTTCAATGGCCCATGGACAGGCCTGCGCTGCATAATCCGCCCCACGGAGCCCGTGCGGGCTCCGCCACTGCAAGGAGACCCCACGCCATGGCGCATGTGCTCGCCATTTATCCCGGAACCTTCGACCCCATCACGCTGGGGCATGAGGATCTGGTGCGCCGCGCGGCAAGACTGTTCGACCGCGTAATCGTGGCCGTGGCCATTGCCCACCACAAGAAAACCCTGTTCAGCCTGGACGAGCGCATGGAAATGGCGCGCCAGGCGCTTGCCGACTGTCCGCAGGTGCAGGTCGAGTCCTTCGAGGGGCTGGTGACGGAGTTCACTGCCGCGCGCGGCGGCACGGCCATGGTGCGCGGGCTGCGCTCGGGCACGGACTTCGACTACGAGTTCCAGCTTGCCGGCATGAACCGCGCGCTGGTGCCCGGTGTCGAGACGGTGTTTCTCACACCCGCGAGCCAGTGCCAGTTCATCAGCAGCACGCTGGTGCGCGAGATCGGCACGCTGGGCGGCGACGTGGCGCAGTTTGTCTCGCCCGGCGTGCACGAGCGCCTCTTGCACAAGCTGGGCCGCACCGCCGCGGCGTGATCAGCGCCGCGCCACGGTGTCGTGCACGAAGCGCAGCTTGCGCAGCGCGCCCGTGGACAGGGCAAACGGATAGGCATCGCGCTGGCCCATGCTGCGGTTCAGGCTGTTGAGTAGCAGCGTCAGCGGCATCCACGCCGAGACCATGGCATCAAAACCGGGCGCCGGCTGTGCAAACGGGTCGGGCATGGCGTAGTGCTGCGCGTGATCGGGTGTCGTGCCGGGAATGGCCATGCGGGTCTGAAAGCTGGCGGCCGTCTCCAGCAGATCGACCAGGTGCAGGTAATGCGCCCACGTCTCGGCCCAGTCCTCCCAGGGGTGCGCGGCGGCATAGGCGCTGACGTGCTGCGGCTGCCATTGCGCAGCGGGCAGGGGGGCACGCTGGTAGTGCGCCTGCAGCGCCTGGGCGTAGTCGCGCCGCTCGTCGCCGAAGAGTGCGCGGAAGGCGTCCACATGCCCGGCGCGCAGCACCAACTCTTCCCAGTAGTAGTGGCCGGATTCATGCCGCAGATGACCCAGCAGCGTGCGGTAGGGCTCATGCATGGCCTGGCGCCGGCGCGCGCGCTCGTCGTCATCGGCCTCGGCCACGTTGAGGGTCACGACACCCTGGGCATGCCCCGTCATGACGGGCGGCGCGCCCGCCACGTCCGCCAGGAATTCATACACTGGCCCGGGCTGCTGCGTGCTCAACAGTCCCAGGCGCGCCAGCGTGTAGAACAGGTGCCGCTTGGCGCTCTCGATCTGCGACCAGCGGCGCAGGTTGTCGGGCACGGACAGGTCCGGCAGCACGCGCGTCTGGCGGCAGGCGGCGCACAGTCCGCCATGCGCCTGGGCATCTGCGGCCGGTAGCGCAAAGGTGCAGGCGCCATAGGTGGTGCGGTTGGTGCATAGCTGGTACTGGGCCGGCGGCGCAGCACCGTCGCTGCCGCGTGTAGTAACGCGCTGCCAGGTGCGCGACAGGGCGTTGTCGCCCTCGTCCGCAGGCGCGAGCGCCAACATGGACATGTCTTCGGGAGAGAACGCCAGCGTGCAGCCGCAGTGCACGCATTGCACGCTCTCGAAGAACACGAGGGAGCCGCATTGGCCGCAGTGGAACAGTCGCATGCGTAGGGATTCTGACGCAGGTAGTGCGCGTCACCTGCCAGTGAAAAAAAAACGCCGCCCAGAGGGCGGCGTTCCTGCGCAGTCGTGTGCGTCACGGGCGCACGACGATGCTGTTGCGCACCTCGCGCACATGCTTGGTGTTGCGCGCGATGGCTTCGGCGCGGTCCTTCTCGGCCTGGGTCTTGGCAAAGCCCGAGAGCTGGACGGTGCCGTTCAGCGTCTCCACGCTGATGGCGGTGGCAGAGACGCTCTTGTCCTCTGCCATCTTGGCCTTCACGGCGGTGGTGATACCCGCGTCGTCCACGTAGGAGCCCACGGTTTGCTGGTTGCGTGCTACCGAGCAACCGGTGGAAACGATGGTGGCACCTGCAAGCAGGGAAAAGGCGATGGCACGTGCGTATTTCATGGTTGTGTCCTTGGGTTATGGTTGAAAACACGGGTGCTGGGATAACCCCGCTGCGGCCTGTTGCACCCTCCGGTGGCCTCAACGGTTGGGAAGGGGAGGCTAGCGGTGCAGCCAGTCCTTCAGTTCATCCGCATGCTCCTCCTCGTCGGCCAGGATGCCTTCGAGCATGCGCCGCGTGGTGGGATCCTTGTCGCCGATCAGCTGGATCATCTGGCGATAGGCCTCCACGGCGATGCGCTCCGCCACAAGGTTGGCGCGCACCATGTCTTGCAAATCGGACGACTCATCGTATTGCGCATGGCTGCGCGACAGCAGCGTAGAAGGGGAGAAGTCCGGCGATCCGCCCAACTGCACGATGCGTTGGGCGAGCAGATCGGCATGGGCTGCCTCCTCGTTGGCGTGCACCAGGAACTCTGCGGCGATCGCCGGCGACTCGCGGCCGTCCGCCGTGAAATAGTGCCGCTTGTAGCGCAGCACGCAGACCAATTCGGTCGCCAGAGCGTCGTTGAGCAAGGCAATGATGGCATCGCGGTGTGGGCCGTACGCGGGCGTCACGGCGCCTTCGTCCAGATCCGCGGTGGCTGCCTGGCGCAGCGCGGCTTCGTCAAGCTGAAGCGCGCTGGCGTGGGTATCGCTGTGCATCATCGGGTCGGTTCCTGCGGTGGTCTCAATAACGCTCGCTGCGGTGGCGTGTCCACATCAACGCAGTGGCAAAGGCGGCGCCCGCGGCTGCGGCGATCAGCAGGGACTTGCCGGGTTGTTCGGTGACGTAGCGGTTCGTGGCGTCCGCAGCCTGGTGGAACTGGCGCCGCGCGCGTTCGCCGGTGTGCGCGCAGTACGAAATGCCGCGCGTGGCCAGATCCTGCGCCTTGGCGGCCAGGTCGTCGATCATCGGGTCCACGCCCTCTTGCATGCGCTGCATGCGGGTCTCGGCCTTGTCGATGGATTCATTGGTCATCCGGCGGGTGGACTGCAGTGTTTCGGACGCCTTGTCGAACACGCCTTCGGCCACGTTGTGCGCCGTCTCTGCCGCCTTCTGGGTGGTGGTTTGGATCGTCATTGGGGGATTTCCTTTCTGTGGTGGCATCTGCCTGGCGGGCCAGGTTGATGGGGCGTCAGCCCCTCTTCAACAAGCTGAGCACGAAGGTCACAACAGCCATGATCACGAACACGAAGAACAGGATCTTCGCGATGCCCACGGCACCGGCGGCGATGCCGCCAAATCCGAACAGGGCGGCCACCAACGCGATGACCAGGAATACCACTGCGTAATGCAACATAACCAGCTCCTTGTTTTCGGCGCGGTGCGCCGGGTGGTTGCGAATGCGCCTGAGCACATGGCTTGACTGTAGGGAGGCTGGCGTTGCATGAGTGCCGGTGGCTGGCGCACCCCGCTGTAGGACGCCACCGATCAGATGAGCAGCCCGGACGCAGGGCTGCGAACGCGTCAGGTCAGCGTGTGCGGCAGCACGGCGCTGACCAGGGTGCCCTCGCCGGGCGTGGACGTGACCGTGAGCTTGCCGCCCGCCGCCTCGACACGGTGGCGCATGCCGAACAGACCATGCGCGTCGGGGGCGATGCTTGAGATGTCGAACCCGTCGCCGTCATCCCGCACCTGTACCGATACATGGTTGGGATAGCTGTGCACCGACACCAGCACCTTGCGCGCGTTGGCGTACTTGCTGATGTTGGTCAGGGACTCCTGCACCAGCCGGTAGACGGTGAGCTGCGCTGCGTCGGACAGCTTGGCGGACTCCAGGCTGGTGTCTATCTGCAGGTTGCTGCGCTGCGCGAAGTCGCGCGTGAGGATTTCCAGCGACGTGGTGAGCCCGAGATTGGAGAGCGACGAAGGGCGCAGGTCCTCGATGATGCGCCGCTTGAGCGCGATGCCGCTGTTGAGCGTCTCGGTGAGGTGCTGCACGCGCTCGGCGTTCTCGGGGGTGTGCAAATCGATGCGCGACTTCAGGCGCGCCACGTCCAGCTTGGCGGCCGTGAGCAAAGCACCCAGCTCGTCGTGCAGCTCGCGCGCCAGGTGTGCGCGCTCCTCCTCGCGTACTTGCTGCAGATGGCTGGCCAACTCGGAGAGCGCGGCAGTGCGTTCACGTACCAACTGCTCCAGTCGGTCGCGTTCGCGCGCCAACACCTCCTGCTCGCGCGCATGCGCAGCCTGCAAGGCGCTGGTCTGGCGCAGGTACAGGTAGAACGCCAGCAGCCCCACCACCGCCACGGCGGCGATGCCGATGCGCGAGAGCATCAGCGAATGCAGGATCTCCTGCGTGCTGTGTTCCGTTTGCTGGGCGCTGCGCGCCACCAGTCGGGCTGCGATCGCCCGAATGGCATCCATGTTCTCCTTGCCCACGTCGGTGGAGAGCACGAACTTCCAGGCGTCGTCGTTGTCCTGGCGGCGCAGTTTGAGGCTGAGGTCGAGTTCGGAAAGCTTGCGCGTGATCTGCTGCGACAGCTGGGAAAAGTCGTCCAGGTCCTGCGGTGCGTGCCGGTAGGTCTGGCGCAGCTCATCAAGGTTGGTATTGATGGTGGCGACCGCCTGCTCGTAGGGCTGCAGATAGCGCTCGTCGCCAGTGAGCAGGTAGCCGCGCAGCCCCGTCTCGGCGTTGAGCATGTTCTGCAGCAGCCGGTCGAGCGCAGCGCGCGTGGCGTGCGAGCGAGCCAGGTCGCCCACGGCCGCGTGCGAGCGCATGTACCCGGTTTCGTTGATGCCGACCAGCAGGGCCACAGCCAGCAATGCCAGCGGCAGACTGACGGCGATCTTGCGCAAACGGGACCAACTCATGCTTGGGCTTCTCCACGGGGACTGGCAGGGCACGGTTGAAAATGCATATCATCGGCTTGCGCTGCCATGCTAGTGCAATGCAGAGCAGATGGGCAGATCTTCAGACCATACCTTACCGGGGAGCAAGGCGCTCTCCTCTTGAAAGAAGGCTCAATGATCAAGATTGGCATTGTGGATGACCATGCGATAGTCCGTGCCGGGCTGCGCCAATTTCTCTCGGAACATGTGGACCTGCGGATCGTTGGCGAGGCAAGCAACGGCAGGGAAGCCATCGATCTGGTGCGCGTTCACGAGATCGACGTGCTGGTGATGGACCTGTCCATGCCCGGCCAGAGCGGCTTGGATGCGCTGGCCATGCTGCGCGCCAAGGCGCCCGACATGGGCATTCTTATCCTCAGCGGCTACCCCGAGGAGCACTATGCGATCAATCTGATCCGCCAGGGTGCGAGCGGCTATCTGAACAAGGAATGCGAGCCCAAGGAGATCGTGGAGGCCATCCGCACCATCGCCCTGGGTCGCCGCTACCTAACCCCGTCCGTGGCCGACCTGCTGGCCCAGCAGCTCAACCGCAAGGACGATGCGCCGCCCCACGAGCAGCTGTCGGAGCGCGAGTTCCAGGTGTTCCTCAAGCTGGCCAAGGGCGAGACGGCGGGTGACATCGCCAAGTCGCTTTCGCTGAGCGTGAAGACCGTGAGCACCTACCGCACGCGGCTCATGGAAAAGATGGGGCTGTCCTCCAACAGCGATCTGACGTACTACGCGCTCAAGAACAAGCTCATCGATTGAGCGCAAAGCGCACAAAGCACAAGGGCCAGTCACTGACTGGCCCTTGTGCTTTGTGCAGAGGTTTGAGAGTAAGGATGGGCGCGTGTCAAAGTGCAGATGGGCTCGCGCAGCGCCTTCAATTGGTGGCCGCTGAACTAGCGGCTGCCCGCTGCGTGCTGTTGCTGTGTTCGATGCAATAGTCCACCAGCGCCTCGATCTCGTTGGATTTGTCAAACACGGCGTCCACCCCCAGCTGCGCACAGCGCATGCGCACGTCAGGTGTCGCGTAGTTGCTCAGCACCACCATCTTCTGCGCTGAAAGGCGGTTGCGGCAGGCGGCCAACACGCCCAGCCCGCTGCCTTGGCGCAGGAACAGGTCCACGATCGCCAGATCCCACTGGGAGGTGTGCGAGGTAAGCCACTCCTTGCCCTCGTCCTCCGTCTCGGCGATGCCGACGGCTTCCACCTCCGCCAGTTCTTCGAGCGTTCCGATCAGGTTTTCGCGGATGGTGGCGTTGTCTTCGACGATGTACGTGCGCAGTTTCACGGTGCTTCCTGTTCGGCCGGGAACGAAAAATAGGGCATCGGCGCTACTGTATGAAAACAGGCTGGCGGGTTCTGCCAGCAGCCGGGTGCAGTGCCCGTAGGTGCATTCCTACCCGGCTGGCGCGTGCAGGGATCCGCACACGGGGCAGGCCGGGTCGCGCTCGGTGCGCACTTCGGTCCACTGCATGTCGCGCCCGTCCAGCATCAGCAGCCGGCCTGCGAGCGAGCTTCCGACTCCCACAAGCAGCTTGAGCGCCTCGGCCGCCTGCATGGTGCCGATGATGCCGACCATGGGCGCGAACACGCCCATGGTGGCGCACTGCACCTCCTCGAACTGCGCCTCGGGAGAGAACAGGCAGGCATAGCAGGGCGTGTCATCCCGGCGGGGGTCGTACACGGAAATCTGCCCGTCGAAGCGGATGGCCGCGCCTGCCACCAGGGGCTTGCGTTGGCGTACGCACGCGGCGTTGATGGCCTGGCGCGTCTGGTAGTTGTCCGTGCAGTCGAGCACCACGTCTGCGGCGCTGACCAGCCCATCCAGCGCGGCGGCGTCCACACGCTGGCGCACGGTGCGCACTGAAACCAGGGGGTTGATGGCCTGCACGGCCTGGGCCGCGGAGTCGACCTTGGGCGTGCCGACGCGCGCCGTGGTATGGGCGATCTGGCGCTGCAGGTTCGTGAGGTCCACCACGTCGTCGTCCACCAGCGTCAGGGTCCCCACGCCTGCGGAGCCGAGAAACAGCGCGGCCGGCGAGCCCAGACCGCCGGCACCGATGACGAGTACGTGGGCTGCCAGGATGCGCTCCTGTCCCTCGATACCGATCTCGTCGAGCAGGATGTGGCGGGAATAGCGCAGCAGTTGATCGTCGTTCATGGGGTGGTGGGCGTGAAAAAGGCCGGGCTCCGCGGGAGTCCCGGCCTGGTTGCCAAGAAAGACAGCGTCAGTTGTCCTTTTTCTCTTCCTTGCGTTCCGTGAGGGTCTTGCTGGCCAGCACGGTGCGGCCCTTGAGCTGGTTGAGTGCCTGGCTGAGCTGGAAGTCCTTGTCCGAACCGTACTCGGGCAGCTTGCGCTCGGACACGGGCTTCTTGGCCTCTTCCTCGAGGCGCTTGCGGGCCTCCTCGCGCGCCTTCTCGCGGCCGGCGTCCTTCGCTTCCTCGCCCTGGCCGCTGGTCAGGTGTTTTTCCAGGTCGGCTTCGCGCATGCGCAGCGATGCGTAGATGTCGCCCTCGGCGGTCTCGTCGAGCATGACGTCTGGCACGATCCCCTTGGCCTGGATCGATTTGCCCGATGGCGTGTAGTAGCGCGCCGTCGTGAGCTTGATGCCCGTGTCGGGGCCCAGCGGCCGAACGGTTTGTACCGAGCCCTTGCCGAAGGTCTGGCTGCCCATGATGGTGGCGCGCTTGTGGTCTTGCAGCGCCCCCGCGACGATCTCGCTGGCCGAAGCCGAGCCTTCGTTGACCAGCACCACCAGGGGCACCGTCTTGATGGCGGCGGGCAGGCGCTTGAGCGGGTCGCCGCTGCCCCGGCGTAGATAGAACTCGGGCGAGGCCTTGAAGGTGGCCTTGCTCTCGGCCAGCTGGCCGTTGGTGGAGACCACCGTCACGTTCTCCGGCAGGAAGGCTGCCGACACGGCCACGGCTGCATCCAGCAGGCCGCCGGGGTCGTTGCGCAGATCCAGCACCAGCCCCTTGAGGCGGGGATCCTGCTTGTAGACCTCTTCGACCTTGCGCACGAAGTCGTCCACCGTGCGTTCCTGGAACTGCGACAGGCGGATCCAGGCGTAGCCCGGCTCGACGATCTTGCCCTTGACCGATTGGGTCTTGATCTCCTCGCGCGTGATCGTGACGGGAAAGCTGCGGCTCTCGTCGCGGCGCAGGATGGTTAGCGTCACCTGCGTGTTCGGCTCGCCCCGCATGCGCTTGACCGCGTCGTTGAGCGACAGGCCCTTCACGGCCGTATCGTCGATTTTCGTGATGAGGTCGTTGGTCTTGAGCCCCGCGCGGTCGGCGGGGGAGCCCTCGATGGGCGAGACGATCTTGATCAGGCCGTCTTCCTGGGTGATTTCGATGCCCACGCCCACGAAGCGGCCGGTGGTGCCTTCGCGGAATTCCTTGAACGACTTCTTGTCGAAGTACTGCGAATGCGGGTCGAGGCTGGCGACCATGCCACCGATGGCATCGGTGATGAGCTTGCGGTCATCGACCGGCTCTACATAGTCGGTCTTGATCAGGCCGAACACGGCCGAGAGCTGCTGGATTTCCTCCAGCGGCAGCGGGGTCATGGCGCCGCGTGCCACGGTCTGCAGCGAGACGGTCGTGAGCGCTCCGGCCACCACGCCCACCGATATCCATCCAGCAATTTTGAGTTTGTGGCCCATAGAACACCTCTACCGATTCAATATACACCTTGGAAGGGCTGCGGCCTGGGCAGTTCCTTCAGGATCTGCCTATTTTTCAAGCAAGACCGCGCTACGCTTTCCAGAAGGCGGCGGCTCAGGCCTTGCCTTGCGATGCCACCGCGGCTGCGGCTTTGGCGGCGGCCTCGGCGTCGCCCAGGTAGTAGCTGCGCAGGGGCTTGAGTTCCGCGTCCAGCTCGTACACCAGCGGAATGCCGTTGGGAATGTTCAGGCCCACGATGTCCTGGTCGGAAATGCCGTCCAGGTATTTGACCAACGCACGGATGGAGTTGCCGTGCGCGGCGATCAGCACACGCTTGCCCGAGCGGATCGTTGGCGCGATGGCTTCGTTCCAGTAGGGCAGCACGCGCGCCACCGTGTCCTTGAGGCACTCGGTCAGCGGCACCTGCTCGGGCGCCAGGCCCGCGTAGCGGATGTCGCCGCGCTCGCAGCGCGGGTCGGTGGGCTCCAGGGCCGGCGGCGGCGTGTCGTAGCTGCGGCGCCAGACCAGCACTTGCGCGTCGCCATACTGCTTGGCCATGTCGGCCTTGTTCAGGCCCTGCAGAGCGCCGTAGTGGCGCTCGTTCAGGCGCCAGCTGTGCTCCACGGGCAGCCAGGTGCGGTCCATCTCGTCCAGGCAGTGCCACAGCGTGCGCGTGGCGCGCTTGAGCACACTGGTGTAGGCCAGGTCAAAATCGTAGCCCTCGGCCTTGAGCAGGCGGCCGGCATTCTTGGCCTGCTCGATGCCCGTGGGGGTCAGATCCACATCGGTCCAGCCGGTGAAGCGGTTTTCCAGATTCCACGTGGATTCGCCGTGGCGGATCAGAACGAGTTTGTGCATGGTGTCCCTTGGGGCTTCAGGTCAAAAACCCGACATTCTAGAATTGCGCGGTTTGCATACCCCAAGGAACCCCGTGAATTTCGTTCTCGACAATTGGTATTTGATCTTCCTCGCGCTGGCCTCGGGCGTCATGCTGCTGCTGCCGGCCCTCAAGGGGGCCGGGGCCGGTACCCTGGGCACGGCGCAGGCCGTACAGCTCATCAACCGTGAGAAGGCGGTGGTGATCGACGTGTGCGAGCCTGAGGAGTTCGCCGCGGGCCACGTGGGTGGCGCCAAGAACATCCCGCTGGGGCAGTTGCAGGAGCGCCTGCCGCAGGTGGCCAAGAACAAGGCCGTGCCCATCATCCTCGTCTGTGCCAAGGGCGCCCGCGCCTCGCGGGCTGCAGGCATCGCCAAGGGCCTGGGCTACGAGAAGGCGCAGGCGCTGGCCGGCGGCCTGGCCGCTTGGCGCGAGGCCAACCTGCCGGTTGAAAAGGCCTGAGGCGCCCGCATCTACCAGCATTGTTCGTTACGCAGAAAGGTCGCCGTCCATGCAAGCCGTGAAGATGTACACCACCGCCGTGTGCCCCTATTGCATCCGCGCCAAGCAGTTGCTGAAGCTGAAGGGTGTGGAGCAGATCGAGGAAATCCGCGTGGACACCGACCCCGCCGCGCGCCAGCACATGATGGAGATCACCGGCCGGCGCACCGTGCCGCAGATCTTCATTGGCGACACCCACGTCGGCGGACACGACGACCTCGTGGCCCTGGACAGCCGTGGCGGCCTGGTGCCGCTGCTGGGCGCCTGAGCCTTTGCCGCCATTGGCGCGTTGCATAATGCGCCCCATGTTGCCCGCTGCGGGAGCCTCTCCCGGGCGGGCTTTGTTTTGACCGAAAGACCGAGACCACCATGGCCGAAGAAACCCCCGTGTTCCAGATTCAGCGCGTGTACCTGAAGGACCTGTCGCTGGAGCAGCCCAATTCGCCCGCGATCCTGCTGGAGCAGGAGCAGCCCAGCGTGGACATCCAGCTGGGGGTCGAGGCCACACCCGTGGTCGAAGGCATCTTCGAGGTGGCCGTGACCGCCACCGTGCAGACCAAGATCAAGGACAAGACCGTGTTCCTGGTGGAGGCCAAGCAGGCCGGCATCTTCGAGATCCGCAACGTGCCCGAGGACCAGATGGGCGCCATCATCGGCATTGCCTGCCCCCAGATCATCTACCCCTATCTGCGCGGCAACGTGGCCGACACCGTGACGCGTGCGGGCTTTCCGCCCGTGCACCTGGCCGAGATCAACTTCCAGGCCATGTACGAGCAGCAACAGGCCGCAGCCGCCGAGGCTGCCACCAGCACGGCCCAGTAAACGGCTTCTTGGTCGTAACGGGTGTTAGAGCCATTTAAGGCTCTAGCGCCCGCCTGATAAGCGCGAGTAGCTATGAAAATAGTAGTCCTTGGCGCAGGCGCCTGGGGCACTGCCCTGGCCATGAGCGCGGCTGCGCACGCAGCCTGCCATGAGGTGACGCTGTGGGCCCGTGACGCACAGCAGGCGCAGGCCATGCAGGCGAAGCGGCAGAACCAGCGCTACCTGCCCGGCCTTGCGTTCCCGCCCGGGCTGCACGTGGCGTCGGGTGACATGGGCGCGCTGGCCGCTGACGCCGACCTCGTCGTCGTCGGCACGCCCATGGCTGCGCTGCGCGGCATGCTGGAACGGCTGGACGGCTGTGCGGCGCCCATCGCGTGGCTGTGCAAGGGCTTCGAGGCCGGCACGGGGCTGATGGCGCATGAAGTGTGCGCGCAGGTCGCACCGCGGCTGCACAGTGGCGTGTTCAGCGGCCCCAGCTTCGCCCAGGAGGTCGCCACCGCCCAGCCCACGGCCATGGTGGCCGCCAGCCCCCGCGTCACGGTGCGCGATGCGCTGGTGCAAGCCTTCCACGGGCCCGCATTGCGCGTATACGCCAGCGAGGACATCGTAGGCGTGGAAGTCGGCGGTGCGGTCAAGAACGTATTGGCGATTGCCACCGGCCTGTGCGACGGGCTGCAACTGGGGATGAATGCGCGTGCGGCATTGATTACCCGCGGTTTGGCGGAAATGACCCGCTTAGGCCTTGCCCTGGGCGCGCGGCCCGAGACCTTCATGGGCCTGTCGGGCCTGGGGGATCTGGTGTTGACTGCTACGGGCGACCTGTCGCGCAACCGCCGTGTGGGGTTGTTGCTGGCCGAGGGGCGGACCTTGGCACAGGCGGTGGAGTCGCTGGGCCATGTGGCTGAGGGGGTGTACAGCGCCCGCACCGTGGTACAGCGCGCGCGCGCGGTGGGCGTTGAGATGCCCATTGCGGAGTGCGTCGTGGCGCTGCTCGACGGTGAACTGCGCGCTGCCGAGGCGGTGGCCCGGCTCATGGAGCGCGAGCCTACCGTCGAGCGCCATTGATGCGCACGCATCTCCCGTGAACTGCAAAAAGCGGCCCGCAGGCCGCTTTTTGTCGTGCGCGGTTCAGGGTGCTTGGGTCACACGACACCGAACAGCATCAGCAGCAAAACGATACTCAGCGGGACACCCAGAAGCCAAAGAATGATCGGCATGTACGCCTCCTATAGGGATGGTTGAAACATGCCTTCACCTTAGCGATGGGCCAGACGCCCCGATGTCCGTCCAGGCTGCCACGCCGCGTAGGTCATCGCGGTCCTGTGCTTGTGCGTGTGCGCCTACGCACGGACTGTCGCCGCGCGCGGTCTCAGAACTCCAGGTTGTCGATCAGCCGCGTGCTGCCCAGGCGTGCCGCGCCCAGCGCCACCAGCGTACCGGCGGCTGCGCCTGCAGCGGGGGGCTGAAGATCGTGGCGCTGGCGCACGGTGAGGTAGTCGGGCGCCCAACCTTGCTGCGCCAGGGTCTGCAGGGCCTGTTGTTCCAGGGCGGCCAGCGGGGGGGCGCCGGGTGCCTGCGCCGCCTGGGCCAGCGCGCGCAGCGCCGCGGACAGTTGCACGGCCTGGGCGCGCTCGGCGGTGCTCAGGTAGCCGTTGCGTGAGCTCAGGGCCAACCCATCGTCGGCGCGGGCCGTCTCGCCTGCCACCACCTCTACGGGCAGCGCGAACTGCTGCACCATGCGGCGGATCACCATGAGCTGCTGGTAGTCCTTCTTGCCGAACACGGCCGTGCCGCCGCCGCTGGCGAAGAACACTGCGGAAAACAGCTTCATGACCACGGTGCACACGCCCGTGAAGAAGCCTGGGCGGAAATGCCCTTCCAGGATGTCGGCCAGTTGCGGGTCGGGCTGCAGCTTGAAGGTCTGGGGCTCGGGGTAGAGGTCGCTCTCGCGCGGCGCGAAGACGATGTCGCAGCCCGCGGCCTCCAGCTTGGCGCAATCGGCCTCCCAGGTGCGGGGGTAGCTGTCGAAGTCCTCGTGCGGGAGGAATTGCAGGCGGTTCACAAAGATGCTGGCGACCAGCACGTCGCCCAGCGGCCGGGCCTGGCGCACCAGGGCGATGTGCCCGTCGTGCAGGTTGCCCATGGTGGGCACGAAGGCGGGGCGCTTGCCAGGGCGGCCTGCGCCGGGATGCGCGGCGATGGCGGCGCGCAGTTCGGGAATGGTGCGGACGGTGATCATGGGTGAAGGTGTTTGGTCAGTTCCAGGCGTGCAGTGCGTCGTCGGGAAAGCGCCCTTGCTTGACGGCCTGTACATAGGCCTCGATGGCGCCGCGCACGCTGCCCGCGTCCCGCATGAAGTCGTGCACGAACTTCGGGTTCTTGCCCAGGTTGATGCCTAGCATGTCGTGCATCACCAGCACCTGGCCGGCCGTGCCGCTGCCCGCGCCGATGCCGATGGTGTGGCAGCGTGGCAGGGCCTGCGTGAGGTCGCGTGCCAGGGGAGTCGGCACCATCTCCAGCACCAGCATGGCGGCGCCGGCGTCCTGCAGCTCCAGTGCCTGGCGGCGCAGCTGCTGGGCGGCCTGATCGCCCTTGCCCTGCACACGGTAGCCGCCCAGGGCGTGCACCGTCTGCGGGGTGAGGCCCAGGTGCGCGCACACGGGCACGCCGCGCTCCACGAGGAACTGCACCGTGGGCGCGGTCCAGCCGCCGCCTTCGAGCTTGACCATGTGGGCGCCCGCCTGCATGAGCTGGCAGGCACTGCGCAGCGCTTGCTCGCGGCTCTCGGCATAGCTGCCGTAGGGCAGGTCGGCGATCAGCCAGGCCGTGCCCTGCACGCGGTGCAGGCCGCGTGCCACGCTGGCCGTGTGGTAGGCCATGTGCTCCAGCGTCACGCCCACGGTGCTGGGCAGGCCCTGGCAGACCATGCCCAGCGAATCGCCCACCAGGATGCACTCCACGCCCGCGGCGTCGGCCACGGCTGCGAAGGTGGCGTCGTAAGCGGTGAGCATGGTGATCTTCTCGCCCGCCTCGCGCATCTGCGCCAGGCGGGGCAGGCTCACGGGGCGCCTCTGGGGCAGCGGCGACGCGGGCGGCAGCGTGCCATAGGGCGTGCCGGCGGTGGGGGAGTCGGTCATGGCGCTTGGGATCCGTCGGGTTGCAAAAGTGCGGCGAGTCTATGCGATGCGGCTATGCTTGCCCCATGACGACGAGAGACTTGTTTGGCGCCGACGCACTCGCGGCGCTGGCCCGTGCCGATGTGGACCGCGCCCTGCAGGAAGACGTGGGCAGCGGCGACCTGACGGCCGGCCTGATCGACCCCGCGCGCCGCGTGCGTGCGCGCATCCTGGCGCGCGAAGCCGCCGTGATCTGCGGCGCTCCTTGGGTCGAGGCTGCGCTGCGTGCGCTGGACCCCGGTGTGACGCTGACCTGGCATGTGGCCGAGGGCGCGCGCTGCGCTACCGACCAGGTGGTATTGGAGATCGAAGGCCAGGCGCGCGCGCTGCTGAGCGCCGAGCGCACGGCGCTCAACTTCCTGCAGCTGCTGTCGGCCGTGGCCACCAAGACGCGCACCTATGTGGATGCCGTGGCCGGCACCCGCGCCCACATCGTGGACACGCGCAAGACGTTGCCGGGCCTGCGCCTGGCGCAGAAGTACGCCGTGCGCACAGGCGGTGGCACCAACCATCGGATCGGCCTGCACGATGCCGTGCTCATCAAGGAAAACCACATCGCTGCCGCGGGCGGCGTGACGGCGGTGCTGCGGGCCGCCCAGGCGGTGGCTGCGCAGGCTGCATTCATCGAGATCGAGGTGGAAACGCTGGCGCAGCTGCAGGAGGCGCTCGATGCGGGCGCGACGATGGTGCTGCTGGACAACATGCCGCTGGCACAACTGCGCGAGGCCGTGCGCATCAACGCGGCGCATGCCGGCGGGGGCGCCATCCTGGAGATCTCGGGCGGCGTCACGCTGGAAGGCCTGCGTGCGCTGGCCGAGACGGGCGTGGACCGCATCTCCATCGGCACGCTGACCAAGGATGTGAAGGCCACGGATTTCTCCATGCGCCTGCAGGATTTGGCCTGACACGGCGTAGCGTCTTCCAAGGCGCGACAATCGATTCCCCCTCGTGAAGCCGTCGCGCCCCGGCGGCCAGAGCATTGCCATGAATACGACCGCCATCAAGGACGTCGAGTACGAACAGCCCCTCGCGGGCGCGGACGGCGCCACCTGCTCCACCAAGCACGCCTGGGCGCGTGTGCCGCCCGAATTATCGCCCGCCGAGCGTGCCGCGCTCAAGGACAAGATCCGCCGCCTGCTGAAAGAGAAGAACGCGGTGATGGTGTCGCACTACTACGTGCACCCGGACCTGCAGGACCTGGCCGAGGAAACCGGCGGCATCGTCAGCGATTCGCTGGAGATGGCGCGCTTTGGCCGCGACCACGCGGCGCAGACACTGGTGGTGAGCGGCGTGCGCTTCATGGGCGAGACGGCCAAGATCCTCAGCCCCGAGAAGACCGTGCTCATGCCCGACCTGGACGCGACCTGCTCGCTGGACCTGGGCTGCCCCATCGACGAGTTCAGCGCTTTCTGCGACCAGCACCCCGACCGCACGGTGGTGGTCTACGCCAACACCAGCGCCGCCGTGAAGGCGCGTGCCGACTGGCTGGTCACGTCCAGCTGCGCGCTGGACATCGTGCGTGCGCTCAAGGATGCGGGCCACAAGATCCTGTGGGCCCCCGACCGCCACCTGGGCGCCTACATCGAGCGCGAAACGGGCGCCGACATGGTGTTCTGGAACGGTGCATGCATCGTGCACGACGAGTTCAAGGCGCTGGAGCTGGAGTTGCTCAAGAAGGAACACCCCCAAGCCAAGGTGCTCGTGCACCCCGAGAGCCCGCCCGAGGTCGTGGCCCTGGCCGACGCCGTGGGTTCGACGTCCGCCATCCTCCAGGCTGCGCGTGAAATGGACGCGCGCGAGTTCATCGTCGCCACCGACAACGGCATGATGCACAAGCTGCGCAGGCTCAACCCCGGCAAGACCTTCCACGAGGCCCCCACTGCCGGCAACAGCGCCACCTGCAAGAGCTGCGCGCATTGCCCCTGGATGGCCATGAACGGGCTGGCTGACGTGGCGCGCGTGCTGGAGACCGGCGCCAACGCCATCCATGTGGACCCCGCGCTGATCCCGCGCGCGCGCCAACCCATCGACCGCATGCTGGCCTTCACCGCGGCGCTCAAGAGCGGGCAGCCCGCGGGTGCGCTGGTGCCGCATTTCGGGGCGGCCTGACGGGGTGTTTGATTGCTATAAATTGAGTAGCTGTTCGCGCTTGATGGATAAGCGCTAAGGCCTGTTTTCATGCCCACCACATCGCTGATCGATTTTGCCGACCCGCGCGACGCCGCCGCGCCGCGCCTGCGCCACGCCTTCGCGTCGCCGCGCCAGGTGCTGGTGGCTGCACGTCTGCAGGAAGTGACGGGTGTGTTGCATGCGGTGGAAGCCGCGGCGCGCGCCGGCCACTGGTGCGTGGGCTGGGTGCGCTACGAGGCCGCGCCCGCGTTCGACCCGGCATTGGCGGTGCATGCCGACGCGCAAGGGGAGGGCGCGCCCGCGCTCGCCTGGTTCGCGGTGTACGACGCCCCCGCGCCCTGGCCCGCGCACGAGGCCGCGGGAACGGCGTCCATCGACTGGACGCAGGCGCTGCCACGCGCCGCATTCGATGCAGCGCTGTCGCAGATCCAGCAGGGCATCGCGGCGGGACGCTACTACCAGGTCAACTACACCGCACCGCTCATGGGCACATGGCAAGGCGACGCACAGGCACTGTTCGCGGCGTTGCGCCGCGCGCAGCCCGGCGGTTACGCGGCGCACCTTGACGACGGCGTAGGCACGCAGGTGCTGTCGGTGTCGCCCGAGCTGTTCTTCGATTGGCGCTCCGGGTCCACGGGCGCGGGCGGCATCCTCACCCGTCCCATGAAGGGCACGGCCGCGCGCGGCGCCACGCCCGAGGCCGATGCGGCGCAGGCCGCAGCGCTGCGCGGCAGCCCCAAGGAACGCGCCGAGAACGTGATGATCGTGGATCTGCTGCGCAACGACCTCTCGCGCATCGCCGCGCCGCACAGCGTGCGCGTGCCGGCGCTGTTCCACACCGAGCAGTTGCCCACTGTCTGGCAGATGACCTCCGACGTGGTGGCGCGCACGCGCACCGGCACGCGGCTGGCCGACGTGTTCGGCGCACTGTTTCCCTGCGGTTCGGTCACGGGTGCGCCCAAGGTGGAGGCCATGCGCGCGATTGCCGCGCTGGAGACCGGCCCGCGCGGCGTGTACTGCGGCGCGGTGGGCGTGGTGCGGCCCGATCTGGCGGCGGGCGCGGGCGCCATCGCCGCCACCTTCAACGTCCCTATCCGTACCGTGGAGCTGCGGGGCGGCCACGCGCGCTGCGGCATCGGCAGCGGCATCGTCTGGGGCGCCGACCCGGCGGCCGAGTGGGGCGAGTGGGCGGCCAAGCGCGCCTTCGTGGATCGAGCCAGCGCGCCGTTCGACCTGTTGGAAACGCTGGGGCTGCATGCCGGCGTGCTGCGCCACCGCGCAGAGCACCTGGCGCGCATGCAGGCCGCCGCCGTGCACTTTGGCTATCCCTGGAATGCCGCGCGCGTGCAGGCCTGCCTGGATGCACTGGCCGCTTCCCATGCGCAGGGCGACTGGCGCGTGCGCCTGCTGCTGAACGCACACGGCGTGCCGCGCGCCGAAGCCTTCGCGTTGGCCGCGACGCCCATGCCCGTGCGGCTGGCACTGGCCGATCGCCCCTTCACCCGGGCGCACAGCGAATTCACGCGGCACAAGACCACGCGCCGCGCGCACTACGCCGCTTTCGCACCGGCGGCGGGCGGCGGTGTGTTCGACACCGTGCTCTACAACGCTGCGGGTGAGATCACCGAGGGCACCTTCGGCAACCTGGCGTTGCTGCTGGACGGTCGCTGGGTCACGCCGCCGCTGGCCTGCGGCCTGCTGCCCGGTGTGGGCCGCGCCGTCGCCCTGCGTGAGGGACGCATGGTGGAAGCCGTGGTGCGCTTGCAGGATCTGCCGCGCGTGCAGGGCTGGGCCTTCATCAACAGCCTGCGCGGTTGGCTGGACGCGACGTTGGACGGGGCGCCTTAAGCGGGGCCCCCTGCTAAGGCGGTGGTTCCGCACCCGCGCATATCGGCGTTTACGGCAAAACCCGCTGAACCTGCTGAACCCGCCGGATGTCCCACCTGGTGCAGGATTGCGCGAAGTTGTTTGTTCCATAGGCTCGGCCCCACCGCAGGGACTGGCCGGGTAGTGGGGACGTGCGCACGGAGGCAGCGCGGGGGCGTGCGTAAGCAGCCTGCACATGCCGTGCGCCGTGCCTCGGCCGCGTTCTCCCGGTGAGGAACGGCCGGGCCGGGCAGGCACCCCAACCGCTGTGACTCTCAGAGCACAGCGGTTTCTTTTTTACGTTCCGGATCCCCAGGTGCTTACAGGCGTTCCTTCACGTAGCTCGGCCGGTCCATGTCCACGATCTCCACGCTGAGCTGTACCAGCACGCCCGCAGGGTGCGGGGTGTGGCGGCGCAACACCTCGGCGATGCGCCCCGCCAGGTCCTTTTTGGCTTCGGGGCTACGGCCGGACAGTAGGCGCAGCTGCGCATGCACGAACGCGCGGTTGGCGGGCTGCGTGCCGATCTGGAAGCTGCCGCTGGTGCGCACGAAACGCGACTTGAGGTCGGCTTCGTCCAGGATCTCAGGGCTGGCGCACAGGGATGCGTTGAGATCGGCCAGTGCCTGGGCCTCGGGATAGCCGGGCAGGTTGCTGGAGTATTCGATGGTCAGATGGGGCATGGTGTGTTCCCGGTGGTGGAAGGGTGATGGATCAAAGTGCCTGCGTGGGTACGTGGTGGCGCAGTTCCACCTGGCGGTTCTGGTCGTTCACGAACACCAGTTGCGGCTGGTGTGCGGCCACGTCGGCTTCTGCCACTTGGGCGAAGGCCGCGATGATGAGCAGGTCGCCCACGCAGGCGCGCCGCGCGGCCGATCCGTTCACCGAGATCATGCCGCTGCCGCGCTGGCCCTTGATGGCGTAGGTGACGAAGCGTTCGCCGTTGTCCACGTTCCAGATGTGCACCTGTTCGTTCTCGCAGATGTTGGCGGCCTCCAGCAGGTCTTCGTCGATGGCGCACGAGCCTTCGTAGTGCAACTCGCAGTGCGTGGTCTTCACACGGTGGATCTTGGACTTGAGCAGGGTGCGGTACATGGAATCTCCTTGGATTGTGAAAAGGGGTCAGCGTGCGGGCGGCACCAGGATGGTGGGCGCGGCGGGGGCGGCCACGTCGGGCCAGTCGCGGCTGAAGTGCAGGCCGCGGCTTTCATGGCGCATCTGCGCGCTTTTCACGATCAGGTCGGCCACATGCACCAGGTTGCGCAGTTCCAGCAGGTCGCGCGTGACGTGGAAGTTGGCATAGAACTCCTGGATCTCGCCCTGCAGCAGCGCGATGCGGTGCGCCGCGCGCTCCAGCCGCTTGGTGGTTCGCACGATGCCCACGTAATCCCACATGAAGCGGCGCAGCTCGTCCCAGTTGTGGGAGATAACCACGCACTCGTCGGCGTCGGTCACGCGGCTGTCGTCCCACGCGGGCAGCGCGGGCAGGTCCGCGCGCTGCGCCTGCTGGATGTGCGCGGCCGCGGCGCGCGCGAACACCATGCATTCCAGCAGCGAATTGCTGGCCAGGCGGTTGGCGCCGTGCAGGCCGGTGCAGGCGGTCTCGCCAATGGCGAAGAGGCCGTGCAGGTCGGTGCGGCCCGCCAGGTCGGTCAGCACGCCGCCGCAGGTGTAGTGCGCGGCGGGCACCACGGGGATGGGCTCGCGCGTGATGTCGATGCCCAGCTCCGCGCAGCGCGCGAGGATGGTGGGAAAGTGCTCCTGCAGGAACGCGGGGCTTTGGTGCGAGATGTCCAGATGCACGCAGTCCAGGCCGTGCTTTTTCATCTCGAAGTCGATGGCGCGCGCCACGATGTCGCGCGGCGCCAGCTCGGCGCGCGCGTCGTGCTGGGGCATGAAGCGCGTGCCGCCGGCCTGCGGCGGCAGCTTGAGTTGCCCGCCCTCGCCACGCACGGCCTCGGTGATGAGGAAGCTCTTGACATGCGGGTGGTACAGGCACGTGGGGTGGAACTGGATGAACTCCAGGTTGGACACGCGGCAGCCCGCGCGCCAGGCCGCGGCAATGCCGTCGCCCGTGGCCGTGTCGGGGTTGGTGGTGTACAGGTACACCTTGCCCGCGCCCCCCGTGGCCAGGATGGTGTGCGGTGCGCGAAAGGTGAGCACCTCGTCGGTGGCCTCGTCCAGCGCGTACAGGCCCAGGCAGCGCTGCGCGCCAGCCAGTCCCAGCTTGGCGCTGGTGATCAGGTCCACCAGGGTGTGGTGTTCGAACAGCGTGATGCCGGGCGTGGCGCGCACCACGTCGATCAGCGTGCGCTGCACGGCCGCGCCCGTGGCGTCGGTGGCGTGCACGATGCGCCGCGCGCTGTGGCCGCCTTCGCGCGTGAGGTGCAGGGCGCCCTCTTCCTGCGAGAACGGCACGCCCAGGCCCTGCAGCCAGCGGATGGCCTGCGGCGCGTTCTCCACCACGAAGCGTGTGGCCGCCAGGTCGCACAAGCCGGCGCCGGCCACCAGCGTGTCCTGCACGTGCGACTCGAAGCTGTCGCCCTCCGCCAGCACCGCGGCGATGCCGCCCTGGGCCCAGCCGCTGGCGCCGTCGGCCAGTTGGCGCTTGGTGAGGACGGCCACGCGGTGGGTGGGCGCCAGCTGCAGCGCGGCGGTCAGCCCCGCGAGGCCGCTGCCTACGATGAGTACGTCGAAGTCGTGTGAGGTCATGGCAATGTGCGCCGCAGCCACGCGGCCGTGGCGAGGGGGATGGGGGCGATCAGACAGGCGTATAGGCCAGGCGCACGTAGATGGGTGCGAACGCCTCGGCCTGGGTGATCTCGATGAGGGTTTCCTTGGCCAGTTCCAGCAGCGCGATGAAGGTCACCACGAGCACGGTGCCGCCCTTCTCGGGCTGGAACAGTTCCTCGAATTCCACAAAGCGCCGGCCCTGCAGCGCCTTGAGCACATGGCTCATGTATTCGCGCACCGAGAGTTCCTCGCGCGTGATCTTGTGGTGCTGCACCAGCTTGGCGCGCTTCAAGATGTCGCGCCAGGCTTCCTGCAGGTCGGTCAGGCTCACGTCCGGAAAGCGCGGCTGCAGGCTCTGCTCGATGGTGACCTGCGCGCGGAGGAAGTCGCGGCCGTACTGCGGCACCTGGTTCAGGTGCATGGCGGCCAGCTTGATCTGCTCGTACTCCAGCAGGCGGCGTACCAGTTCGGCGCGCGGGTCCTCGGGCTCGGCGCTGCCTTCCTGCTTCTTGGGCGGCAGCAGCATGCGCGACTTGATCTCGATGAGCATCGCCGCCATCAGCAGGTACTCGGCCGCCAGCTCCAGGTTGCGGCTGCGGATCTCCTCCACGTAGCCCAGGTACTGGCGCGTGACATCCAGCATGGGGATGTCCAGGATGTTGAAGTTCTGCTTGCGGATCAGGTACAGCAGCAGATCCAGCGGGCCTTCGAAGGCCTCCAGGAACACCTCCAGCGCGTCGGGGGGGATGTACAGGTCCTGCGGCAGCGCGAACAGGGGCTCGCCGTACAGGCGCGCCAGCGCCACCTGGTCCACCACCTCGGGCATGGGCGCTTCGTCCTGCGGAGCCGCTGTCATGCGTTTGCTATGGATTCAATAGCTGGTTGCGCTTGCTGGACGGGCACTGGAGGCTATTTTGGCTAGGATTTCGACTGGTACACGTAGGGCTGCTGCGCCACGCGGCCCGCGTTGTATTCCTGCCAGATGTCGCGGTCCACCTGCTTGTCCCACAACAGGGCGCGGCCGGCGCGCTGCTGCGCGTCGAGCTCGGGCTTGGTGGCCTTGAGCTGGTTGATGAACTGGGTGGTGTCGGACTCGTAGTCCGGGCGGCGGAAGAAGGACATGGTTCTGGTGGGCGGGTGTTCTTATGGCAACCGGGTATTTTAGCCGCCGGGCGTGAAATCCTCCGCTTCCTGCATGGCGCGCAGCCAGCGCCACAGGGTGGCGCGGCTGACTCCCAGAAGGAGCGCGGCTTCGGCGCGGCGGCCGTTCGATCGCCGCAGCGCCTCGCGCACGCGCTCAGCCGGCGTGCTGCGGGGCGCCAGGGGTGGAGGGCGGGCGGCCGAAGCGTGGGGCAGGGCGAGGGCGGCAACGGGCACGTTCGCCGCCGCCGGCGTGGAGTCGTGCGCATACAGCTCTGGGCAGTCACGCCGCAGCAATTGATAGGGGATGCCGTGGTGGGCGTCGTATTGGGACAGGAAGACGGCGATGCGTTCGGCGAGGTTCTCCAGTTCACGCACGTTGCCAGGCCAGCTGTAGGCCGTCAGGCGCGGCAGCAGCGGGGCCAGTGCTTGGGAGGCGTCGATTTGCGATCCCAGGCGTGACAGGCAGCGCTCGACAAGAGGCGTTGCCAGGGCGGGAATATCTTCGGGCCGCGCACGCAGCGGTGGCAGCGCTAGGCGCAGGGTGTTCAGTCGGTAGTACAGGTCCTGGCGAAAGCGCTGCTGCGCGATCAGCTCGGGCAGCGGCTGGTGCGTAGCGGCTATCACGCGGATGTCGATGGGGATAGGTGCGGTGCCGCCCAGGCGCATGATTTCGCGCTCCTGCAGCACGCGCAGCAGGCGCGTTTGCAGCGGCAGCGGCATGTCTCCG
This sequence comes from Diaphorobacter sp. LR2014-1, assembly GCF_002916785.1. Classification (NCBI taxonomy): domain Bacteria; kingdom Pseudomonadati; phylum Pseudomonadota; class Betaproteobacteria; order Burkholderiales; family Comamonadaceae; genus Diaphorobacter; species Diaphorobacter sp. LR2014-1. The sequence continues at coordinate 115,221 of NZ_MTBE01000002.1, read as the reverse complement.
ATCTCGTCCAGGAACAGGGTGCCGGTGTGCGCCGCCTCGAACAGGCCGCGCTTGCCGCCGCGGCGCGAGCCGGTGAATGCGCCCTCGTCGTAGCCGAACAGCTCGCTCTCCAGTAGAGATTCGGGGAAGGACGCGCAGTTCACCGCCACGAAGGGCCGGCCCGCGCGCGGGCTCTCGTTGTGCATGGCCTGGGCAAACACCTCCTTGCCCACGCCGCTCTCGCCCGTGACCAGCACGTTCAGGTCGGTGCGCGCAAACCGCCGCGCGCTGGCTACGGCCTCGTGCAGCGCCGGGCTGTCGCCCTGCAGGCTGGCGAAGTTGTGGCGCGCCGCGTGCTGCTGGCGGCGCTGCAGCATGCGCAGGCTGGTGTCGGCCGCTTCGATGGTGCGCGCGTCGTACAGGGTGAGGGCGGCGCCCACGATCTCGCCGTGCTCGCGGATCGCCGTGCGGTGTGCCACCCAGTCGCGCTGTGCCAGGCGCGTGGCCACGGCGCGATCTTCCTGCCCAGTCTCCAGCGTGGCGCGCAGCGACAGCGCAGGCTCCAGCGCCTCCAGCGTCTGGCCTTCCAGCCGCCGGCCGGCCGCTCCCAGCAACTGCTGCATGGGCGGATTGACAGCGATGATGCGGCCGCGCTGGTCCACCGCTACCACGGCCTCCTGCAGGTTGTGCAGCACGCTCTGCAACTGCTCGTAGCGCCCCGCCTCCAGGCGTGCCAGGCGCGCCAGTTCCAGCGCGTCGTCGAAGCCCTTGCGGATGCTGGCCAGCGAATAGGCCAGCAGGCCATGCAGGCCGGCCTCCTGCGCCAGTTCCACCACCAGGCTGGACCCCACGATCACCTGGTAGCCCGCGCGCCGCAGCGCCTCGAAGCGCTGGCGCGCGTCGTCGGGCGTCTGGTAGGCGTGCTGGCTGATCTCGATGTTCAGCAGGTCCTTCACCGCGTCCAGCTCGGGAATGGTGTGGCCGTACATCACCACGCCCACGCGGTCGGCGACGCGCCGCGCCTTGATCAGCGCCTGCAGCAGGTCGAAGCCCGTGAGCTGGATGGTCGCCACCGGCGCATGCAGCCCAGCGCGCAGGATGCTGGCGTTGGAGCCCGCACTCACGAACACGTCCACCACGCCGCGCTCCAGCCGGTCCTGCGCGATGGTGAGCGCGCCGCTGAAGGTGCCGTCCACCACCTCGACGATGGCGCGTCCCGCGTATTCGGCCACCACGGGCACGGCGAACTCGCGGATCTGCCGGTAGCTCAGGAAGCACAGCCGCGGCAGGCCGGGCGGGTAGTTGGTGGGGGCGTTCAGCATGGTGGTGCAACAGTTGCGTGCAACGAATGATACGCCTTGCTGATGTTTCATGAAACGTTTTTGTGCAACGTCGTTGGCACCGAACCATTACGAATCAATGACTTGTACGCGCCTGGCGGGCTGGCACGCCCTATGCAATACCGGGGCAAGCTACGCAACAAAGGAGACATTGTCTTGGCGCTCGAACACATCACCGTGCTGGATCTCACCCACATGCTGTCCGGCCCTTATGGCACCATGCTGCTCGCCGACCTCGGCGCGCGCACCATCAAGGTCGAACCCCCGGGCGCCGGCGAAGGCACGCGCCGCCTGCTGGAGAACGACCCCGCCTATTCGCGCAACGGCATGGGCGCGTACTACCTCACGCTCAACCGCAACAAGGAAAGCGTCTGCGTCGACCTCAAGAGTTCTGCGGGCCGTGAAGTCTTCTTGGACCTGGTGCGCCAGGCCGACGTGGTGTTCGACAACTTCAGCGTGGGCGTGACCCAGCGCCTGGGCGTCGACTACGCCGCGCTGTCGCAGGTCAACCCGCGCATCGTTACCTGCTCGGTCACCGGCTTCGGCCAGACCGGCCCGCAGACCCAGCGCCCCGCCTTCGACCAGGTGGTGCAGGCCATGGGCGGCGGCATGTCGATCACCGGCACGCCCGAGACTGGCCCCATGCGCAGCGGCATTCCCATCGGCGACCTGGGCGGCGGTATGTTCGGCGCCATGGGCGTGCTGGCCGCGCTCGTCGAGCGCGACCACACCGGCCGCGGCCAGCACGTGGACATCTCCATGCTGGACGCGCAGATCTCGCTGCTGAACTACATGGCTACCATGTACTTCATGTCGGGCGAGGTGCCGGCCGGCATCGGCAATGGCCACTTCGTGCACGTGCCCTACAACAGCTACCCCACGGCCGACGGCCACATCATCATCGCCTGCATCGGCGACGCGTTCTTCGAGCGTTTCGTCGAATGCATCGACCTGCCCGCGCTGCGCAAGCCCGAGTACAAGCAGCAGCCCGTGCGCTTCGCCGCCAAGGCCGAGATCGATGCCCTGGTGGCCGAGGTGCTGCGCAAGCAGCCGACCGAATACTGGCTGGAGCAGCTGCGTGCCGCGCGCATCCCCTGCGGCCCGGTGAACAACTTCGCCCGGGCGCTGAGCGACCCGCAGGTGCTGGCGCGCGACATGGTGGTCGAAGTGCCCCTGGCCGACGGCGAACGCCTGCGCATGCCCGGCAACCCGGTCAAGCTGTCGGCCGCCGCCGCGCGCGGCTACACGCCGCCGCCGCGCCTGGGCGAGCAGACCGCCGCGGTGCTGGGCGGCTGGCTGGGCTATTCGGACGAACGCCTCGAAGCCCTGCGCCGCGACGGCGCGGTGGCCTGATCGGGAAGGGCGCCGCCATGGCCGAAACCATCTCCATCACCGACGTATCGCCGCGCGACGGCCTGCAGAACCAGGCCGTCCACCTATCCACTGAAGACAAGCTGGAACTGATCGCGCGCCTGGTGGCCGCCGGCGTGAACAGCGTCGAGGCGACCAGCTTCGTCTCACCCAAGGCTGTGCCGCAGATGGCCGACGCGGGCGAGCTGGTTCCGCGCATCAGCGCACGCTTCCCGCAACTGCGCACTTCGGTGCTGGTGCCCAACCTCAAGGGGCTGGAGCGCGCGCATGCCGCCGGGGCGCAGGAGGTCGCGGTCGTGCTCTCGGCCACCGAGACCATGAACCGCAAGAACATCAACATGGGCCTGGACGAAGCCACCGAGGTGAGCGCACAGACCGTGCTGGCCGCGCATGACAAGGGCCTGCGCACGCGCGCCTACGTGGCCGTGGCGTTCGAATGCCCTTTCGAGGGCAAGACCCCGCTGGCCGAGGTGGTGCGCCTGGCCACGCGCATGCATGCCACTGGCGCGGGCGAGATCGTCATCGCCGACACCATCGGCGCTGCCTCGCCGCAGAAGGTGCGCGCTCTGTTCGCCGCGCTGCGCGACGTAGTACCCATGGACCGCCTGGCCGTGCACCTGCACGACACGCGCGGCCTGGGAGCCGCCAACGCCTGGGCGGCGCTGGAGGCCGGTGTGCGCCGTTTCGATGCCAGCGTGGGCGGCATCGGCGGCTGCCCGTTCGCGCCCGGCGCGGCCGGCAACCTGGCCACCGAAGACCTGGTGCTGATGGCCGAGACCAGCGGTTTCACCACCGGCCTGTCGCTGGACGCGCTACTGGACGCCGTGGACTTCGCTGAGCAGCAACTGCGGCGCCCGCTGGGCGGTCGCTCCAGCGCCTGGCTGCGGCGCCAGCGTGACAAGCGGCTCGCCGCCGAGCTGCAACCCGCCTGAGCACGCCCGCCGACCCGCCCCCACGCCGCCGGACCATCGCAGCCCGGCCCGAAACCCGTTTTTGCCTTTCACATCAGGAGACACACCATGTCCGACTACTCCACCCTGCATTCGCCCGGCCGCCGTTCGGCCCTGGCGGCCCTCGCCGCCTGGGGTGCCGCACCCCTGGCCTTCGCACAGGACAAGCCCTTCCCGACCAAGCCCGTGACCATCGTCGTGCCGTACTCGGCCGGTGGCGGCACCGACATCGTGGGCCGCCTGATGGCCCAGCGCCTGTCCGAGCTGTGGGGCCAGTCGGTGGTGGTGGACAACCGCACCGGCGCCAACGGGGTGATCGGCTCCAGCTACGTGGCCAAGGCCGCACCCGACGGCTACACCCTGCTGATGGTGGTGGGCTCGCACGCCATCAACCCCGTGCTAATGAGGAGCCTCCCCTACGACACCATGAAGGCTTTCACCCCGGTGACCAACATCGCCACTTCGCCCATGGTGCTGGTGGTGGCCGCCAACGGCTCGTACAAGAAGCTGCCCGACCTGCTGGAAGCCGCGCGCAAGGAAGAAGTGGCCGTGGGCTATTCCGAAGGCCAGACCCGCCTGACGGGCGAGCTGATCCGCCAGTCGGGCAAGCTCAAGCTCACCGGCGTGCCCTACAAGGGTGGCGCGCCCATCATGGTCGACATCATCGGCGGCCACCTGCCGGGCGGCGTGACCAGCGTGCTCACTGCGCTGCCGCACATCCAGTCGGGCAAGCTGCGCGCGTTGGGCGTGGCCGCCGACCAGCGCATGGGCATCTTCCCAGACGCCATGACCTTCAAGGAAGCGGGCCTGGTGGGTGTGGAGTCGCTCAACTGGTATGGCATGTTCGGCCCCGTTGGCCTGCCCGATACCGTGGTCGCGCGCATCAATGCCGATCTGCGCAAGGTCACGTCCGACCCGGCCGTCACCAGGCAGATGCACGACCAGGGCGCCGATATCGTACTCACCCCGCCCGCACAGTTCCGCCGCTTCCTCGAAACCGAGACCCAGAAGTGGGCCCAGGTGGCCCAGCGCGGCGGCATCCAGCCCGAGTGATCCCCCGTGCTGGGGCGGCACCGTGCCGCCCCAGCAGTTTTTCCCCTTGGCAAGCAGAACAACCACGACAGGAGACAAACCATGACACGTATTTCTTACCGGGCCGCCGTATCCACGTTGCCCCGCCGCCTGGCCCTGGGCCTGGGTGCGACCCTGTGCATGGCAGCAGCCAGCGCGCCAGCCCAAGCCGACTATCCCAACAAACCGATCCGACTGATCGTGCCCTTTGCACCCGGCGGTGTGACGGACACCGGAGCACGCGTGGTGGCTGAACGCCTGGGTCAGCGCCTGGGGCAGCAGGTGGTGGTGGATAACCGCCCTGGCGCGTCCGGCAACATCGGAACCCAGCAGGCTGCTACGGCTGCGCCCGACGGCTACACCCTCGTGGTGGGCTTCGACGGCACGATGGTCATCAACCCCCATGTCTTCGCCAAGGTGCCGTTCGACACGCTCAAGGATTTCTCTCCTGTGAGCAAGATCGGTGACGCCGCCCTGGTCATCGTGACTCATCCCTCGGTGCCAGCCAAGAACTTCAGCCAGTTGGTCGCCTATTCCAAGGCCGTGACCGGCGGCGTGTCATACGGGAGCGCGGGCACGGGCAGCACCCCTCATTTGGCCGGTGAACTGCTGCGCGTACGCACCGGCGCTGACTTCGTGCACGTGCCCTACAAGGGTGGCGGCCAGGCACTGGCGGACGTTGTGGGTGGCTCACTCCCCATGCTGTACACGGCCGTAGCCGGCGCCTATCCCTTCATCCAGCGCGGCCAAGTGCAGGCTATCGCGGTATCGAGCGCACAGCGCCTGCCATCGCTGCCTAATGTGCCCACCGTGGCTGAGTCGGGCGTGCCTGACTTCGTGGTCAATTCGTGGATCGGAATCCTGGCACCTGCCAAGACGCCAGCACCCATCATCGAGCGCCTGCAGCGTGAGTTGAACGCAGTCGTGCACACGCCGGATGTCAAGGAGCGACTCGCTAACTTGGGTATCTCCGCATCCGGCAACACGCCGGCGGAATTTCGCGCTGAGATCGAGGCCGATCTGGGCCGCTATGCAGACGTTGTCAAGGCCGCGTCGATCCGGCTCGAATGATCTGTCGGTCACGTTAAAGTGCCAGCCTACGCAACCACAGTGGGTAGGCCGACATGCCGCTTTTTAGTTTTCGGAGGGGTGGGATGGCGCTAGCTGTCTTGCTGGCGCTGGTCGGCTGCGACGACCAGCGCATCAAGGAGCTGGAGGAGGGCGTCTCCACCGAGGCACAGGTGCGCGAGCGCTTCGGCGAGCCCGAGCGCATCTGGCCCGAGGAGGGCGGCGCGCGCACGCTGGAATACAACCGCCAGCCCGCCGGGCAGCGCAACTACATGATCACCATCGGCGCCGACGGCAAGATGAGCGCGTTGCGCCAGGTGCTGGCTCCGCACCATTTCGAGAAAGTGCAGCCGGGCATGGCGCAGGAGCAGGTGCGCCGCCTGCTGGGCAAGCCCGCCAAGCGGATTACCTATGACCTGAAGCAGGAAACCGAGTGGGACTGGAATTGGGGCGACGGCCCGCGCCACATGATCTTCACCGTGGTGTTCGGCCCGGACGGCACGGTGCGCCGCTCGGGCAGCGCCGAAAAAATCCCTGACGGGCCCTGACGCGTGGCTCCCGCACCAGGGTGGTGAAAGCCTGGGGCAAACCCTATTGCCAAACGGGCGTAAGTTTTGCATGCGATGATCGCGCGCCGGCGCTACCCGCGCCGGGCCCGCGTTGCAGAGAAACCTCACCATGGCCAGCCGCACCGTCCCATCGTCCGCTTCCGTCTCCCTGCCTGGCGCCGCCGCACCGGGTGTCCCATCCCCGCACGCCGCGCCGCGCCATGGCGTGTTCGAGGATGTCCAGGCGCTTTTCACCGGTTCGCTGTTCGTGGGCCTGACCATGATGATGTACGCCCAGGCGGGCCTGCTCACGGGCAGCACCGCGGGGCTGGCCTTCGTGCTGCACTACGCCACGGGCTGGCCGTTCGGCGCCATCTATTTCGCCATCAACCTGCCGTTCTACTGGTTCGCCTGGAAGCACATCGGGCGCGCCTTCACCATCAAGACCTTCGTCAGCGTGGGCATCCTGTCGCTGATCGCCGAGCTGGGGCCGCGCCTCATCCACATCGACTACCTGCACCCGGCCTTCGCCGCCATCGCCGGCGGCCTGCTGATGGGCACCGGCGTGCTGTTCCTGGCGCGCCACAAGTCCAGCCTGGGCGGGGCCACCATCGTGTCGCTGTACCTGCAGGAGCGCCATGGCCTGCGTGCCGGCAAGGTGCAGATGACCATCGATTGCGCGGTGGTGTTGCTGGCGCTGTGGGTCGTGCCGTGGGACCGCGTGGCCTGGTCGGTGCTGGCCGCCGTGGTCATGGGCGTGTTCCTGGCGGTGAGCCACCGCCCCGGCCGCTACCAGGGCGGTTGATACGCCACGGCGGGCGGCGGAGTCACGGCGCGATCTTGCGCTTGAGCGCGCGCGCCACCGGCGCAGGCAGGCTGGGCAGCGACTTGAGCAGCCACGGCAGCACCTTGCGCTTGGCGCCCGCGAGCGATTCGGGCACCAGCGCCTCGATCAGGTGCGGCCCGGGGTGCGCCAGCGCGTATTCCAGCGCCTGGCAAAAGTCCTCGGCCGTGCTGGCGCGCACCGCATGCACGCCCATGCCCTGCGCGAGCTGGGCGAAGTTCAGCACCGGGCCCTTCAGGTCGAGCTGCGACTTGGCCTTGGGGCCCGCTTTCTCAGCGCCCACGCGCTCCAGCTCCACATTCAGCACCGAGTAGCTGGCGTTGTTGAAGATCACGGACACCACATGCAGGTTCTCACGCGCCATGCTCCACAGCGCCTGGAGGGTGTACATCGCCGTGCCGTCGCCGATCAGTGCGATCACCGGGCGGTTGGGGCAGGCGATGGCCGCGCCCACGGCATTGGGCAGGCCCTGGCCGATGGCGCCGCCGGTCAGTGTGATCAGGTCGTGGCGCGGGCAGCCCGCCGTCATCACGCCCAGCATCAGGCCGGAGGTGATGGCCTCGTCGATGAGGATGGCGTTCTCGGGCAGCAGGTGGCCCACGGCCTTGCACACTTTGGGCGCGGTGAGCGGCCCGCGCGGGCGGCCGGGGCGCTGCGCCAGGGCCAGGGGCGGCTGCGTGGCGCTGGCGCCCAGCGCGGCGGCCAGCTTGTCCAGGCTCGCCGCTGCGTCCTGCGCCGGGCTGCACAGGGTGTGCACCGTGCAGCCCGTGGGCACCAGGTCGCTGGCCTTGCCGGGGTAGGCGAAGAACGAGACGGGCGACTTCGCATCGACCAGCACCAGGTGCCGCGCGCCCGCCAGTTGCACGCCGGCCAGCTCGGCCAGGTAGGCCACGCGCTCTACGGCGGGCAGGCCCGCGCCGCGCTCCATGCGGGTGGGGAACACCTCGGCGAGCAACTGCACGCCGCTGTGGGCCGCAATGCGCGCGGCGCTGCGCAGCGCCCCCTCGCGCAGCGCGTGGCCGCCCAGCAGCACGATGGTCTTTTCGCCCGCGCGGATGGCCTGTGCGATGGCCTGCACGGCTTCGTCGCTGGCAGCGGTGGGCGTCGGCGGCGCTGGGGGCGGGCAAGGCTGGCCGCCCTCGCCCCACGACACGTCGGCGGGCAGGACCAGCGTGGCCACCTGGCCCGGCAGGCCGCGTGCTGCGGCAATGGCGTCTACTGCGTCCTGGCCCAGCGTGGCGGTGCGCTGCGCGGTGCGCACGAAGCCGGGCGAGACGTTGCGCGCCACGGTCTCGATGTCGGACTGCAGCTGCGCGTCGTACTGCGTGTGGTACGTGGCGTGGTCGCCCACGATGTTGACCACCGGCACCTTGCCCTTGCGTGCGTTGTGCAGGTTGGCCAGGCCGTTGCCCAGGCCGCAGCCCAGGTGCAGCAGCGTGGCGGCGGGCTTGTCCGCCATGCGTGCGTAGCCGTCGGCCGCGCCGGTGGCCACGCCCTCGAACAGCGCCAGCACGGCGCGCATGCGCGGCTCGCTGTCCAGCGCGGCGACGAAGTGCATCTCGCTCGTGCCAGGGTTGGTGAAGCAGACCTCGATGCCGGCATCGGCCAGGGTCTTGAGCAGGGCTTGTGCGCCGTTCATGGGAATCTCCTTGCTTCTTTATTCATAGCTGTTAGCGCTTGATGGGTAAGCGCTGGAGCCGTTTTTCATTACCAATCCGTGTCGAGGTGCTGGGGGCCGATGTCGGCCACGCGCGTCACGCCCGCCAGCGTCATTGCCAGCAGCAGCTCGCGCTGCCACTGGGCCAGCAGGGTGCGCACGCCCGCCTCGCCCTGCGCCGCCAGCGCCCACACCCAGGGGCGGCCGATGAGCACACCGCGCGCCCCCAGGGCCAGGGCCTTGAACACATCCACGCCGCTGCGCACGCCGCCGTCCACCAGCACCTCGGTCTGCGCGCCCACGGCCTGGGCGATGGCGGGCAGCTTGGCGGCGGTGGAGGCCACGCTGTCGAGCTGGCGCCCGCCGTGGTTGGAGACGACGATGCCGTCCGCGCCCACCTGCACGGCGGCCTGGGCGTCCTGCACGTCCAGGATGCCCTTGAGCAGCAGGCGGCCCTTCCATTGGCCGCGCAGCCAGTCGATGTCCTGCCACGTCACGCTGGGGTCGAACTGCGCGTCCACCCAGGCCTTGAAGGCGTTTAGGTCGCGCGCGCCGGGCACCTGCGCGGTCAGGTTGCCAAAGCGCAGCGGCTGGCCGCGCAGCGCCACGTCCTGCACCCAGCCGGGGCGCGCCAGCACCTGTGCGGCGCGGATGAGCGCCGGGCGCACGCCGCTCGCGGCCATGCCGTGGCGGATGTCGCGCAGGCGCATGCCGGGCAGCGGCAGGTCCACCGTGAAGACCAGCGTGCGGCAGCCGGCGGCCCAGGCACCGTCCAGCAGCGCGCGCACCGCGCCGCGGTCGCGCAGCATGTAGAGCTGGAACCAGGGCGGCGCGCCGGCGGCGGCCGCCACCTCGGAGATGGGGCAGATGCCCACGGTGGAGAGCGTGAACGGCACGCCCGCCGCGTGCGCCGCGCGCGCGGCCTGCGCTTCGCCCCGGCGCGCGGCCATGCCCGCCAGGCCGATGGGCGCCAGCGCCAGCGGCAGCGCGCAGGGCTGGCCGGCCAGGGTGGCGCGCGTGTCCACCTGGGCCACGTCCACCAGCACGCGCTGGCGCAGGCGTAGGGCGGCGAGGTCCTGCACGTTGGCGGTCAGTGTGCGCTCGTCGCTGGCGCCGCCGTCGATGTAGTCGAACAGAAAGCGTGGCAGGCGCTGCGCTGCGAGGCGGCGCCAGTCGGCGACCGATGCGGGGTAGCCCCTCATGCGCCGGCCCTCCCGGTGATGGCGCGCGCCGCTGCGCGCGCGGTGAGGATGCAGCCGGGCAAAAACGTGCCTTCCAGCGAGCGCTTGCCGTTCGCACCGCCGCCGCCGAAGCCCGCCGCCTCGCCCACGCAGTACAGGCCGTCGATGGGCTGGCCTGCGCCGTCGAGAACGCGGCTGTGCAGGTCCGTTTGCAGCCCGCCCAGGCTTTTGCGCGTAATGAGCTGCATCTGGATGGCGATGAACGGCCCCGCGCCGGGTTGTTGCAGCGGCGCGGGCGCGCAGGTGCGCAGCCGGTCTGGCCCCCACTGGCGCGCGTGCAGGATGCGGCGGATCTGGTCGTCGTTGTGCAGCTTGGCGCCGTGGGCAAAGTTGGCGTCGAAGGCGTCGGCCGTGGCCTGCAGTACCTCGGGGCGCACATCGAGCGAGGCGGTGAGTGCGTTCATCTTCGCGGCCAGCCCCGCCAGGGTGTCGTCCACCAGGAAATGCGGGCTTTGCCGCTGCATCTGGCGCACCAGGCGGTGGTTGCCCAACAGCGTTTCCTTGAGGAACTGCGGGAACTGCCTGTCGCGGATGCGCTGGTTGTGCTCGGCGCCGGAGATGGCGAACTCCTTGGCCGCGATGCGCCAGTTGAGCAGGTGCCAGGTCCAGGGCTTTTCCTGCGCGGCCACACGCTGGCACAGCCAGTGCGTGTCGAAGCCGGTGACCAGCGGCGCGGGGCCGATGCGCTCGCCCCGGTGGTTCAGCCACAGCGCCGACTTGCAGGGAATGGCCGACAGGCCGTGCCCGTCGAAATGCGGGAACGGGTGTGGAAAGCCCGCCGCGTAGTTCCACATCTCGCCCGCGTGCGTGATCTGCGCGCCCAGGCGGGCGGCGTGGCGGTGCAATTTGCCATCGGCGAAGGGGTGCGCACCGTTGAGCATGGCGGCGGGTCGCGGCCGGCCCTGGGGCCAGTTGGCGCGGGTCTCCTCATGCCCGCCGTTGATGCCGCCCATGGCCAGCACCACCACGGGGGCTTGCAGGCGTACTTCCTCGCCCGTGGCTTCGTTCACCGCCACGGCGCCGGCGATCCGTCCGTCCTGGTGGTCCAGTGCCGTGACGCGGTGGCCGTGCAGCAGTGTGAGCCTGCTGCCTTCACCCGCACGCCGCAGCGCCGCGATCAGGCACCGCGTGAGTTCGCGCGAGGTGCCCCAGACGATGTGGTAACGCGGCAGGCTGTTGCCGTCGCCCTGCAGGCCGCGTTCCACCCAGTTCACCGCGGGCATGAACTTCACGCCCTCCTGCAGCAGCCAGTCGTGCACCTGCGCGCGCGAATGCTCCACGTAGTGGCGCGCCCAGGCGCGGGGCCAGTGGTCGTCAGCGTCCAGCTCGCCAAAGCGCAGCCAGTCGGCCAGCGCACGCTCGGGCGTGTCGGGGATCTTCATCTTTGCCTGCAGCGGCGTGCCCACCAGGGCCATGCCGCCGAAGGCCCACAGCGCCAGGCCGCCGAAGCGTTCAGGCGTGTCGCGGTCCACCAGCGTGACGCGCTGGCCCGCGCGCAGCAGCTCCAGCGCGGCCACGATGCCGGCCAGACCGCCGCCAATGACGACGGTGTCGGAATGTTGGGTTGCCATGCGGCTGTCTCCTTGCGCGCTCTGTGTGGCGCACTGCCGGCCAAGATAGCGGCATATCATGGCGCGGCATAGACTTTGGAGGCCATGGAAATTGACCTTGCAGGCCAGCGTTTCGATGAGTTGGGTGAACACCGTGCTGGCCGCCGCCGAGCGCGCGGGCGTGGCGCGCGAGCGCCTGCTGGCGCAGGCGGGCATCGCACCGGCCGAGCTGGCGCACGAGCGCTGGCCCATTGACCACATCACGCGGCTGTGGCGCGCAGCCGTGCACTGCACGCAGGATTCGGGTTTTGGCCTCAAGGTGGGGGCACAGGTGGGGCCGGGCAGTTTCAACGTGGTGAGCTACCTGCTGCAGTCCGCGCCCAGCCTGCGCGCGGCCATTGCCGCGGTGCAGCAGTACCAGCGCCTCATCAGCGACGGCGGGCGTTTCCAGATGATCGCGGGCGAAACCGCCAGCTGGGTGGTGTACCACCCGCGCCAGGGCGCGCTGGCATTCAGCCCGCACCAGATCGAGGCGGTGCTGGCCGCGGTCGTGGCGTTTGCGCGCTGGGTCACGGGACAGGTGGTGCGTCCGCGGCAGGTGCAGTTCAGCCAGGCACGCATCGGGCCGCTGGCGGGCTACCGCGAGGCCTTCGGCTGCGCCGTGGAATTCGAGCAGGCCTTCAGCGGCGTGCTGCTGGACAACGCGCTGCTGGACGCGCCGCTGCCCCAGGCCGACGAGCAGCTCGCGCGCCTGCACCGCGAACATGCGACGACACGGCTGGCGGCGCTGTCAGCGCCGGCCGACCTGGCGCAGGCGCTGCGCGCGTGGATGGCCGATCAATTGCAAGCGCCGCTGCACGGCAAGGCGCCCGAACGCGCCCAGGCCGCGGCAGCGCTGGGACTGAGCGAGCGCACCCTGGCGCGACGCATGCAGGCGCTGGGCTTGAGCTACACCGCCGTACTGGACGCGGCGCGGCACCAGGCCGCACTGCACGCGCTGGCGCAGGCGGACCGCCCGCTGGGCGAGATCAGCCAGTCGCTGGGGTTCGCGGAGCCCAGCGTGTTCAACCGGGCCTTTCGCCGCTGGACAGGCTGCACACCGGGGCAGTGGCGGCAGGCCGCGCGGCCACCGGGCGAGCCCTCGGCGTGACCATGCGTACGTCCTGTGGCGGGTGCCGCCAGGCAACGCGCGCAGCGGCTACGGCAGCGCCTCAGGCGTGGGTGCCGCCTGCTCCTGCGGCGGGGCATCCGGCAGCGGCTGCGGTGCGCCGCCTTCGCGGTAGCGGATGGTGATGCCGCTGTGGTCTTCTTCGTCTTCGGTCATCGCGTCATAGGCCTTGCCCACGCCTTTACCGACAACCTTGGCCGTGCCCACGGCGGCGTCGGCCGCCAGCCCCACGGCGGTCGCCGTGACACTGACGGCGGCTGCACCCACCGCCACCACCGTGCACCCCGAAAGCAAGGCGCACAAAAAAACCCCTGCAGCCGCAAGGCGCAGGGGCTGGCGCGATCGCCGAGGCTGGGGCATCAGTGGATGCGCATGCCCGGCTGCGCACCGGGGAAGGGCTCCAGTACGAAGATGCCGGGGTGCGCCTTCTCGTCGGCGTGGCTGGCGGCCAGCACCATGCCCTCGCTCAGGCCGAACTTCATCTTGCGCGGCGCCAGATTGGCCACCATCACCGTGAGCTTGCCCTGCAGGTCCTCGGGCTTGTACATGCTGGCGATGCCGCTGAAGACGTTGCGTGTCTGCCCTTCGCCCACGTCCAGGGTCAGGCGCAGCAGCTTGGTGGAGCCTTCCACGGCCTCGCATTTCACGATCTTCGCGATGCGCAGATCCACCTTGGCGAAGTCGTCGATGGTGATCGTCGGGGCGATTTCCTCTCCGCCAGGGATGACCTTTTCGACTGCGGGAGCCGGCGGCTCGAACAGCGCGTCCAGTTGCTCCTGCGTCACGCGCTGCATCAGGTGCTGGTACTGGCCGATCTGGTGGCCGGCGCCCAGGGGCTGGGCCACTTCGGCAAACTGCTCGGGCGGCACGATGAGAAAGCGCGCCACCTCGGCCGCCACCTGCGGCAGGATGGGCTTGAGGTAGATCGTCAGGATGCGGAAGGCCTCGATGCAGGTGGTGCAGACGTCCTGCAGGCGCGCCTCCATGCCCTCCTGCTTGGCCAGCTCCCAGGGCTTGTTGGCGTCCACGTAGCTGTTCACGCGGTCGCACAGCAGCATGGTCTCGCGCACGGCACGGGCCGTGTCGCGCGCCTCGTAGGCCGCAACGATGGGACCGGCCTGTTCGCGCAGCTGCGCCAGCAGCGCCTGGCCATCGGCGCTGACTTCGCCCAGCTTGCCGCCGAAGCGCTTGTAGATGAAGCCCGCGGCACGGCTGGCGATGTTCACGTACTTGCCGATCAGGTCGGAATTCACGCGGGCCATGAAGTCTTCGGGGTTGAAGTCGATGTCTTCGTTCTTGCCGTTGAGCTTGGCGCCCAGGTAGTAGCGCAGCCACTCGGGGTTCATGCCCAGGGCCAGGTATTTGAGCGGGTCCAGCCCCGTGCCGCGGCTTTTGCTCATCTTCTCGCCGTTGTTCACGGTCATGAAGCCGTGCACGCAGATCTTCGTGGGCGTCTTGCGGCCGCTGAACTTCAGCATGGCGGGCCAGAACAGCGTGTGGAAGGTGATGATGTCCTTGCCGATGAAGTGGTACTGCTCCAGCTGCGGGTCGGCCATGTAGGCGTCGTAGTCCTCGCCGCGCTTGTTCAAGAGGTTCTTGAGCGAGGCCAGGTAGCCCACGGGGGCGTCCAGCCACACGTAGAAGTACTTGCCCGGCGCATCGGGGATCTCGATGCCGAAATAGGGGGCGTCGCGGGAGATGTCCCAGTCGTCCAGACCTTCGCTGGTCGTGCCGTCGGGATTGGTGCGCGTGCCGAACCATTCCTTGATCTTGGCGGCCACCTCGGGCTGCACATGCTGGCCGTTCTGCGTCCACTCGGTCAGGAACTCCACCGCGCGCGGGTCGGAGAGCTTGAAGAAGAAGTGCTCGGAGGTCTTGAGCACCGGCTTGGCGCCCGACAGCGCCGAGTAGGGGTTGATCAGGTCGGTGGGCGCGTAGACCGAGCTGCAGACCTCGCAGTTGTCGCCGTACTGGTCCTTGGCATGGCAGCGCGGGCACTCGCCCTTGATGAAGCGGTCGGGCAGGAACATGTTCTTCTCGGGGTCGAAGAACTGCTCGATGGTGCGCGTCTCGATGAAGCCGGCGGCCTTCAGGTCCAGGTAGATCTGCTGGGACAGCTCGTGGTTCTCCGGGCTGTCGGTGTTGCTCCAGTTGTCGAAGGCGATGTGAAAGCCATCCAGGTATTGCTTGCGCCCGGCGGCGATGTCGGCCACGAACTGCTGGGGCGTCTTACCCGCCTTCTCGGCGGCAATCATGATGGGCGCGCCATGGGCGTCGTCCGCGCCAACGAAATTGACCGCGTTGCCCTGCATGCGCTGCGCGCGCACCCAGGTGTCGGCCTGGATGTACTCCATGATGTGGCCGATGTGGAAATTGCCGTTGGCATACGGCAGGGCGGTGGTGACGAAGATCTTGCGTGCGGTCATCGGGGGCGGCTCTCCAGTCGCCTCGGGTTTCGAGGCGCAACCCTCGATTTTAGGGCGTGTCAGTTCCGCGGCGCCCGCACGGGATTGCCGTGGTCCTGCCAGCCGAAGAAGGCGCAGATCTCGCTGCGCCGCGCCATCGCGTCCCCGTGGCCCAGTGCCATGAGCTCTTGCGTGTAGCCGCGCTCGAACAGCAGGTAGCTGGCCAGCGCGCCGGTGCCCGCGTCGGGCCGGTCGGCACGCACGCCCAGCGCGCTGAGCAGGGTGCGGATGGTCCCCGGCAGGTCGCACACATGCCGCGCCGCCATCTCGTCCAGGTTGCGCGAGGGGGCGAACACCAGCAGCTCCAGCGGCCGCAGCGGGCTGTGGCTGCGCGCCTCGGGCGGAATCAGCGCCAGCGTCTGGTTGATGCGCTGGGCGCGCTCGATATCCACCGACAGCGCATCCAGAAAGATGTTGGACAGCGTGTGGCCCGCCACCTGGGCCAGCGCGGGGTAGGGCTGCTGCGTGCCATCCATGCAGGGGCGCGGCGGCTCATAGGTGCGGCTGGTGCCCACCACCAGCAGGCGCCGCGCACCCAGGTGGATGGCGGGCGCCAGCGGCGCGGTCTGGCGCATGGAGCCGTCGCCGAAGTATTCGGTGTGCCCGTCGATGGCCAGTGGCGCTGCCGGGAACATGAACGGAATGGCCGACGAGGCGAGCAGGTGGTTGCGCGTGATGGGGCCGCGCGCGGATTTGCGCAATGAGCGTACCCAGGGCTCCTGGGCGTCTCCGGCGTCAAAGAACGCCACGTGCTGGCCCGAGCTGTAGCTGGACGCGGTCACCGCCAGGGCGCGCAGATGGCCCGCGCGGATCAGCCGCGGCACGCGCGCCAGCGGCACCAACTGGTCCAGCAGCTGCGCGAGCGGCGCGTTGTCCAGCAGCGAGTGCGGGCGCATGCGGCTCCAGCGGGTGAGAGCCCAGCCCAGCGACAGCAGCGTGAGCCAGCGCGCGCCGCTGCGCATCACGCTCAGGGAGTCGGCGCGGTACACCTGTCGGGCATGGAACTGGGTCCACACGCGCGCCAGGCGCCGCACCGTGCGGTCGAACTGGTCCGCGCCACAGGCCAGGGCCGCCGCGTTGATGGCGCCGGCCGAGGTGCCGGTGAGGATGCCGAATGGCCCCGGCCCGCGCCGCTCGCCGCAAGCCAGCCGCAGGTCGGCAATCGCCTGCAGCACGCCCACCTGGTAGGCGGCGCGCGCGCCGCCGCCCATCAGCACCAGGCCGGTGTGCGCAGGGGCAGGGGAGTGGGTCATGGAGCCACGCGGCTTGGGTTGCGTTTTTTTTAACCTGCGGGCGTGGCCTTGAGCAGCAGGGCAGCCAGGGCATCGCCCTCCAGCAGCACCACGCCATGCTCGCGCGCAAAGCTGCGTGCGGTCTCGCTCACGGTGCCGGTCAGCGCCACGTACACGGCCTGCGCGCCTTGCTGCTGCGCTTGGGCGTGCAGTTCACGCAGGGGTTCCACGCCATGGGTGGCGGCCTTCCAGCGGCGTGCGGCCACCAGCACCGCGCGGTCGCCCCGCGTGATGCGCAGGTCCGCGTGCAGGCCGGCCAGGCGCTGCACCTCGTGCCCCTCGGTGCGCCATGCGCGCTCCAGCGTGTTGGCGAAATCCTTCCACGGCATGGCGGCAGCGGCCTGCAGGGCACCCTGAACGCGCGCGGCGCTGGGGGCGCGCCACTGGCGCCACGCGGCGATGCAGCCGATCACGGCGATCGGCAGCGCGCCCATGGCGGCGAACGGGGCGATGTCCCTCGGCAGCAGTGCGCCGCAGACGAGCACGATGGCGGCGGCGATGGCAAAGCTCACCCACCAGGGCGAGCGCAGCAGGATTGCGAAGCCCGAGTTCGGGGCCATCTTCAATTTCACAAAGGAGTCCTTGAGGAATGAGGTGGGTTTGAGCCTAGCCGAAGGCGGCGTGTTCCCGCACGAATCGCCGGGATTTCATGTGCGCGAGAGGGTTTCAAAAATGATAGCTGCTTGCGCTTATCCATAAAGCGCTGCAGCCTGATTTGACGCCGAACTATTCCAGCGCCAGCACGGCCTGCGCCACGCTGGCGATGCCCTCGGGCGACAGGTCCGGCGCGCCCACGCGCTGGCGTGTCTCCCAGTGCGTGAAGTTGCGCGCCTGCGAGCGTCCGTAGTGCGGGTCGTAGTGCAGCAGCATCAGCTCGGCGAACAGCGCGGACAGCTCCCCCGCCCGGGCCCAGGCCTGCCAGCGCTGCACGACTTCCTTGCCCTGCAGCTCGGTGAGCGTGCCCAGGCGCTTGGCCAGTGCATCGGGGTCGTCGCCCAGGTAAGCGTAGTCGCGCAGCAGGTAGGCCAGGCGCTCTTCGGGCGTGGCTTCGATCTCGATGCACGCGGCGGCGCGCAGGCGTTGCACCAGCGGCACGGGTACCGTGAGGCGGCCGATGCGCGCGCTCTCACCCTCCACATACACGGGGCGGGACAGGTCCAGCGCCTCCAGTGCGGTGGCGATCTGTGTCTCGAAATTCTTTTGCGACGGCTGGGGTACGCCCGGCAGCGCGCCGAGCAGTGAGCCCTTGTGGCGGGCGCAGTGCTCCAGGTCCAGCACCTGCGCGCCCATGCCGGCCAGCTGCTGCAGCACGCGCGTCTTGGCGCTGCCGGTGGCGCCCACCAGCACGCGCAGCTCCAGCTGCGGCACCAAGGTCTCGATCTGCGTCATCACATGGCGGCGAAAGGACTTGTAGCCGCCGGCGAGCTGCTGCGCGTCCCAGCCCACCAGGCGCATCCACTGCACCATGGAGCCGCTGCGCATGCCGCCGCGCCAGCAGTAGACCAGCGGGCGCCAGTGCGCAGGCTTGTCGGCGAAATGCGTGCGCAGGTGGTGCGCCAGGTTGGCCGCCACCATGGCCCCGCCCACGCGGCGCGCCTCGAAGGCGCTTTGCTGCACGTAGATGGTGCCGACGATGGCGCGCTCCTCGTCGTTCAGCACCGGGCAGTTGATCGCGCCGGGGATGTGGTCCTCGGCGTATTCGGCGGGCGAGCGCGCGTCGATGAGGGCGTCGAACTGGTGGCGGTCTTCGGGACGGGTGGGGCGGTGGTGGGACACGGGAATGCAGTGCTGAACAAAGCCGGGCAGGTGCGAATCTGGGATGATGCGCGCGGCGCGCCCGCGGCACACTTTTTTGCGTCGGGGCAGGCGCCATTGTCCGTCACCGCGCTTTTTCCCTGTTTGCCATGAATGCTTCCGCCCCCACCGCCGCCCCTTCCCATCCGCGCCTGACCTCGCTGTCGCATGGCGGCGGCTGCGGCTGCAAGATCGCGCCGGGCGTGCTGTCGCAGATCCTGCAGCAAAGCGGCGCGGGCGCCGTCATGCCGCCCGAATTGATGGTGGGCATCGAGACCTCGGACGACGCGGCCGTGTACCGCCTGAACGAGAGCCAGGCGCTGGTGGCTACCACGGACTTCTTCATGCCCATCGTGGACGACCCATACGAGTTCGGCCGCATCGCTGCCACCAACGCGCTGTCCGACGTGTACGCCATGGGCGGCAAGCCCATCATGGCGCTGGCGCTGGTGGCCATGCCGGTGAACACGCTGCCGCTGGACGTGATCGGCGCCATCGTGCGCGGCGGGCAGGACGTGTGCCGCGCGGCGGGCATCCCGATCGCGGGCGGCCACACCATCGACTCGGTCGAGCCCATCTACGGCCTGGTGGCCATGGGCCTGGTGCACCCGGACCGGGTGCGCCGCAACGCCGGCGCCCAGCCGGGCGACGTGCTGGTGCTGGGCAAACCGCTGGGCGTGGGCGTGTATTCGGCCGCGCTGAAGAAGGAGCAACTGGCCGACGCCCACTACCGCGAGATGATTGCCGCCACCACGCGCCTGAACACCCCCGGCCCGCTGCTGGCCGAGCTGCCCGGCGTGCACGCCATCACCGACGTGACGGGTTTCGGCCTGGCTGGCCATGCGCTGGAGGTGGCGCGCGGCGCGGGCGTCACGGTGCAGATCGACTGGTCGCGCGTGCCGCTGCTGCCCGGCGTGGCGGACCTGGCCGCGGCGGGCTTCGTGACCGGTGCCAGCGGCCGCAACTGGGCCGGCTATGGCGACGGCGTGGCGCTGTCCGCCGGCCTGCCAGCCACCGCACAGGCGTTGGTGACGGACCCGCAGACCTCGGGCGGCCTGCTGGTGGCCTGCGCGCCGGACAGCGTGCAGGACGTGCTCGCGGTGTTCGCGCGCGAGGGCTTCGCGCAGGCGGCGGTGATTGGCAGCGTGCAGGCGGGGCCGGCACGGCTGGAGCTGCGTTGAACACGCCGCCGGGGTCGCCGCCGCAGCTGGCTACTCCGGCGGGGCAGGGGGGATTGCGCGAGCTGTCGCCTGCCTACTTCGGCCTGGTCATGGCCACAGGCATCGTTTCACTGGCTGCGGACATGCTGGGCCATCCCCTGCTGGCGCGCGCGTTGCTGGCCCTGAATGCCGTGCAGTACGTGGTGCTGTGGGCCTTGTATGTACTGCGGGCCTGGCGCTATCCGCGGCGTTTCTTTGGCGACATGGTGGACCACGCGCGCGGGACCGGCTACTTCACCATGGTGGCTGCCACGGGCATCCTGGCCAGCCAGTGCATCGTGCTGCTGGGCCATGTGCCGCTGGGCTTCGCGCTATGGGCGCTGGCGGCGCTGCTGTGGCTGGTGTTGACCTACACCATCTTCACGGCCTTCACCATCCGCCGGGACAAGCCCCAGCTGGACCGGGGCATCAGCGGTGCCTGGCTGCTGGCCGTGGTGTCCACGCAGGCGCTGGCCGTGTCCAGCGCCCTGCTGGCCGCGCGCATCGGCCAGCCGCTGCGGCTGGAACTCAACCTGCTGGCGCTGTCCATGTGGCTGTGGGGCGGCATGCTCTACATCTGGATGATGGCGCTGATCTTCTACCGCTACCTGTTCTTTCCCTTCTCACCGGGCGACTTGTCGCCGCCGTACTGGATCAACATGGGGGCGATGGCCATTTCCACGCTGGCCGGCTCGCTGCTGATCCTGAACGCGCCGCAGGCGCCGTTCCTGGTGTCGCTGCTGCCGTTCCTCAAGGGCTTCACGGTGTTCTACTGGGCCGCGGGCACCTGGTGGATTCCCATGCTGGTGCTGCTGGGCATCTGGCGCCACGGCGTGCGCCGCTTTCCGCTGCGCTACGACCCACTGTACTGGGGCGCGGTGTTTCCGCTGGGCATGTACGCGGCCTGCACCTGGCAGATGGACCAGGCCATGGCCTTTGGCTTTCTGGATGCGCTGCCCCGGCTGTTCTTTGCCGTGGCGCTGCTGGCCTGGCTGCTGGCGTTCATCGGCATGCTGCGCAGCGTGGCGCGCCAGCTGCGTGGGCTGTAGGCAAACAAAGGCACAGGCGCGCCAGTGCCAAGGCCGCTTGGCTAGACTCCGGCTTTCTCTTCAGCAAACCACACAACCATGGCACTCACAGAACAGGCATTGTTGGCGGCGATCGCCGGCGTCCAGGATCCGCACACGGGCAAGGACTTCGTGAGCACGCGCGCGGTGCGCAATGTGCAGATCAACGGCGGCGATGTCGCCTTCGACGTGGAGCTGGGCTACCCCGCCAAGAGCCTGGTGCCCGAGTTGCGCCGCCAGTTCATCGCCGCTGCCAAGGCAGTGGCGGGCGTGGAGAACGTGTCGGTCAACATCAACACCAAGGTGATCGCGCACGCGGTGCAGCGGGGCGTACAGCTGCTACCGCAGGTGAAGAACATCATCGCCGTGGCCTCGGGCAAGGGCGGCGTGGGCAAGAGCACCACGGCCGCCAACCTGGCCCTGGCGCTGGCCGCCGAAGGCGCCCGCGTGGGCGTGCTGGATGCCGACATCTACGGTCCCAGCCAGCCCATGATGCTGGGCATCAGCCGCCGCCCGGAGAGCGAGGACGGCAAGACCATGGAGCCGCTCGAGAACTACGGCGTGCAGGTCATGTCCATCGGCTTCCTGGTGGACCAGGACGAGGCCATGATCTGGCGCGGCCCCATGGCCACGCAGGCGCTGGAGCAGCTGCTGCGCCAGACCAACTGGAAAGACCTGGATTACCTCATCATCGACATGCCGCCGGGTACGGGCGACATCCAGCTCACGCTCTCCCAGCGCGTGCCCATGACCGGCGCGGTGATCGTCACCACGCCGCAGGACATTGCGCTGCTGGACGCCAAGAAGGGCATCAAGATGTTCGAGAAGGTGGGCGTGCCCATCCTGGGCATTGTGGAGAACATGGCCGTGCACGTGTGCAGCAACTGCGGCCATGTGGAGCACATCTTCGGCGCCGACGGCGGCAAGAAGATGGCCGCCGACTATGGCATGGACTACCTGGGCGCGCTGCCGCTGGACATGCACATCCGCCTGCAGGCCGACAGCGGCAAGCCCACCGTGGTGGCCGACCCTGACGGCGAGGTCGCGCAGATCTACAAGAAGGTGGCGCGCGATGTAGCCGTGAAGATCGCGCAGCAGGCCAAGGACTTCTCCAGCAAGTTCCCCACCATCTCGATCAGCAAGAACACCTGATCTGCCAGGGCGCGCGGCTCAGCGCAGCGCGAGCCGCGCGCCCGCGCCTTCCTCTGCTCCGCCCATCACGGGCAGCGGCTTGCCGTCCGGTGCGCGCACCGTGCTCAGCAGCGCCACCACGCGGGCCTGCGTCTCGGCGGGCAGTGGCGCAAAGCCGGTGCCGGCCACCGCGCGGTCGCCCATCAGGAACGAGCGATAGAAGAAGTTGAGCGCGCGTGCCGTGCGCTCGGGCGCGGCGGGCTTGCTGTTGATCACGATGTAGGTGGCCGACACGATGGGCCAGGCCATGGGGCTGTCCACGTCCACCAGCGGCGGCGCGTTCAGGCCGTCACGAAACAGGTTGGCGCCGCGCACGGCGGCGCGGTAACTCGCCACCGAAGGGGTCACCCATTCACCGCGCCGGTTGCGCAGCGCGACGGCGGCGGGGCCGTCGCCCACCACATAGTCCGATGAGACGTAGCCCAGGGCACCGGCGGTGGCCTGCACCGCCGCCACCATCTTGCTGGAACCCTCCACGGTCTGGATCGCGCCGCCGGCGGGCCAATTCGCACGTCCTTCCTTGAGGGGGATGGCGCTGTCGTCCGCGGCCGCGGCCTGCCGCAGGTAGGCGAGCAGCACTTGCGTGGTGCCCGAGCCGTCGGCCCGCACGACGCGCGTGATCGGCAGGTTGGGCAGCTTCAATTCAGGGTTCAGCGCGGCAATCGCCTTGTCGTTCCAGTGGTCGATGCGTGCGGCGAAGATGGCGGCCAGCACCTGCGCGTCCAGGCGCAGCCGCCCGCTGGCTACGCCCGGCAGGTTCACGACCGGCACCACACCGCCCACCAGCGTGGGGAACTGGATCAGGTGATGCTGGGCCAGCTCCTGCTGCGACAGGGGAATGTCGGTGGCGCCGAAGTCGACCTGCTGCGCCTTGATCTGCTGCACGCCTTGGGTAGAGCCGACGGCTGCGTACTGGACCTTGGTGCCGCGCTCCTGCGCATAGTGGCTGGCCCACTGGGCATACACCTTGGCAGGAAAGGAAGCGCCCGCGCCACGCAGGGTGATGTCTTGGGCCAGTGCGGGTGCGGCCAGGCCGAGGCTGACCAGCGCGGGGGCGGCGATCAGCGCGATACGCGATCGGAAAGTCGTTTGCATAGCGAGAAAGCGTCGGAAAGAGTGGTAGGGCAGGGCCCGCATGTGCCGCAATCCAGGGGTGCGGCGGCGGGGGCCTGCAGGGCCGGGCGGGAGCCAGGAGCGGAGCGCGGCTTTGAAGGGCGCGCATCTTACCGGCCTTTGCAAGGAGGCAGGACGGCTGGGTGAAATGCCATGCAGCGGGAGCGGTATGGGGCCAAGGTGCCAAGGGCAAGCGAAGTGCGCGCAGGCAAGCGCGGGGCGGTGTGCCGGACAGCAGGGCCCGGCCTTAGTCCTGCCCGGTGGGACGGCGTGCATTGACGCCGCGGGGGGCGCGGCGCACACTGCCTGCGCTTCCTTTTCCCCGCGATTCCATGATCTCCCGACCCGAATTCACCGCCGTGCCCGTGGCCACGGCAGACGATCTGCGCGAGCGCCTGCGCCGCAAGGCCCACCTCAAGGGTCGTCAGCCCGAGGCCTCTGCCTTGGCCGAGGTGCAGGCGCTGATCGGCGCGCGCCCGCCCGAGGGCTATGCGCGCGACCGGCTTATCGAGCACCTGCACCTGATCAACGATCGCCACGGCGCGCTGTACGAGCGGCACCTGGTGGCGCTGGCGCGCCTGATGAACCTGCCCATGGCCGAGGTGTACGAGGTGGCAAGCTTCTACCACCACTTCGAGGTGCTGCGCGACGCCGACGGGCCGCCACGCCTGGTGCTGCGCGTGTGCAACGGGCTGTCCTGCTGCATGGCGGGGGCCGACGCGTTGCTGGCCGAACTGCCCGGGCGGCTGAGCGCCGCGGGCCATGGCGACGTGCGTGTGCAGGCCGCGCCGTGCGTGGGCCGCTGTGAGCAGGCGCCCGTGGCCGTGGTGCACCAGTGCCCGGTACCGCGTGCCACGGTGGGCGCGGTGCTGGAGCAGGTCGATTTGATGCCGAATCGGGCTCAGGCCCAGCACCCTCAAGCGTCAACAGCTCCTGATTTTGAAGCGCTGCCGCAAACGGCCATCACGCGCGGACCGGAGGTGGTCGCGCCGCCGTGGGTGGGGTTGGCCGCTTATCGGGCGCGCGGCGGCTATGCGTTGGCCGCCGGCCTGGCGCAGGGGCGCGTGCCGGCCGACGGCGTGCTTGCGGCCATGGAGGACTCGGGCCTGCGCGGCCTGGGCGGTGCGGGTTTTCCGGCGGGGCGCAAGTGGCGCATCGTGCGCGAGCAGGCGGCCCTTGCCGGGCGCCAGGCCGCCCCGAGCGAGGCAACGGCCCCCTCGGCGGGCAGCGGACCACGCGAAGCGGGGGAGCGTGGGGGCGTGGCCCTCATGGCGGTGAACATCGACGAGGGTGAGCCCGGCACGTTCAAGGACCGCACTTACCTGGAGCGCGACCCGCACCGCTTCCTGGAGGGTGTGCTGGTGGCTGCACAGGTGGTGGGCACCGCAGAGGTGTACATCTACCTGCGCGACGAATACCACGGCTGCCGCGCCCTCCTGCAGACAGCGATTGCCGAACTGCAGGCCGACCCGCCGTGCGCCTTGCCGCGCATCGAGCTGCGCCGCGGGGCAGGCGCCTACATCTGCGGCGAGGAGTCCGCGATGATCGAGAGCATCGAAGGCAAGCGCGGCGAGCCGCGTATGCGCCCGCCCTATATCGCCCAGGTGGGGCTGTTCGGCCGGCCCACGCTGGAGCACAACTTCGAGACGCTGTACTGGGTGCGCGACATCGTGGAAAAGGGCCCCCAGTGGTTTGCCAGCTTCGGCCGCCATGGACGCAGGGGGCTGCGCAGCTTCAGCGTGAGCGGGCGGGTGAAGGAACCCGGCGTGAAGCTGGCGCCCGCGGGCATCACGCTGCGTGAGCTGGTGGATGAATACTGCGGCGGCATGGCCGAAGGGCACGTGCTGTATGCCTACCTGCCCGGTGGCGCGTCGGGCGGCATCCTGCCGGCGCGGCTGGCCGATGTGCCGCTGGACTTCGACACGCTGCAGCCGCACGGCTGCTTCATCGGATCGGCGGCCGTGATCGTGCTCAGCCAGCACGACCGCGCGCGCGATGCGGCGCTGAACATGATGCGTTTTTTTGCGCACGAGAGCTGCGGCCAGTGCACGCCGTGCCGCGTGGGCACGGCCAAGGCGGCGCAGCTCATGCAGGCACCGCTGTGGGACGAGGACACGCTGGACGACCTGGCGCAGGTGATGGCCGACGCTTCCATCTGCGGGCTGGGGCAGGCGGCACCCAACCCGATCCGCTGCATCCACAAGTACTTTGCGCATGAGGTGGGCGAGGGCCCCTGGCCCGGCGACCTGCCGCTGCCGCGCGGCGGCGTGCGCACCGAGCGCATCCCGCCCGCCGCAGTGCCGGAGGATCGCCCATGAGCGCCGCACCGCACACCGGCGCAGGCGCCGTGCCGTTCGAGCTCGACGGCGAACTCTTGCAGGCCCTTCCGGGCGAAACCCTGTGGCAGGCCGCGCGCCGCTACGGCGTGCAGATCCCCCACCTGTGCCACACCGATGGCCTGCGGCCCGACGGTAACTGCCGCGCCTGCGTGGTGGAGATCGAGGGCGAGCGCACGCTGGCGCCCAGCTGCTGCCGCGCGCCCACGCCCGGCATGCGCGTGCACGCCCAGAGCCCCCGCGCGCTCAAGAGCCAGCAGATGGTGCTGGAACTGCTGCTGTCCGACATGCCAGAGACCGGCTACAAGTGGAACGACGCTACAAAAACAATAGCTGTTAGCGCTTGCCAGGAGAGCGCTGGAGCACAATTTGACCAAGTACTAACGCCCCCAGGGCAGCACGGCGAGTTGAGCGCCTGGGCCGAGGCTCTGGGCGTGGCCGTGCGCCCCGCGCTGGCCGCACTGCGCCGCGCGCAGCCCGCGCCCGAACTGAGCCACCCGGCCATGGCCGTGCACCTGGACGCGTGCATCCAGTGCAACCGCTGCGTGCGCGCCTGCCGCGAGGAACAGGTCAACGACGTGATCGGCTATGCGCTGCGCGGAGCCGACAGCAAGATCGTCTTCGACCTGGACGACCCCATGGGCGCCAGCACCTGTGTGGCCTGCGGCGAATGCGTGCAGGCCTGCCCCACGGGCGCGCTGAGTCCCAAGACCCACATCGGCCCGCAGAAGGTGGACCGCACGGTGGACTCGGTCTGCCCGTTCTGCGGCGTGGGCTGCCTCGTCACCTACCACGTGAAGGACGAAAAAATCGTGCGCGTGGACGGCCGTGACGGCCCGGCCAACCGGGGCCGCCTGTGCGTGAAGGGGCGCTTTGGCTTTGACTACGCGCACCACCCGCAGCGCCTCACGGTGCCGCTGGTGCGCAAACCTGGCGTCCCCAAGGACTGGCAGGGCGCGGTGAGGCCCGAGGACTGGCGCGAGGTCTTCCGCGAGGCGTCCTGGGACGAGGCGCTGCAGCGCGCCGCAGGCGGACTGCGTGCGCTGCGCGATGCGCACGGCCCCAAGGCGCTGGCGGGGTTTGGCTCGGCCAAGGGCAGCAACGAAGAGGCCTACCTGTTTCAGAAGCTGGTGCGCACCGGCTTTGGCAGCAACAACGTGGACCATTGCACGCGCCTGTGCCACGCCTCCAGCGTGGCGGCGCTGCTGGAGGGCGTGGGCTCGGGCGCGGTGAGCAACCCGGTGAGCGACGTGGCGCATGCCGAGGTTATTCTGGTGATCGGCTCCAACCCCACATCCAACCACCCCGTGGCCGCCACATGGATCAAGAATGCCGCCCGGCGGGGTGCAAAGATCGTGCTGGCCGACCCGCGCGTGACCGACATCGGGCGCCACGCCTGGCGCGTGCTGCAGTTCCGGCCCGACACCGATGTGGCCGTGCTCAACGCGCTGATCCACACGGTGATCGAAGAGGGCCTGGCCGACGAGGCCTTCATCCGTGACCGTGCGCTCAACTACGAGGCCCTGCGAGAGAACGTGCGCGCCTACAGCCCTGAGGCCATGGCGCCGCTCTGCGGCATTCCCGCGGACACGCTGCGCGAGGTGGCACGCGCGTTCGCCACGGCCAAGGCGTCGATGGTCCTCTGGGGCATGGGCGTGAGCCAGCATGTGCATGGCACCGACAACGTGCGCTGCCTGATTGCCCTCGCCACCGTCACCGGGCAAATCGGCCGGCCCGGCACGGGCTTGCATCCGCTGCGCGGCCAGAACAACGTGCAGGGCGCAAGCGACGCGGGCCTGATCCCGATGATGTTCCCCAACTACCAGCGCGTGGACAACGCCGAGGCGCGCGCGTGGTTCGAGCAGTTCTGGGGCTTGCCGCTGGACGACGCGCCGGGTTACACCGTGGTCGAGATCATGCACAAGGCCCTGGCCGATGAGGCCGACCCGCACAAAGTGCGCGGCATGTACATCATGGGCGAGAACCCGGCCATGAGCGACCCTGACCTGAACCATGCGCGCCAGGCGCTCGCGCGCCTGTCGCACCTCGTGGTGCAGGACATCTTCTTGACCGAAACCGCCTGGCTGGCCGACGTGGTGCTGCCCGCCAGCGCCTGGCCCGAGAAGACCGGCAGCGTGAGCAACACCGACCGCATGGTGCAGCTGGGCCGGCGCGCGCTCACGCCACCGGGTGAGGCGCGGCCCGACCTGTGGATCGTGCAGCAGATGGCGAAGGGCATGGGCCTGGCCTGGGACTACGAGGGCGCAGAAGCTGGCGTGGCTGCCGTCTACGAGGAAATGCGCCAGGCCATGGCCGGCGCCATCGCGGGTATCAGTTGGGACCGGCTGGAGCGCGAGTCCAGCGTGACCTACCCCTGCCTCTCGGCCGAGGACCCGGGCCAGCCCATCGTATTCACCGAGCGCTTTCCCACGCCCACGGGCCGTGTGACGCTGGTGCCGGCCGACATCATCCCGGCCGACGAGCGGCCTGATGCCGACTACCCGCTGGTGCTCATCACGGGCCGCCAGCTGGAGCACTGGCACACGGGCAGCATGACGCGGCGATCGGCCGTGCTGGACGCCATCGAGCCGCACGCCACGGCCTCGCTGCACGGCGACGAACTGGCGCGCCTAGGGCTGGCGCCGGGCGACTGGGCGGCGATCCGCTCGCGCCGCGGTGCCGTGCAGGTGCGTGTGCGCCGCGACGACGGCACGCCGCGCGGTGCGGTGTTCATGCCGTTTGCCTATGTGGAAGCGGCGGCCAACCTGCTCACCAATGCGGCGCTGGACCCGTTCGGGAAGATTCCCGAGTTCAAGTATTGCGCCGTGGCCGTGCGGGGCATTGCGCCGCCGCAGGGACAGGGCGGCTGACTCCGGCGTACAGTGGCGCGCATGTCGTCCCGCCCCTTTATCTCCGTTGCTGTGGTCATGCGCCGCGAGCACCTGAACAACCGCTGGCAGCCCTGGCGCTGGTCCCTGGGCGAGGTCGTGCCGCATGAAGACGTGTTTGGCACCATGCCCCGCCTGTTGCGCCAGAGCGAGGCCGAGGAGCACTGGCTGTTCCCCGGCTTCGCCGTGGAGCTGTTCCGCGACGATGTCGAGGGCTACCACCTCAATCTGAGCGCGCCCGAGCCCTGTTGGTTCGTGCACTGGCGCATGGACGAGGAGCCCGGCGCGGACGGGCACCAGCTGGCGCGCCCGGTCGATGTGAGCCTGAGCTACCACGACGCGGGCCGATGGCTGGATGCGCAGGAAAACGTGGACCAGGTGCCCGCGCCCGGCCCGGTGCGCGAATGGCTTCAGGCCTTCGTGACGGAGCACTACCAGCCCGAGCCCAAGCGCCGCCGCCGGCCCGAGAGCTTCCGCCCACTGACCGACCGGTTCGGCAACCCCGCTTCCATCTCCACGGGCAAGACGCGCGGAGGCGGCGGTGGCGGTGGTGCGCCGGCAGAAGGCGAGGGCGGTCATGGCTGAGGGCTTCCTGGGCCGCTGGTCGCGGCGCAAGCAGGAGGCGCGAGACCCCGAAACCGCTTCCCAGACCGAGGTGGAGGTTGCTGCGGCGCCCGATCTGCCGCCGCAGCGTGAAGCACCTGTGGCACCCGCGCAGCAACTCACCGCACAGCCAGCAGCGCAACCGGCAGCCGCAGCGCGGCCGTTGCCCACGCTGCAGGACGTGCAGGCGCTCACGCCAGAGTCCGACTTCTCCAGTTTCGTGACGCGCGGCGTGGCGCCGGAGGTTCGCAACGCCGCCATGAAGAAGCTGTTCAGCGACCCGCACTTCAATGTGATGGATGGGCTGGATGTCTATATTGACGACTACACCCAGCCCACGCCGCTGCCTTTGAGCACGCTGCGCCAGCTCGCCAGCGCCAAGGTGCTGGGACTGGTGCAGGAGGACGCGCCGCAGGAGCGCGCCAGCGCGGCAAAGGCCAGCCAGGGTGCTGGGGTGATCGCGACGCCGCAGGCCGCGGGCGACCTCGATGTGGCACAGTCCGGCGTATGCAACGCCATTCCTAGCCCGCAGGCGCCGGATGCTGCACCGCAGCAGACCGCGCCCGCCAGCCACCTACCCGATGCCCAAGACGCTGATATGCGATTGCAACCGGACCATGCCTCTGGACCCCAGGGCACTGGGAACGGCTCTGCATGAGGAGCTGACGCTCCACTCCACCCTGTGCCGCCGCGAGGCCGGCGCCTTCCAACAGGCCGTGCGCAGCGGCGAGACGGTGCTTGTCGCCTGCACCCAGGAACAACGCCTGTTCACCGAACTGGCCGAGCAGACCGAAGGGGCCACTTCGCCCCTGCGCTTCGTCAACATTCGCGAGACTGGCGGCTGGAGCCGCGATGCGCGCCAGGCCGGCCCCAAGATCGCTGCGTTGCTGGCGGCGGCCCATCTGCCAGAGCCCGAGCCTGTGCCCACCGTGAGCTTTCGCAGTGGTGGACGTCTGCTGATCATCGGCGCGCTGGATGCCGCCGAGCGTGCGGCCACGCTGCTGGCCGACGTGCTGGACGTGACGCTGTTCGCGCAAGGCCCCGGTGATGCCGGTGGCCGGCAAGAGCGGCGCTTTCCCGTGCTGGGCGGGCGCGTTGTGTCACTCAAGGGTTGGCTGGGGCGATTTGCGCTGCAATGGACGGCGGACAACCCCATCGACCTGGACCTGTGCACGCGCTGCAATGCCTGCGTGACCGCCTGCCCCGAGAACGCCATCGGGCTCGATTACCAGATCGACATGACGGCCTGTACCGGCCACCGCGATTGCGTGAAGGCCTGCGCGGTGGCGGGTGCCATCCGCTTCGAGCGCGAGGCCGAGGTGCAGTCGCAGGACTTTGATCTGGTGCTGGACCTGCGCCCTGCCGGCGCCGGGCCCACCTTTTTGCAGCACGCGCTGCCGCAGGGGTACTTCCGCTGGGACGGGCAGGACCTGCAGGCGCTGCTGCGCCTGCGCGACCTGGTGGGTGAATTCGAGAAGCCCAAGTTTTTCAGCTACCGCCAGAAGCTCTGCGCCCACAGCCGCAACCGTGGGGTGGGCTGCAATGCCTGCGTGGACATCTGCTCGGCCGAGGCCATCAGCAGCGACCCCGTGCGCCAGCAGGTGGTGGTCAATCCACACCTGTGCGTGGGCTGCGGCGCCTGCACCACGGTCTGCCCCACGGGCGCCATGGGCTATGCCTACCCGTCCGCGCAGGACATGGGCACGCGCATCCGTACCCTGCTGTCCACTTATGCCCAGGCCGGCGGCCGCCAGCCCAGCCTGCTGCTGCACAGCCAGGAGAGCGGGCAGCAGCTCGTGCATGAACTGGGGCGCGCGGCCCAACTGGGCGTGGCCCAGGGCGTGCCCGCGCACATGATCCCCGTGGCGCTGTGGCATACAGCCAGTGTCGGTATCGATCTGTGGCTCAGTGCCATCGCGCAGGGGGCGACACAGGTGGCGGTGCTGTTCACGGGGGACGAGGCACCGCAGTACGTGGAAGGCCTGCAGTCGCAGATGGCGGTGGCGCAGGCGTTGTTGCACGGCCTGGGCTATACGGGCACGCATCTGCATTGCGTGCATGCGCGCTCCGCGACCGATCTGGATGCGGGGCTGCGCGCGATCGGCGGCGCGTGTGGCAGCGTACCGGCGCAGGCCGCCCGCTTCACGCCGACCAATGACAAGCGCGCCACGCTGGAGCTGGCGCTGGATCATCTGGTGACCAATGCCCCCGCGCGCGAGTTGCCCGAGGCCATTGCGCTACCCAAAGGGCCATCTCCGTGGGGTACGGTGGTCGTGGACAAGGACCGCTGTACGTTGTGCCTGAGCTGCGTGAGCGCCTGCCCCGCCGGCGCGCTGCAGGACAATCCGCAGGCACCGCAGCTGCGCTTCACTGAGCAGAATTGCGTGCAATGCGGCCTATGCGAGCGCACTTGCCCCGAGAACGCCATCGCGCTGCAGCCGCGCATGCTGCTCACGCCGGAGCGCGGCCAGCCGCGCGTGCTGAACGAGACCCAGCCCTATGGCTGCATCCGCTGCGGCAAGCCTTTCGGCACGCTGCAGGCCATCGAGGCCATGCTGGGCAGGCTGGCCGACCACCCGATGTTCCAGGGCGAGGCGCTGGAACGCCTCAAGATGTGCGGCGACTGCCGCGTGATTGACCTGTACTCCGCCCAGAACGAAGCGAAAGTGACCGACCTGTGAGCAGCCCCACCACAGCCCACCTCACCGCCCCGGCCACCACCTCCGCGCTGGATGAGGAAACCGCGCGCGCAGAGTTGTACGGCCTGTTGGCCCAGCTGTACTACGCCTCGCCCGATCCGGCGCTGCTGGATGCGTTGCGCGTCGCCGTGACCGAGGCGCCCGCCAGCGGCGCCTTTTTGCAGGAGCCTTGGCAGCAGCTCGTTGCCGTGGCGCGTGAGCTGACGGACGGCGCGGTGGCCGACGAGTACGACGCGCTCTTTGGCGGCGTGGGCAAGCCCGAGGTATTCCTGTACGGCTCGCACTACCTGAGCGGCTTTCTGAACGAAAAGCCCCTGGCGCGGCTGCGCACCGACCTGCAGCGCCTGGGCCTGGCCGCCCCGGAGGACATGCCCGATACCGAGGACCACATCGCCTACCTGTGCGAGGTGATGCGCTACCTGATCGCTGGTGACGATGGGGGCGTGTGCCACCTGGAGTCGCAGCGCACCTTCTTTGCCGCGCATATCCAGCCCTGGGTGCTGCAGTTGTGTGATGTGCTGGAGCAGCAGCCGCGGGCGCGCTTTTACGCCGTCCTGGCGCGGTTCACGCGCGCCTTCGTGGCAGTGGAGTCGCAGGGCTTCGACATGCTCGAGTAAGCGCGGCGCCGCACCTAGCGCGGAACGTGCAACGGTGCAGCAGGCCCATCGCCAAAGGCGAGCCCGGTCCTCGGGTGACGTTGCCGCATTGTGACCAATGTCATAGACTGTATGCATGCGGCTTCATACGCCGCGATTTTTTCCGTTTTCTTGCCAGCATTCCTGGAGACAAAAATGCAGGACCGCCAGCCCACCCCTTCCCGTCGTCGTTTCTTTGCAGGTGCTGCCACCGTCGGTGCCGCAGCCGCTTCCGTGGCCGTGCTTGCGCGCATGGTGACCACCCCGCAGGCTGTGGTGGAACAGGCCCAGCGCCCTACCCCCGAGCGGGGCGGCGGCTACCATGAATCGGACCATGTCCGCCACTACTACAACACCACCCGCATCTGATGCGGCACAGCGGGGTTCGCCATGTTGCTGACTAAAAAATCTTCCCATGCGCCGCAAGGTGCACAGGCCTCTTCCTCTTTCGTGCACAGCTTGCGGCGCGGACTCTCGCAGGCGCTGCCCACCATGGACCGCCGCGCGTTCCTGCGCCGCTCGGGCCTGGGGGTAGGCGTTGGCATTGCAGCCTCGCAACTTACCCTGGTCAAGAAGTCGCAAGCGGCTGAAGGTGCCAAGGTGGGCCTGGGCGACAGCAAGATCGAAGTGCGCCGCACCGTGTGCACCCATTGCTCGGTGGGCTGTGCTGTGGATGCCGTGGTCGAGAACGGCATCTGGGTGCGCCAGGAACCGGTGTTTGACTCGCCCATCAACCTGGGCGCCCACTGCGCCAAGGGGGCGTCAGTGCGCGAGCACGGCCACGGCGAGTACCGCCTGCGCTACCCCATGAAGCTGGTCAACGGCAAGTACGAGCGCATCAGCTGGGATACGGCCCTGACCGAAATCTCCGCCAAGATGCTGGAACTGCGCAAGGCCAGTGGCCCTGACAGCGTGTACTTCATCGGCTCTTCCAAGCACAGCAACGAACAGGCCTACCTGCTGCGCAAGTTCGTGAGCTTCTGGGGCACCAACAACTGCGATCACCAGGCGCGCATTTGCCACTCGACCACCGTGGCGGGTGTGGCCAACACCTGGGGCTACGGCGCCATGACCAATTCGTACAACGACATGCAAAATAGCAAGGTCGCTCTGTACATCGGCTCCAACGCGGCTGAAGCCCACCCCGTGAGCATGTTGCACATGCTGCATGCCAAGGAAACCGGCTGCAAGATGATCGTGGTAGACCCACGCTTCACCCGCACCGCTGCCAAGGCCGACGAGTACGTGCGCATCCGCTCGGGCACCGACATTCCCTTCCTGTTCGGTCTGGTCTATCACATCTTCAAGAACGGCTGGGAAGACAAGAAGTACATCCACGACCGTGTCTACGGCATGGAAAAGGTGCGCGACGAGGTCATGGCCAAGTGGACACCCGACAAGGTGGAAGAGGCCTGCGGCGTCAAAGAAGAACAGATGTTCAAGGTTGCCAAGATGCTGGCCGACAGCCGCCCTGGCACCATCGTATGGTGCATGGGCCAGACGCAGCACTCCATCGGCAACGCTATGGTGCGTGCCTCCTGCATCTTGCAGCTGGCCCTGGGCAACGTGGGCAAGAGCGGTGGTGGTACCAACATCTTCCGCGGCCACGACAACGTGCAAGGCGCGACTGACGTTGGCCCCAACCCTGACTCGCTGCCCGGCTACTACGGCCTGGCCGAAGGTGCGTGGAAGCACTTCGCCAACGTGTGGGGTGTGGACTTTGAGTGGATCAAGAAGCAGTACGCCACGCCCGCGATGATGACCAAGAACGGCATCACCGTGTCGCGCTGGATCGACGGCGTGCTGGAGAAGAACGAGCTGATCGACCAGGACAGCAATCTGCGCGGCGTGTTCTATTGGGGCCATGCCCCCAACTCGCAGACCCGTGGCCTCGAAATGAAGCGCGCCATGGACAAGCTGGACCTGCTGGTGGTGGTAGACCCCTACCCATCGGCCACTGCTGCCATGGCCGCCATGCCCGGCAAGCCCGAAGACCTGAACCCCAACCGCGCTGTGTACCTGCTGCCCGCAGCCACGCAGTTCGAAACCAGTGGTTCTTGCACGGCGTCCAACCGCTCGCTGCAGTGGCGCGAGAAGGTCATCGAGCCTCTGTGGGAAAGCCGCTCCGACCACATGATCATGTACCAGTTTGCACAGAAGCTTGGCTTCGACAAGGAGCTGGTCAAGAACTACAAGATGCAGAAGGTCAAGGGCATGGACGAACCCGTGCCCGAGGACATCCTGCGCGAGATCAACCGCTGTGTCTGGACCATTGGCTACACCGGCCAGAGTCCGGAGCGCCTGAAGGCCCACATGAAGAACATGCATGTGTTCGACGTGAAGACCCTCAAGGCCAAGGGCGGCAAGGACAAGGAAACCGGCTACGACTTCGCGGGTGACTACTTCGGCCTGCCATGGCCCTGCTACGGCACGCCCGAGCTCAAGCACCCAGGCACGGCCAACCTGTACGACACATCCAAGCACGTCATGGACGGTGGCGGTAACTTCCGCGCCAACTTCGGCGTGGAGCGCAATGGCGAGAACCTGCTGGCCGAGGATGGATCGCACTCACTGGGCGCAGACATCACCACCGGCTACCCCGAGTTTGACCACGTGCTGCTCAAGAAGCTGGGCTGGTGGGACGAGTTGACCGACGCCGAGAAGACGGCGGCCGAAGGCAAGAACTGGAAGACCGACCCCTCGGGTGGCATCATCCGCGTGGTCATGAAGAACCATGGTTGCCATCCCTTTGGCAACGCCAAGGCGCGGGCCGTGGTGTGGAACTTCCCCGATGCGATTCCCCAGCACCGCGAGCCCATCTATGGCACGCGTCCCGATCTGGTGGCCAAGTACCCCACGCACGAGGACAAGAAGGCTTTCTGGCGCCTGCCCACGCTGTACAAGACGGTGCAGGACAAGAACATGGCGGACAAGGTGTACGAGAAGTTCCCGCTCATCCTGACGTCGGGCCGCCTGGTCGAGTACGAAGGCGGTGGTGAAGAAACCCGCTCCAACCCCTGGCTGGCCGAGTTGCAGCAGGAAGCGTTCGTGGAAATCAACCCCAAGACCGCTGCCGACCGTGGCATTCGCAACGGCAGCCGCGTGTGGCTCAGCTCGCCCACCGGCGCACGCCTGAATGTGCAGGCCCTGGTCACCGAGCGCGTAGCGCCCGACACCGTGTGGATGCCATTCCACTTCTCCGGCCGCTGGCAAGGCGCTGACATGCTGGCGTACTACCCCAAGGGGGCAGCGCCTTTGGTGCGTGGCGAGGCCGTGAACACCGCGACAACGTATGGCTACGACAGCGTGACCATGATGCAAGAATCCAAGACCACGATCTGCAACGTGGAACGCGCATAAGGAGGCAGCGATGGCACGGATGAAATTCATTTGCGACGCGGAGCGTTGCATCGAGTGCAACAGCTGCGTGACGGCGTGCAAGAACGAGCACGAGGTGCCCTGGGGCGTGAACCGCCGCCGCGTGGTCACGCTCAACGACGGCGTGCCCGGCGAGAAGTCCATCTCGGTGGCCTGCATGCACTGCAGCGATGCCCCTTGCATGGCCGTCTGCCCCGTCAACTGCTTCTACCGCACGGAAGAGGGTGTGGTGCTGCATGACAAGGACGTATGCATTGGCTGCGGCTATTGCAGCTACGCCTGCCCGTTCGGTGCGCCGCAGTTCCCCTCGCAGGGCACTTTTGGTGTGCGCGGCAAGATGGACAAGTGCACCTTCTGTGCCGGTGGTCCCGAGGAGCACGGCAGCCAGGCCGAGTTCGAGAAGTACGGACGCAACCGCCTGGCCGAGGGCAAGCTGCCCGCCTGTGCCGAAATGTGCTCCACCAAGGCGCTGCTGGCCGGTGACGGCGACGTGGTCGCCGACATCTTCCGCACCCGCGTGGTCCAGCGGGGCAAGGGTGCCGAGGTGTGGGGCTGGGGCACGGCCTATGGTTCCAAGCAGGCCGGCCAGCCGCCGGCGGGAGCAAAGTCATGAAGACGCGTGCATGGCATGTTCTGGGCGCCTTGGGCGCAGCCGTGGCCCTGACGGCCTGCGGCGAGAAACCGCAGACCGGCGGCGGTGTGAAGTACGACGCACCGCCCTACGCGGGCACGGGCAGCAACTTCACTTCTCCCGACTGGAAGGCGGGCGATGCGGGCAGCTGGGAGCAAAAGCTCAAGGCCCGCATGCAGTACGGCCAAAACGAATACAACCGCGTGCGGTGATGCGAGGTCTGCCATGAAACACCTCTTGTGTGCATTGCTGCTTGCCAGCGGTGCCGCGTGGGCGCAGGCCCCGGCGGCGCCCGCCAGCGACGCGGCAGCGCCCGCGGCGGCAGACGCTGCCCCTGTGCCGGCGGCGGTTGGTGCCGTCAAAAGCCAGAACATCTTCGACGTGAAGCCCGATGCCAGTGAGGAGCCGGGCTACGCCCAGCAGACCAACGGTGAGCGTGCCAAGGTTCAGCCGGGCAACAACGCGCCCATGTGGCGGCAGGTGCGAGATGGGGTGACGGGCTACAGCAGCCTGCCGGCGAGCCAGGCCCCTGAGGCCGGCAACCTGATCCAGCCGTTCGCGCAATACCCCGGCTCGCGCTACACCACGGCAGGCCAGGCGTGGCGCGAGGTGCGCAATAACTGGATCATTCCCTACGGCGCGGCCTTGCTGGGCATCACCGTGCTGGCGCTGGCCATCTTCTTTGTGACCAAGGGCACCCTCGGCCACGCGGATGCCGAGGCTGGCGGTCGCCGGATCGAGCGCTTCACGCCCTTCGAGCGCGCGGCGCACTGGTCCAATGCGATCGCCTTCGTCACGCTGGCCATCACGGGCATCCTGATGGCGTTCGGCAAGTTCTTCCTGCTGCCCGTGCTGGGTGCACAGCTCTTCGGCTGGTTGGCGTACGCGGCGAAGAACGTGCACAACTTCATGGGCCCGCTGTTCGCCGTGTCGCTCACGGTGATCATCATCACTTTCATCAAGGACAACATCGCCAACCGCGCGGACTTCGTCTGGCTGTCCAAGGCAGGTGGCATGTTCACCAACAAGGAAGTGCCATCGCACCGCTTCAACGCAGGCGAGAAGGGCATGTTCTGGTGGGGCATCACTATTCCCGGCGTGTTTGTTGTGCTGTCGGGCCTGGTGCTTGACAAGTTGATCCCCGGCTGGGGCCTGCTGCGCGGAGAGATGCAGATCGCCCACATGGTGCACGCCACGCTGGCCCTCTGGATGATGGCGCTGCTGCTGGGTCACATCTACATGGGCACGATCGGCATGCGCGGGGCCTACAAGGCCATGAAGACCGGTTACGTGAGCGAGGCCTGGGCGCGCGAGCACCATGAGCTGTGGGCCGACGATGTCCGCAGCGGCAAGATTCCCGCACAGCGCAGTGGTGCGGCTCCCGCCGCGCAAACCACGCCTTCCCACCCCGCCGTAGGAGGAACCTCATGATTTTTGCAGCAACTCTCGTGCGCCGCTGCACAGCGGGTCTGGCGCTGGCGTCGTTGGCCGGCGTGGCAGCCGCCAAGCTACCACCCCTGTCGCCCGAGGCACAGGCCAAGGCGGCAGAGACCGCCGCCAAGGCCGCATGGTCCGGCAAGGTGGACGCCTATAAGCTGTGTCAGGCACAGGACCGCGTGGTGGCGCACTACCGCCGCACCGCGCCGAACGCCGCGCCTGCGGTTTCTGCCCCCGCGTGCCTTGATCCGGGTCCTTTCAGCTACACACCGCCGGAGGCCAAGCCGCTAGAGGCCGCGGGTGCTCACTCGCCTGCGGGCACTGCCACCAGCCCCCCCAACACGGCCGTGCCGGCCGCCGCCGCGTCTGCCCCCAAGAGCTGACCGAGCCGCCAGTCCGCGGTGCCTGGAGGCCCGTGGGCCGGTGACCGTGGCCTCTGTCCTGCACGCCCCGCCGCGCTCTGCGCGCCGGGGCGTCGTTACGTGTACGCTGCACCCATGACGCCAACGTCCCAACCACAGACCCTCTCTCGCCATGCCAGTGTGCCGCGGCTCACGCAGGCGGTTGCGCCGCTCACCCATGCGGTGCAAGCCATCAACGAAAGAGGCGAGCGCGAAGAGCTGCACATTCCCGCCGAACGCCCGCTCACGGTGTACGTGGATCGGCGCGAACTGGTCACGCTGATGACGCTGGGCGCACACCCCGAGCTGCTGGTGTTGGGATACCTGCGCAACCAGCGGTTGGTGGATTCCGTGGAGGAGATCGAGTCCATCACCGTGGACTGGGAGGTCAACGCCGCCGCCGTCGCCACGCGCCGCGGCATCGCACGCATCGAAGAGCGCACCGCGCGCAAGGTCGTCACTACCGGCTGTGGCCAGGGCAGCGTGTTCGGCGGCTTGATGGACGAGGTGGCCGGCATACGCCTGCCTCCCGCGCAACTGACGCAGGCCGAGCTGTATGGCATCGTCAACGCCATCCGACTTCAGGAATCCACCTACAAATCCGCCGGCTCGGTGCACGGCTGCGCCCTGTTCCAGGGGCCGCAGATGCTCGTCTTTGTGGAGGACGTGGGACGCCACAATGCCATTGACACCATTGCGGGCTGGATGTGGATGCAGCAGCCTGCCGAGGCCATGCAGGGCAGCGACAAAGTGTTCTACACCACGGGTCGCCTCACGAGCGAGATGGTCATCAAATCCGCCCAGATGGGGGTGCCCATCGTGGTGTCGCGCAGCGGCATGACGCAAATGGGGCATGCCATGGCCAGCCAACTGGGGCTGTGCGCCATCGGACGTGCGACCAATCGGCGCTTTCTCTGCTACAGCGGGGCGGATCGGCTGGTGCTGCAGCCAGAGCTGGCACAGGCGCCGCCTGTACCCGCTGCGTAGCGGCGCAAGGGGCCCTATGTGGCCAATGGCGGTCATTGAGGCACACATAGTGCCGGTGGCATGATGCACGCCATGCCCGCATCCCCCGCCTCCGCATCTTCGCAAGACTCGCCAACCGGCCGCATCGCTGTGCCATGGGCTCGCCTGGGCTGGCGCACGCTCTGGCGTGATCTGCGCGCTGGCGAGTTGCGCCTGCTCATGGTCGCCGTGACGCTGGCCGTGGCAGCGCTCACCTCGGTGGGTTTCTTTGCGGATCGAATTCAGGGTGGCCTGGCGCGCGACGCACTGCAACTGCTGGGCGGCGACGCAGTGGTGGCCAGCGACAACCCCACGCCCGTCGCGTTTGTGGAGCAGGCACGGGCGCTGGGTTTGACGGGCGTGACCACCCTGAGCTTTCCCACCATGGGGCGCGCGCCCGACCTGCAGGGCGGCGCCAGCCGGCTGGTGGCGCTCAAGAGCGTGGAGCCGGGCTACCCGTTGCGCGGCCGCCTGCAGGTGGCGGACGCCCCGCAGCGCCCCGGCATTCCCACACAGAGCATTCCGGCGCAGGGCGAGGTTTGGGTGGACGCTCCGCTATTGGAGTCGTTGGCGCTCCAGTTGGGTGACTTCCTGCTGCTGGGGGACACGCAACTGCGCATCACGCGCATCATCACGCTGGAGCCCGACCGCGGGGCGGGCTTCATGAACTTTGCCCCGCGCGTGATGCTCAATGCGATGGATCTGCCCGCTACCGGGCTGGTGCAGCCCGCCAGCCGCATCACTTACCGCTTTGCGGTGGCCGGCACACCGGACGCCGTCAAGCGCTTCACCGCCTGGGCCAGTGCGGCGGCGGCCGAGCCGGGCATGCGCGGCGTGCGTGTGGAGTCGCTGGACAGCGGCAGGCCTGAGATGCGCCAGACGCTGGACCGCGCGCAGAAGTTCCTGAACCTCGTGGCGTTGCTGGCGGCGTTGCTCTCGGCCGTGGCCGTGGCGCTGGCCGCCCGCGGCTTCGCCAACGAGCATCTGGACGCCGCCGCGCTGCTGCGCGTGCTGGGCCAGAGCCAGCGCACGATCGCCGGCGCCTACGTGATGGAGTTCGCGCTGGTCGGCCTGTTCGCCAGCGCGCTGGGTGTGCTGCTGGGCTTTGCGGTGCACCATGTGTTCGTGTTGCTGCTTGCGGGGCTGGTGGAATCGGCACTGCCTGCGGCCAGCCTCTGGCCCGTGGCCTTCGGCGTGGGCGTGGGCCTCACGCTGATGTGCGCCTTCGGCCTGCCGCCGGTGCTGCAGCTGGCGCAGGTGCCGCCGCTGCGCGTGATCCGGCGTGACCTGGGGAATGTGCGGCCCACGTCCCTGGCTGTGCTGGGCCTGGGCGTGGCGGGGTTTGCGGCGCTGCTGCTGGTGGTCAGCCGCGACTGGAAGCTGGGCGCGATCGCCGTGGGTGGTTTTGCCGCAGCCGCGCTGCTGTTTGCCGCGCTGGCCTGGGCGGCTGTGGGGCTGCTGCGCAAGAGTGTGCGCGAGACCACGGCGCCGCGCTGGCTGGTGCTGGCCACGCGCCAGATCGCCGCGCGCCCCGCCTATGCCGTGGTGCAGGTCAGCAGTCTGGCGGTGGGGCTGCTGGCGCTGGTGCTGCTGGTGCTGTTGCGCACGGACCTCATCGCCAGCTGGCAGCGTGCCACGCCGGCCACGGCGCCCAACCGTTTCGTGATCAACATCCTGCCGGACCAGGCCGAGGCCTTTCGCCAGATGCTGCAGCGGGCGGGCGTGGCGCAGTACGACTGGTACCCCATGTTCCGCGGCCGCCTGGTGGCCATCAACGACCGCCCGGTGGGCATGGACGACTATGAGGACGACCGCGCCAAGCGCCTGGTGGACCGTGAGTTCAACCTCTCCAACGCCCACGACGCGCCGGAGCACAACCCCATCGTGGGCGGGCGCTGGACCCCTGACGAGCACGGCGCCGTGAGCGTGGAGGAGGGTATCGCCAAGACGCTGGGCCTCAAGCTGGGCGATCGACTGCGCTTTGACATCGCCGGCGTGCAGAGCGAGGCGCGCATCACCAGCCTGCGTCAGGTGGACTGGAGTTCCATGCGTGCCAATTTCTTCGTGATGTACCCGGTGGCGCAGATGCCCGACGTGCCCTACACCTACCTGGCCGCCTACCGCGCACCGCAGCAGCCGGGCTTTGACAACGCGCTGGTGCATGCCTTCCCCAACATCACCAACGTGGACATGAGCGCCACGCTGGCCCAGGTGCAAGGGGTGCTGGCGCAGGTGATCCGCGCGGTGGAGTTTCTGTTTGCCTTCACGCTGGCGGCAGGGCTGGTGGTGCTGTTCGCGGCCGTCACCGCCACGCGCGAGGAGCGCGCACGCGAATTCGCCATCATGCGAGCCGTGGGCGCGCGTGCCAGCCTGCTGCGACAGGTGCAGCGTGCCGAACTGGCCGGCGTGGGCCTGCTGGCGGGCTTCCTGGCCAGCTGTGTGGCCGTGGCCGTGGGCTGGGCGCTGGCGCGCTATGTGTTCGACTTCAGCTGGACGGCCCAGTTCTGGGTGCCGATCGCCGGTGCGCTGGCGGGTGCGCTG
Source organism: Diaphorobacter sp. LR2014-1 (assembly GCF_002916785.1). NCBI lineage: Bacteria > Pseudomonadati > Pseudomonadota > Betaproteobacteria > Burkholderiales > Comamonadaceae > Diaphorobacter > Diaphorobacter sp. LR2014-1. Next base: position 73,759 of record NZ_MTBE01000002.1, on the reverse strand, counting down.
CTGGCGCTGGCGGCGGGTTGGTGGGGTTTGCGCGAGGTGCTGCGCCGCCCCGTGGTACAGACGTTGCGCAGCGCAGCGCAGGAGTGAGGAGGGCCATGCCGCAACACGACACGCCGCATTGGGAACCCGACTGGTCGCAGGCGCCCGAGGGCTGGGATTGGCTGGCGCAGGACGAAGACGGGCGCTGGTACTGGTACCGCACGCAGCCGCAGGTGGGTGTGGGCGGCGGCGTGTGGCGCTCCAACTCGCGCAACCAGCAGTACGCCGGCCAGGGCCTGCCCAACCCGGCCTGGGACGCCTCGCTGCGCCTTCGTCAACAATGATTTTAATAGCTGCCAGCGCTTGCTGGTATTGCACTGGAGGCCAATTTGGTTATTGACGCAGACGAGAGTGCCGATCTGGCTGCCGCGCTGTGTCGGGCCCTGGGCGTGGCCGAGGGGGGGCCGGTGGAGCATGTGCAGACGCACCTGTCGCATCTGCTGCTGACCCCTACGCATGCCTACAAGCTCAAGAAGCCGCTGCACCTGCCCTTTGCGGATTTCCGCACGCTGCAGGCGCGGCGCCATTTCTGCGGCGAGGAACTGCGCCTGAACCAGCGCCTGGCGCCCATGCTCTACCGGGACATACTGCCGGTGGTGGGCAGCGCCAAGGCGCCGCGCCTGGGGAGCGTGGAGCAAGCCGGCAACGCTATCGACTGGGTGCTGCGCATGCGCCGCTTTCCCGCGGGCAGCGAGGCCGACGCCCTGGTGCGCGCCGGCGCGCTGCTGCCCGCGCAGGTGGACGCGTTTGCCGTGCATCTCGCGCGCTTTCACGTCGGCGCGCCGGTGGCACCGCCGGATGGCGGCTGGGGCACGGCCGTGCAGGTGGAGCAGGCCATCACCGGCGTGCTGGACACGCTGGCGCCGCTGCTCGGCGAAGCCGAGAGCGCGCGGCTGGCGGCGCTGCGCATGTGGTTCAGCGCGCGCCAGCCCACGCTGGCCCAGTGCTGGGCCGTGCGCCACGCCACGGGCCATGTGCGCGAAGGCCATGGGGACCTGCACCTGGGCAACGTGGTGCTGCTGGCGGGTGCGCTCACCGCCTTCGACTGCATCGAGTTCAGCCCGCCGCTGCGCTGGATCGACACGCTGGCCGACGCGGGTTTCTTCAGCATGGACCTGCATGCCCATGGCCGGTCGGACCTGGCCTGGCGCTTCCTGGACGGCTACCTGGCGGTCACGGGCGACTATGCCGGCCTGGCCGTGCTGCGCCCCTACGAGATCTACCGCGCGCTGGTGCGGGCCATGGCCGCGCGTCTGCGTGCCGCGCAGGGTCTGGCGGGGACATCGGGGCCGGACTATCTGGCTTGCGCCGAACGCCTGGCCGCGCCGCTGGCCCCCCGCCTGCTGATCACCTACGGACTGTCGGGGTCTGGCAAGTCCACCGTCGCCGCCGCGCTGCTGGAGCAAGGTGCCGTGCGCCTGCGCTCGGATGTAGAGCGCAAGCGCCTGTATGGCCTGGCGGCGCTGGACCGCTCCGCCGCGCGGGGCGTGGACATCTATACCCCCGAGGCCTCGCAGCGCACCTTCGCGCACCTGCGCCAGCAGGCCCGCGCCGTGCTGCAGGCAGGCTACCCGGTGATCGTGGACGCGGCCTTCCTGCACCGGCGCGAGCGCGACGCCTTTCGCGCGCTGGCAAGCGAATTGGGCGTTCCGTTCACCATCCTGCATTGCCATGCGGACCCACAGCAACTGCGCGAGCGCGTGCTGCGCCGCAGCGCGGCCGGCACCGACCCGTCGGAAGCTAGCCTGGCCGTGCTCGCGCGCCAGCAGGACAGCGCCGAGCCACTGGCGCCCGACGAGCAGGCACAGGTGCTGGACCTGGCCACCGACCGGGCATGGGATGCGGTGGCGCTGTGGCGCCATTGGCAGGCGGCGGGCCGTGGCGCGGAGGGTGGTGCTTGATGTGTGTCAACATGTCCCGTATCGCCAGTGGCATGCTGAAACCATGAACACCACCCCTCTCTCCGATTCCCAACGCGAACAGCTGCGCGGTGCGCTGGAGCAGCGCAAGCAGCAATTGCTGGCCGAACTGGGCGAGGCCCAGCGCGACACGCTGGCCGTGGCCACCAACCGCGCCGATGCCGAGCGGCTGGACGACCGCAAGGACCAGGCCGACCGCATGGCGCAAGCCACCGTGCGCGACGCCGAGGCCACGCGCGACCACGACGAGCTGGTGGCGGTGCGCGCTGCGCTCGCACGCCTGGCCGACGGCAGCTATGGCGAGTGCACTGACTGCGGCCAGCCCGTGGGCGTGGCCCGCCTGCTGGCCCAGCCCGCGGCGGCGCGCTGCATTGCCTGCCAGTCCAAGGCCGAGGCGCGCGGCGAGCGTTGACAGCCCTGAGGAAGCGGCGCCGGCGCCGGCCCGCTTTCTACAATGGCGCGTATGTCAGCACCTGATCCCGCGCCGTCCGCCCCCACGCCTGCCACACCGTTCGAGCGGATCGGCGGCGAGCCGCGCATCCGTCAACTGGTGGACCGTTTCTACGACCTCATGGACCTGGAGCCCGGCTACGCCGAGCTGCGTGCCAGCCACGGCACTACGCTGGATGACGCGCGCGACAAGCTGTTCTGGTTCCTCTGCGGTTGGCTGGGCGGGCCCGACCATTACCAGAGCCGCTTCGGCCACCCGCGTTTGCGCGCGCGCCACATGCCGTTTTCCATCGGCATCCTGGAGCGGGACCAGTGGGTCGCCTGCATGGACCAGGCCATGGGGGAAGTGGACGTGCCCGACGACCTGCGCGCGCGCCTGAACGAGAGCTTCATGGGCACGGCCGACTGGATGCGCAACCGCGGCGGTTGAAATAGCTATTGATTCAATAGCTATTGGCGCTGGTGGCAAGGGCGGTGAAGACGGATGCGACATGTGGACCCGCGGCGTCACATGCCTGTCAAACCCGCCCTACAGACTCTGGCGTTTTATCCACCACCAGGGTCTTCCATGCAGGACACTTTCTTGCGCGGCCAGCCATTTGCCACGCGCCTTGCCTTTGTTTTCCCCCGTCGCCATGCGCTGGGCGCGCTGGCCTGTGCCGCGCTGCTGGCAGCCTGCGGCGGCAACGACGACGATGGCGACAGCTCCGCCGCCACGCCCGCCACGGCCACGCTGGCCGTGCTGGAAACCACCGATCTGCACTTCAACGTGCGCAGCTTCGACTACTTCAAGCTGGCTGAGGACAAGACCTACGGCTTCGAGCGCACGGCCACGCTGGTGCGCGCCGCGCGCAAGGAGTTCGCCAACACCCTGCTGGTGGACAACGGCGACACCATCCAGGGCACGGCTCTGGCCGACTACGAGGCCACGGTCAGCCCCATCCCGTGCACGCAGCAGCTGTCCATGTACAAGGCCATGGGCGCTTTAGGCTTTGACGCGGGCACGCTGGGCAACCATGAGTTCAACTACGGCCTGCCGTTCCTGAACCAGGTGCTGGGCGGCGGCCTGGAGGTGGACGGCGTGGACGCCACCAAGAAATGTGCGGGCAACGGCTATCCCGCCGTGCTGGCCAACGTGTACAGCAGCAAGACCAAGAAGCCCCTGGTGCAGCCCTACACGGTGCTGGAGCGCACGCTGGTGGCCAAGTCCGGCGACGGCAAGGAGGTCCAGCTGCCCATCAAGATCGGCGTGATCGGTTTCACCACGCCGGGCATCATGAACTGGGACAAGCGCTTCCTGGAGGGCAAGGTCTACACCGAAGGCGCCGTGGAGGCCGCGCAGAAGTACGTGCCCGAGCTGCGTGCCAAGGGTGCCCAGCTGGTCGTCGCGCTGCTGCACGGCGGCCTGGACGCCAGCAGCTATTCGCCCACCATGGAGAACCCGGGCCTGCACCTGTCCAAGGTGCCGGGCATCGACGCCATGGTCATGGGCCACCAGCACAGCGTGTTCCCGGACCTGTCGGCCAAGCCCGCCTTCACGCAGGCTGGCGTGGACAACAAGGCCGGCACCATCAATGGCGTGCCTGCCGTGATGGCCAGCTCCTGGGGCAAGTCGCTGGGCGTGATCCAGCTTGCGCTGAAGTGGGACGGCAAGGCCTGGAGCGTGGACAAGGCGGCCAGCAAGAGCGAGCTGCGCAACATCCAGACCAAGGACGCCGCAGGCGCCAACGTATTCGTGGCCGCCGACCCCGCCGTGGCACCGCTGATCGAGAGCCAGCACCAGGCCGCCATCAACTACGTGAAGACGCCGATCGGCAACACCGACTTCCGCATGAGCACGCTGTTTGCCGACGTGGGCGACCCCGGCGCGATCCAGATCGTCAACCAGGCGCAGCAGGCCTACGTGGCGGCCTACATCCAGGCCAACCTGCCGCAGTACGCGCAATTGCCCGTGCTGTCGGTGAGCGCGCCGTTCAAGTCGGGCTTCCAGGGCGGCAAGGACTTCACCGACGTCGCGGCCGGCCCGCTGGCCATCTACAACGCGGCCGACCTGTACCTGTACCCCAACACCGTGTACGCGGTGAAGGTGAACGGCGCCGACATCAAGGACTGGCTGGAGGCCGCCGCCAAGCGCTTCAACCAGATCGACCCCGCCAAGGCCGGCGAGCAGGCGCTCATCAGCACCTTCCCCGGCTACAACTTCGACATGTTCACCACCGCGGACGTGCAGTACGAGATCGACGTGACGCAGCCCGTGGGCAGCCGCATCAAGGGCCTGACCTACAAGGGCCAGCCCATCGATCCGGCGCAGGAGTTCGTGATCGCCACCAACAACTACCGCGCCACCAGCGGCAAGAGCTTCATCCCGAAGCTGGACGGTTCGGCCACCATCTGGGCCTCGCCGGATGCCAACCGTGACGTGGTCATCGAGTACGTGCGCAAGAACCCGCAGGTCACGCGCGTGGCCAACGGCGCGGCCAAGAGCTGGCGCTTCACCCAGGTGTCGACCGCGGGCGACGTGGTGTTCAGCTCCGGCGCGGACGCGCTGCCCGTGGCCCAGGCCGCGGGGCTGGCCGGCGTGTCGCTGCTCGCGGCCGATGACGGCTCGGGCAAGGGCATGGCCAAGTACAAGATCGACCTGTCCAAGTAAGCGCTGCGCGTCCCCCCGCACGGGGGCGGGCCCACGGTGGTGCACGCCCTCGTGGGCCTTTTGCTTCTAAAACAATAGCTGCTGGCGCTTGATGGATAAGCGCTGGAGGCTGTTTTGGCTTGTAGTGCTGGTCGTCAGCCGCCCGGCCTGCGCCGCCCGGGCTGCAGCAGCACCACCAGCGCGCCCGCGCCGCCGTCCAGCGGCCGCGCCTGCACGAAGGCCAGCACCTCTTTCTTTTGCACCAGCCAGCGTTGCACCCGGCCCTTGAGCACCGGTGTGCGGCCGGGCGACCCCAACCCCTTGCCATGCACCACGCGCACGCAGCGCAGGCCCGTGCGATGGGCCAGTCGGATGAACTCGCCCAGCGCCTCGCGCGCCTCGTCGGTGCGCAGGCCGTGCAGGTCCAACTGGCGCTGGATGCTCCAATGCCCTCCGCGCAGCTTGCGCGTCACGTCCAGCCCGATGCCCGGGCGGCGAAAGCTGAGCTGGTCGTCCACGTCCAGCAGCGTGGTCACGTCGAACTCGTCGCTCAGCGACTCGCGCAGCACGCGCTCTTCGTCCAGCGCGCGCTGCACGGGCAGGGGCTCGGGCGGCTCGGGCGTGGACCAGCGCCGCTCGTGTCCCCGCTTGAGCGGCTGCACGGGGCCCACCGCATCGGCGAACAGGTGGCGCTCGGCGCGGGCGCGCCGCTCGGCCTCGCGGCGCAGGCGCTCGCGCTCGGCCCGCTGCTGCGCGGCCTCCTGCAACGCACGGCGCAGGGGCTTGAGGTCGGCGAAGGAACGGGCGGTGAGGGCAGCGTTCATGGGCTGGGGGCGGTTGTACCGCATCGTCCATGTCCGCCCTGGGGGTCCAGGTATTCGGCGGCAATGAACTGCGTGACCTGCGCGGGGTTGAAGTTGTCGTCGCTCACGAAGACCAGCACGCAGCTGCCCGCCGTGCTGCCGCCTGCGCCACCGCCGGGCAGGGACGGGCCCCAGGTCATGCCCTCCAGGTTGTCCACATCCAGGCCCAGGGCGGCGAAGTCGGCCACCAGGGTCTTGGGGGGGCTGTGGTGGTTGACGGGGGTGAGCGCATCCAGCGCCAGCGTGTCGCTGCCCGCGCGCGTGTCGATGCGGTACAGCCGCGCGGCAAAGCCGGCGCCGGCGCTGTAGGCGCGCTCCAGCACCAGCAGGTGGTGCGCACCATCGGCCAGGATCTCGCTCACGCCGTTCATCTGCGGTCCCCAGGGCAGGCGGCGGGCCTGGGGCACGGCGTCGGGCGGGTAGGCGATCTGGCGCAGCGCTTGGCCGCTGACCAGGTCGATGGCCGTGATGCGCACCGGCGCACCGCCCGATGCGGGCGTGGCCGGGGGGCCGTCCTGGCGCCAGGGCAGTTCCATGGACAGCCATGCGGTGCGGCCATCGGGCGCCAGGGCGAGGCCCTCCAGCGTGCCGTTGCTGCGCGGTCCGCTGCCGGCCTGGGGCGCGAAGCGGGCGGGCAGGGCGACATCGCGCACGGCCGCGCCGTCGGCGCGGCTTACGCGCAGTTGCGGGCCGAAGCCGCGGCTGAAGTCGCCCTCGCTGGTCCACACGAACTGCGCGCCGCCAGGCAGCCAGCGCACGGCTTCCGCGTCGGGCACGTCCATGCCGGGGTGCGCCCTCAGCCACGGCGCGTAGGGCCGGCCGCCGGCATGCAGCAGCGTATGCACGCCGGTGAATTCGGGCGGGGCGAGGGCGGTGGCGTCGTAGCGCAGCCGGGCGGTGTAGATGCGCGCCGGGTCATGGCTGGAGCGGTCGTCGCTGATGAGCAGGTAGGTGTCTTGCGCGGCGTTGTAGTCGATGCCGGAGAGGCCGCCCACCGTGGTGCCGCCATAGCGGGTGAGCGGCGGCACGGTGGCGGTGCCGATGAGCCGCAGCAGCGGGGCCTGGGCCGGCGGCTGCGGGGGCGGCAGGCGCGTGGCCAGCGGGGCGCAACCCGCCATGGCCAGCAGCAGCGCCTGGGCCAGTACGCGCCGCGCGCGCCCCGGTGCCCTCACACCAGCCCTTGCTCGGCCATGGACAGGGCCGCGCCTGGCGCCACGATCACATGGTCGAGCACGCGCACGTCCACCAGCGCCAGCGCGGCCTTCAAGGTCTGGGTCAGCGCCTCGTCGGCGCGGCTGGGCTGCACGCTGCCGCTGGGGTGGTTGTGCGCCAGCACCACGGCGGCGGCATGGTGGTGCAGGGCGCGCAGCACCACTTCACGAGGGTAGACCGAGGTCTGCGTGAGCGTGCCCCGGAACAGCTCTTCCATGGCGATCAGGCGGTTGCCGCTGTCCAGGAACAGCACGGCGAACACCTCGTGCGTGCGCCCCGCCAGGTGCAGCTGCAGGTAGTGCTGGACGGCCTGCGGCGAGTCGAACACCTCGCGCTCGCGCAGCTGCTGGGCCATGGCGCGGCGGGCGAGTTCCAGCACGGCCATCAGCTCGGCGCGCTTGGCGGGGCCCAGGCCCTTGATGCGCTGCAGGTCCTGGCTGCTGGCGTGCAGCAGCCCGGCAATGCCGCCAAAGCCGCCGCCGGCGCTGCGGCCCGTGGCGGGATCGCGCACGGGATCATCCAGCAGCTCCTGGGCCAGCTGCAGCACGCCCTTGCCCGCCAGGCCCGTGCGCAGCAGGATGGCCAGCAGTTCGGCGTCGGACAGTGCTGCGGGGCCGCGTGCGAGCAGCTTTTCGCGGGGCTGGGCATCCAGCGGCAGGTCTTTGAGGGGCATGGCGCGGTGGGCGCCGCCCCGGCATACGGCCGTGGGGGCTTGCCCGGTTTTCTACAATGCCGGCAGTTTATCGAGAGCTTTCATGACCGCAGACGCCTTCGCATCCTCGTCCTCCGTGCCCACAGTGCAACAGGGCTCGTTCCTCACGCTGCACTACCGCCTGGCCGGCCCGGCGGGTGACGTGATCAATACCTTCGAGGACAAGCCCGCCACGCTGTCGGTCGGCACGGGCGAGCTTTCGCCCGCGCTGGAGCAGCGCCTGATCGACCTGCCCGAGGGTGCTCGCGCCACGTTCGAGCTGGCCGCGGGCGAGGCTTTCGGCGAGCGCAACCCCGACATGCAGCAATGGGTGGCCAAGAAGCTGCTGAACGAGCTGGGCGACCCCCACGAGGAATACACCGTGGGCGACGTGGTGCAGTTCCCCACGCCCGACGGCACGGGCCAGTACGCCGGCGTGGTGCTGGAGGTGCGCGAAGACGGCGCCGTGCGCTTTGACTTCAACCACCCGTTGGCGGGCGTGCCCGTCACCTTCGAAGTGCTGCTCATCGGCGTGCTCTGAACGGGACGCCGCCATGCAAAAACCCCAGGAAATCGTTCTGGCCGAGCCGCGCGGCTTTTGCGCGGGGGTGGACCGGGCCATCGAGATCGTCGAGCGCGCCATCGCCAAGTTCGGCGCGCCCATCTACGTGCGCCACGAGATCGTGCACAACACCTACGTGGTGAACGACCTGAAGGCCAAGGGCGCGATCTTCATCGAGGACCTGGACGAGGTGCCGCCCGGCGCCACGCTGATCTTCTCGGCCCACGGCGTGAGCCGCGCTGTTCAGGACGAGGCGCGCGCGCGGGGTTTCACCATCTTCGACGCCACCTGTCCGCTGGTGACCAAGGTGCATGTCGAGGTGGCCAAGCTGGCCAAGGAAGGCTACGAGTTCATCATGATCGGCCACAAGGGGCACCCAGAGGTAGAGGGCACCATGGGCCAGTTGGACCATGGCATCCACCTGGTGGAAGACGTGGCCGACGTGGCCCGTGTGCAGCCCGCGCAGACCGAGAAGCTGGCCGTGGTCACGCAGACCACGCTCAGCGTGGACGACGCGGCCGAAATCACCGCCGCCGTGCGCGCGCGCTTTCCCTCCATCCGCGAGCCCAAGCAGCAGGACATCTGCTACGCCACGCAGAACCGCCAGGACGCGGTGAAGCTGCTCAGCCCGCAGGTGGACCTGGTGATCGTGGTGGGCAGCCCCACCAGCTCCAACAGCAACCGCCTGCGCGAGCTGGCAGCGCGCCTGGGCACGCCGGCCTACATGATCGACAGCGTGGACGAGCTGCGCCACGAGTGGTTTGACGGCATCTCCCGCGTGGGCCTCACGGCCGGTGCGTCGGCACCCGAGGTGCTGGTGCAGGCCGTGATCACGCGGATCAAGGAACTGGGTGCGGTGGCCGTGCGCAAGCTGGACGGCATCGAGGAAACCGTGAAATTCCCGCTGCCCAAGGGCCTGAAGCTGGACACCGCGACGGGCCTGGAGATCACCGAGCGCCCGCCCGAAACCGGACCGGGCGGACACTGAACGCACTTCTTCGCCCGCTAAAGCCGGGCGTCGCGGGGCTGCACAAACCCTGTCTGCGACAGCTTTGCTTCATTATTGATAGCTACTCGCGCTTGATGGATAAGCGCTGGAGGCATATTTGGCATCTATGTGGCAATGCCTGCGCGTGGGTGGGGCATGTGGCACCGGATGGCCAATCCCCCGCAGAATGTGGGCCTCTTTACAATTTCCGCTTCTTCACACCGTGGGGGCACGCTGGGCCCCCTGCATATGGAAATAGCAATACTGTTCGCCCTCATCCTGCTCAATGGCGTGTTCGCCATGTCCGAGCTGGCTTTGGTCTCCGCGCGCAAGACGCGCCTGCAGAAGCTGATCGATGAGGGCGATAGCGGGGCGATCGCCGCGGCCAAGCTGGGTGAGAACCCCACGCGCTTTCTCTCCACCATCCAGATCGGCATCACTTCGATCGGCGTGCTCAACGGCATCGTGGGCGAGTCGGCCCTGGCCAAGCCGCTGGGCGAGTGGCTGCTGGGCCTGGGGGTGGAGCCGCAACTGGCCGGCTACCTGGCCACGGGCCTGGTGGTGGTGCTGATCACCTACTTCTCGATCGTCGTCGGCGAGCTGGTACCCAAGCGGCTGGGCCAGAGCTACCCCGAGACGGTGGCGCGCGTCGTGGCGCGCCCCATCAACTGGCTGGCACTCGCCACCAAGCCCTTCGTGCGCCTGCTGTCGATCTCCACCGAGGGGCTGCTGCGCGCCCTGGGGGTGAAGGAGTATTCCGCCAGTGCCGTGACGGAGGACGAAATCCACGCCGTGCTGGCCGAGGGCACGAGTGCCGGCGTGATCGAGTCGCACGAGCACCAGATGGTGCGCAACGTGTTCCGCCTGGATGATCGGCAGATCGGCTCGCTCATGGTGCCGCGCGCGGACGTGGTGTTCCTCGATGTGGAGGAGCCTTTCGAGGAGAACCTGCGGCGCATCGAGGAGTCCGACCATGCGCGCTTTCCCGTGGTGCGCGGCGGCATGGAGAACATCCTGGGCGTGCTCAACGCGCGCCAGTGGCTGTCGCGCACGGTGCGCGATGCCCAGGCGCGCGACCTGACGACCCAGCCGCTGCAGACGGCGCTGTACGTGCCCGAGACCATCAACGCCCGGGAGCTGCTGGACAACTTTCGCCTGTCGGACGTGCAGATGGCCTTTGTCATTGACGAGTACGGCGAGGTGCAGGGCATCGTGACCGTGCAGGACATCATCGAGGCCATCACGGGCGAGTTCCAGCCGCGCGACCCTGAAACCTCTTGGGCCGTGGAGCGCGAGGACGGCAGCTGGCTGCTGGATGGCCACATTCCCGTGCCCGAACTCAAGGACCGCCTGCAACTGTCCACCGTTCCCGAAGAGGACCGCGGCCGCTACCAGACCCTGAGCGGCATGGTCATGTTGCTGACCGGCAAGCTGCCCAAGGTCACCGACACGGTGCAATGGGAGCGCTGGCGCTTCGAGGTGGTGGACATGGATGGCAAGACCATCGACAAGGTGCTGGCCTCCCGCCTGCCCGATGAGGAAGTCAGCGCCGATCCTGCGAGCGGCGACTGAGGCTCAACTCCACAGGTCCAGCGGCGGGTCCGCCGCCACCGCGCGCAGGATGTCGGTGCGCGAGATGAAACCCGCGAGCAACCCGCGCTCATCCGTCACCGGCAGGCCGGGCAGGCCGGTGTCCAGCAGCACGCCCGCCACGCGGCGCAGTTCCGTGTCCGCAGCCACCGTGGGCACGGGACTCACCATCACTTCGGAGACCGGCCGGCGCGCGAGCTCAATGGCCTGCTTGACCGCGCCGGGCTCGGGCAGCAGGTCCAGGGGCGCCATGTCGGCGCGCAGCAGCAGGCCCACCACTTGGCCCTGATCATTCACCACGGGGGCCTGTGCGATTTCGTGCTCGGCCAGCGTCTGCCATGCATCGTTCACGCGCTGATCGGGGGCCACCGTGAGCGCGCCCCTGGTCATCACGTCGCCCACGCGCGACAACGGCTGACGCGGTTGGACGGGCCCCTGCTCGGTCTGTACATAGGCCGATACGGCCTCCAGCAGGCGCAGGGGCTTGGGCGTCGCCGTCTGCGCCGTGGCGTGAGGTGCTGCGGTCGCAACAGGTGCCGCGTCGCTGTCCAGGGCGCGTGTGCGCAAGGCCTGGGGGCGGTGCACGCGCCGCACCGGCGCCACCTGCGCCAGCTTGTCCGGTCCACCCCGGTAGATTTGCCCCGAAGGGCCGAACACGAAAAACATGGCTTTGCCTCCTGACCCCTGGCCAATGCACCCGCATTGGTGGTGCATTGCAATGTTATCGGCGCGAAACGCCGCGGCTTTCGCCCCAGTACGCTCTTAGCATGCCGGGCTGCGCCACTAAAATCGCCGCCTATGCTAGACATCCTCCTCCTTCGCAAAGACCTCGCATCGGCCGTCGCACGGCTGGAAACCCGCAAGAAGCCCCAGGCCTTCCTGAATGTGGAGGCGTTCCAGGCCCTGGAGTCCGAGCGCAAGACCATCCAGATGCGCACCGAGGAGTTGCAGTCGCAGCGCAACCAGCTGTCCAAGCAGATCGGCATGCTCATGGGCAAGGGTGAGAAGGACGCCGCCGAGGCTGCGAAAGCCCAGGTGGCCGCGATCAAGGCGGAACTGGACGGTTCTGCCACCCGGCTGGATCAGATCCAGGGCGAACTGCAAACGATGCTGGCCGCCGTCCCGAATCTGCCGCACGAGAGCGTGCCCGTGGGCTCGGACGAGAGCGCCAATGTGGAGGTGCGCCGCTGGAGCCCCGATGGCCCACAGCCGCGCAGCCTGGGCTTCACCCCCAAGGACCATGTGGACCTGGGCGAGCCGCTGGGCCTGGACTTCGACATGGGCGTGAAGCTCTCGGGATCGCGCTTCACGGTGATGAAGGGGGGCATCGCGCGCCTGCACCGGGCCCTGGCGCAGTTCATGCTGGATGTGCAGACCCAGGAGCACGGCTACACCGAGTGCTACGTGCCCTACGTCGTCAATGCGGACTCGCTCAAGGGCACGGGCCAATTGCCCAAGTTCGAGGGCGACCTCTTCGCGGCCCAGAAGGGCGGTCAGGACGCTGAGCCCGTACCCGACAACGCGCAGCTGTACCTCATCCCCACGAGCGAGGTGCCCCTGACCAACTTCGTGCGCGACGAAGTCTTGGCCGAGGCCCAGCTGCCGCTCAAGCTCACGGCCCATACGCCCTGCTTTCGGTCGGAAGCCGGCAGCTACGGCCGGGACACGCGCGGCATGATCCGCCAGCACCAGTTCGACAAGGTCGAGATGGTGCAGATCGTGCATCCCGACAAGAGCTACGAGGCGCTGGAGGAAATGACCCGCCATGCTGAGGCTGTACTGCAGAAGCTGGGCCTGCCCTACCGCGTGATGAGCCTGTGTACCGGCGACATGGGCTTTGGCGCCGCCAAGACCTACGACCTGGAAGTGTGGCTGCCCGCCCAGAACACCTACCGTGAGATCAGTTCGGTGAGCAACTGCGAAGCCTTCCAGGCCCGCCGCCTGCAGGCGCGTTTCAAGAACGCGCAGGGCAAGAACGAGCTGGTGCACACCCTCAACGGCTCGGGATTGGCAGTGGGCCGCACGCTGGTAGCGGTGCTGGAGAACTACCAGAACGAGGACGGCAGCGTGACCATTCCCGAGGTGCTGCGCCCCTACATGGGCGGCCAAGCCACGCTGTCGGTCTGAAATTTCCTGCTAGAATCGCGGGCTTCGACACACAGGAGAGGTGGCAGAGTGGTCGAATGTACCTGACTCGAAATCAGGCGTGGTGGCAACATCACCGAGGGTTCGAATCCCTCCCTCTCCGCCAAACTAAAAAGCCTTGCAAGCCAGTCGCCTGCAAGGCTTTTTTCTTGGTGCGTCCCTTCTGGGGCCAGCTCTTGTGACCAAATTTCGAGCGATTTTGCCCCCGGGGCCTTGCTGAGCTAGCGCCAGTAGCTATTTAAATAATAGCAACGGGCGCCGGGATTCATTCCTGCGCAGCTGCCAGAGCCAGCAGCGCTGCCTCCACCTCTGATGCTGGCACGCCGTCCACCGGCGTCAACAGGGGGGCTAGGGCCTGCAGTGCGCCGGCTTCCTTTTGCAGCCGAGCGATGGACTGGCCGGCGTCGCGCGGGGCGTCGAAACCCGTGCTTTGCAGCAGCAAGCGGCCGTCGGCAGCCACCAGCTTGAAGTAGAACTTGCCGTCGGCCTCGCGGTATTGCTTGAACGCGGGCAGGGTGGCCTTGCTGGTCTTCTGCGTGGCCGGTGCGGGGTGTGCGACGGCACTCAGGCCGCGCAGGCCTACGGCGGCGCGCAGGCGCTGCAGGAAGGGGGCAGCGATGGCGCGGGCACGCTTGGCGCCGATTTGCAGGGCGGCCTCCACCTTCTCGGGATGGGCCATCAGGTCGTCATAGCGCGCGCGCATGGGCGCGATTTCGCGGTCGATCCGCTCGAACAGCATCTGCTTGGCGTCGCCCCAGGCGATGCCGTCCGCATAGGCGCGCCGCATGGCGGCGGTCTCTTCGGGTGTGGCGAAGGCCTGGTAGATCTGGAACAGAGCCGAGCCCTCCACCTGCTTGGGCTCGCCAGGGGCGCGCGAGTCGGTGACGATGGAGCCGATGAGCTTCCTCAACTGCTCGCGCGTCGAGAACAGCGGAATGGTGTTGTCGTAGCTCTTGCTCATCTTGCGCCCGTCCAGGCCCAGCAGCAGCGCCACGTTGTCCTCGACGGCCGCCTCGGGCAGCGTGAAGTGTTCGCCGTAGAGGTGGTTGAAGCTGGCCGCCATGTCGCGGGCCATCTCGATGTGCTGGATCTGGTCGCGGCCCACGGGCACCTTGTGGGCGTTGAACATCAGGATGTCGGCCGCCATCAGCACGGGGTACATGAACAGCCCTGCGCTCACGCCGTCGTCCAGGTCGCGGCCGGCTTCCTGGTTCTTGTCCTGTGCGGCCTTGTAGGCGTGGGCGCGGTTGAGCAACCCCTTGCCAGTCACGCAGGTCAGCAACCAGTGCAGCTCAGGAATTTCAGGGATATCGGACTGACGGTAGAAGGTGACCTGCTGCGGGTCCAGTCCAGCGGCGAGCCAGCTGGCGGCGATCTCCAGCGTGGAGCGGTGTACGCGCTCGGGCTCCTGGCACTTGATGAGGGCGTGGTAGTCGGCCAGGAAGTAAAAACTCTCTACGCCTGCGTTGCGGCTGGCGGCCACGGAGGGGCGGATGGAGCCCACGAAGTTGCCCAGGTGCGGCGTGCCCGAGGGGGTGATGCCGGTGAGGAAGCGGATGGTCTTTGGCATGAGGGGGATCAGAGAAGGAGCCGGTCAGCGCAGCAACGCGACCAGTGGCGACAGCATGAGGTTGATGGCGCTGTAGCCCAGCGCCATCAGGGGACGCAGCCACAGCGCACCCACGATGCCCGCCACCACCAGTGCGAGCACGATGAAGAAGCCGTAGGGTTCGATGCGCGAGAGCAAATGGGCTTGCTTCCACGGCAGCAGGCCGACGAGGATGCGGCCTCCGTCCAGCGGCGGCAGCGGAAACAGGTTGAACGCCCACATTACGAGGTTGACGGCAATGCCGGCGCGCGCCATCTCCAGGAAGAAGCGCTCCTGTGTGCCGGCGGCGACCAGCGCGACCAGCAGCAGCGCCCAACCGATGGCCTGGATGAAGTTGGATGCGGGGCCCGCCAGCGCCACCCAGATCATGTCGCGCTTGGGGTGGCGCAGTTGGCTGAAGTTCACCGGCACGGGCTTGGCATAGCCAAACAGAAACGCCCCCGAGGTGGCGAAATACAGCAGCAGCGGCATGAGCACGGTGCCCACGGGGTCGATGTGTTTGAGGGGGTTGAGCGTGATACGGCCCATCATCAGCGCGGTGTTGTCGCCAAAGTGCCGGGCGGCATAGCCGTGCGCGGCTTCGTGCACGGTGATGGCAAACAGCACCGGCAGGGCGTAGATGAGGACGGTCTGGATAAGGTCGGTCATGGGCACCCGCCGATTGTCGCCCATGCGCGCTGCGGCTTCCTGTCTGACAGCGCACGGGCAGTTGTCCGACAGCCGCATGCTGGACAAGCCGTCACCATGCACGGCAGTGGCGCGCGCTCCCACGGCGCGCAAACAACAAGCTAGAGGAGGCCACCCCATGCATGCCTGGTATCTGCCTGTGAAGGTGTTTGCGCTCGTTGTGGTGCTGCTGATGGTCGTGGCCATGGCCTACGCCGGCACCATGGCCGTCATGTACTGGTCTGGCATCGGCGTGTGAAAGGGAGGGCCCCATGAACAAGCGCCAGACGCGTCTTTTCGCCATCGTCGCCACGGGCATCTCGGCGGCGGTGTTCCTCCTCCTCACTTTTGACAGCCACCGCAAGTTCGATGCGCTGACCAATGCCGAGTCCATTACTCCTGCGGTTGTGCACGGCAAGGATGTCTGGCACAAGAACAACTGCATCAACTGCCACACCATCTTTGGCGAAGGCGCCTACTACGCGCCCGATCTGACCAAGATCACCAAGCTGCGCGGCGAGGCTTATCTGAAGGCTTACCTGAAGGATCCTTCCAAGTTCTACGACGAGCAGCGCCACCGTCGCCTGATGCCCAAGCAAGACCTGAGCGACGAGGACATTGCCGGACTCATCGCCTTCTTCGACTGGGTCAGCAACGTGGACAACCAGGGATGGCCGCCGCGGCCCATCCTCGTGACGGGCTCCACACTGCCGGGGGCTGACCGCAGCGCCGCGCAGCAGGCGGACGACGCGAAGATCGAACGGGGCGGCATCGCTGCGCCCCCCGGTGCGCGCCCGCTGTCGGGCAACGAAGACCCGATTGCCCTGGGCGAGCGGGTATTCCGCACGGCCACGCCCGCCTGCACCGCCTGCCACTCCACCGCGCCTGGCGTGAATATGGCCGGGCCGTCCCTCGCAGGTGTGAAGGGCCGCACCGAGGCACTGCTGGGCTCGGCCGACTACAAGGGCCAGGCCAAGGATGTGGCGGCCTACTTGCATGAGTCCATCGTTTCGCCCAGCGCGCACCTGGTGCCCGGGCCCATGTACTCGGCTGATGGGACCTCTTTCATGCCCACGACCTACGCCAAGGACCTCACGGCCGAGCAGATCGACCAGCTCGTGGCCTACCTGATGTCCATGAAGTAAGCACGCCCGCAGCCATCGCCGGAGTCCGCCATGAGATACAAGTCCCAATCCGTCGCCTACTGGTATTTCGCCGTGGCCGTGGCCCTGTTCGGGCTGCAGCTGGTGTTCGGCCTGCTGTCGGCCACCAAGTACCTGGGGCCGGACCCGTTGCTGTACATCCTGCCGTTCGACGTGACCAAGATGATCCATACCAACATCCTGATCGTCTGGGTGTTGTGTGGCTTCATGGGGGCCACGTACTGGATGGTGCCCGACGAGTCGCGCACCGAACTGCACAGCACACGGCTGGCCTACATCCAGCTCGTGCTGTGGACGGTGATGGGCGTGGCCACGGTAGTGGGCTACCTGTTTCGCTGGGGCACGGGCAACAAGCTGCTGGAGCAGCCGCTGCCCTCCAAGATCGTGATCGTGATCGTGATGCTCATGTTCCTCTACAACGTCGGCATGACGATCCGCAAGTCCGGCCGTTTCACGACACCGGAGGGTGTGCTGCTGGGCGGCCTGGGCCTGGCGGCGGTGCTGTACCTGCCGGCGTTGCTGGAGTTTCACAACTACACCGTGGCCATCTTCTACCGGTGGTGGACCATTCACCTGTGGGTGGAGGGCGTGTGGGAGATGATCCAGGGCGGCTTCCTCGCGTACCTGCTGATCCGCCTGTCGGGCGCAGACCGCGAGGTGATGGAAAAGTGGCTCTATGTCATCGTGGGGCTGGTGTTCATTGCCGGCATCCTGGGTACGGCGCACCACTATTACTGGGTGGGCGTGCCGCAGTACTGGCTGCCCATCGGGGGTTTCTTCAGCGCACTGGAGCCCGTGGCCCTGGTGGGCATGGCCATGTATGCCTACTTCGCCATGCGCCGCTCGGGCATGGCCCACCCCAACAAGCTGGCGCTGCACTGGACGGTGGGCAGCGCCGTGTTCACGCTGTTCGGTGCCGGCCTGCTGGGCCTGGCCCACACTTTCCCCAGCGTGAACAAGTGGACGCACGGCACCCTCATTACCGCCATGCACGGGCACGCGGCGTTCTACGGAGCCTACGCGATGATCGTGATGGCCATGATCAGCTATGCGCAGCCGGCCCTCACACGCAGGCCCGAGGAAGGCACCGCCATGGGCTACCTGTCGTTCTGGATGCAGCTGGCGGGCATGTTCGGCATGACGCTGTCGTTCGCCACCGCGGGCATTGGGCAGGTGTACCTGGAGCGCATCATGGGCATGGGCTACCTGGATGCGCAACTCAAGATCCAGGTGCACTTTGTCATGCTGGTCATCACTGCGTCCATCTTCGCGATTGGCGTTGCGTTGTTCATCATCGATTTCTTCCGCCACCCGCTGCGGCTGGAGGTCAACGCCAGCGATCCGGTGGACCGTCCCCTCGATACGCACCGTGCTGCAGCGATTTGATCTACAGGGCGGGGCGGGGATGGCCCGCCCGGCAACGTCCCCTGCGCCGGAGCCCCCCTATTACCTGCCCAGCGGCGACGAGATCGAGGTCTTCGCGCAGTGCCACGCACAGGGCCTGGCCGTCATGCTCAAGGGGCCCACAGGTTGCGGCAAGACGCGCTTCGTAGAGCACATGGCCTGGCGCCTGAAGCGCCCGCTCATCACCATCGCCTGCCATGACGACCTGAGCGCCAGCGACCTGATCGGCCGCTTCCTCATCCAGGGCAGCGGCACCGTGTGGCACGACGGGCCGCTGACCCGCGCTGTGCGCGAGGGCGCGCTGTGCTACCTGGACGAAGTGGTGGAGGCGCGGCAGGACACGGTGGTCGTATTGCACCCGCTCACCGACCACCGGCGCATCCTGCCCATCGACAAGACGGGCGAGGTGGTCGAGGCCGCGCCCGGCTTCGGGCTCATCGTGTCATACAACCCCGGCTACCAGCGCATGCTCAAGGACCTGAAGCCCAGCACGCGCCAGCGCTTCGTGGCGCTGGACTTCGGCTTTCCCGCGCCTGAGGTAGAGGCGCGCATCGTTGCGCAGGAAAGCGGCATTGCCGAGCCCGAGGCGCGCGCGCTGGTGCAGCTCGCCACGCGGCTGCGCGCACTGCAGGACCGTGGCTTGGCCGAGGTGCCCAGTACGCGGCTGCTGGTGGCGGCCGCGCAGCTGGCGGTGCGCGGCGTGGACCTGCGCCGCGCCTGCCTGCACGCCATCGTGGCGCCGCTGTCGGACGAGGCATCGCTGGTGGGCGCCATGCGCGACCTTGTCGACGCCACCTTCGTCTGACCATGGCCGAGGCCGAGGACGTCATCACCGACGCGGCGCGGCATGCCACGATCTATGCCCAGGCGCTGTGGCGCCGCCACCGCCCATCGCCGGCCGGCCCACCCCGGCTGCATCTGGCCGATGTGGCGCCACGCCTGGACCTGCTGGTAAGCGCCGCGCTGGGCATCCGCCTGCAGCTGCGCGCGGCGCAACCGCCTGCGCCGCCCACCTTCCTCTCGCGCTGGATGCAGCGAGCAGAGGCCCCCAGCCAGCGCGACGCCGTGCCCGCCACCGACGGCGCCAACCTGTGGCTGCCCCCCGCGCTGACGGATATACCCGGCGCGCAAGCGGGGAAGGAAGGCGCGCTCCCCGCCGACGAGCGCTACCGCACGCTCGCGCTGGTGCACGGTATGCGCGCAGTGCGGGGGGCGCCGGCATACGCTGCCCAGGCGGTGGACGGTTTCGAGCGGGCGTTGTTTGCACTGCTTGAAGCCCATGCCGCCGACCACGCGCTGGCCCTGCGCCTGCCGGGCATGGCCGCGCCACTGGCGCGCCTGCGGCAGGCCATGCTGGCAGCGCGCCCGGCCGTGGCGGCGCTGCCGCCGCACCTGCAACCGCTGGAGTCGCTGGCGCACGCCCTGCTGGCCGGCCCACCCGCGGGCGCCGGGCCTCCCGGCCTGATGCCATCGCTGCCGGCCCCGGCGCCACAGGTGCTGGCGCATGCACGTGCCCTCGCTTCGCGCCTGCGCCCGGCCGCGGCCCCCGCGCGCCAGCAGCGCTGGTGCATGGCCGACGCGTGGCTGGGCGAGCTGCGCACGCCGGCTACCCCCGCGCCTGCGCACGCCACGGCGGACGGCGCAGAGGATGCCTCTGGGACGACCCATGCTGCCCGTCTGGCGCGGCGTCCGCAGGTGCGCCAGGCGCTTCCCGATGAGGACGATGCGAACGGTCCCGGCGCTTGGATGGTGCAGACCGCCCAGCCGCACGAACAGGCCGCGGACCCCATGGGCATGCAGCGCCCGAGCGACCGCGACGCCAACACGGCGGCCGAGGAGTTCGCCGATGCGCTGTCCGAACTGCCCGAGGCGCGCCTCGTGGCCACGCCCGGCCGTCCGAAGGAGGTGCTGCTGTCCGATGACCCGCCGGAGCATCTGGCGCGCCAGGCGCGGGCGGGCGGTGGTGCGGCCGCCGCGCCGGGCGTCGACGTTCTGTACTACCCCGAGTGGGACGGCGCCAGCGGCAGCTACCGCCGCCCCGGCGCCGCCGTGTGGGTGCACGACGCAGCCCTGGGCGCGCCCGATTGGTTGGAAGCCACGCTGCATGAGCGCCGGGCCATGCTGCACGCCGTGCGCAGGCGGTTCGAGCTATTGCGCAGCCGCCGCGTGGCCGTGCGCCGCCAGCTCGACGGCGACGAGATCGATCTGGAGGCTTGCATCGAGGCGCGCGCAGACTTTGCCGCGGGCCTGCCGCTGCCCCAGCGCCTGTACCGCAGCGAGCGCCGCCTGCACCGCGACCTGGCGGTGCTGGTGCTCATGGATGTGAGCGGCTCCACCGACGCCTGGGTGGCGCCGGGCCGGCGGGTGGTTGACGTAGCGCGTGAGGCGCTGCTGCTGGTGAGCATGGCGCTGGACGGCATGGGCGCGCCGTTTGCGGTGCAGGCGTTCTCCGGTGAGGGGCCGCAGGGGGTGGTGGTGCGCAACGTCAAGCGTTTTGACCAGCCCTACGGGCGGGACGCTGCGCTGCGCATCGCCGGTCTGGAGCCCGAGCACTACACGCGCGCCGGCGCCGCGCTGCGCCATGCCACCAGCACGCTGATGCGCCAGCCGGCCGCGCACCGCCTGCTGTTGCTGCTGTCCGATGGCAAGCCCAACGACATCGACGCCTATGAAGGCCGCTATGGACTGGAGGACATGCGCCAGGCCGTGACCGAGGCGCGGCTGCAAGGCATTGCGCCGTTTTGCCTGACCATCGATCGCCAGGCGGCCCGCTATCTGCCCACGGTGTTCGGTGCCCATCACTACGCGCTGCTGCCCCGGCCCGAGGAACTGCCGCAGGTGCTGCTGCAATGGCTGCGCCGGCTGGTGGTGGTGTGACTGATTGCTACTGTTTTAGTAGCTATTGGCGCTTGCTGGATGGGCGCTAGAGGCCTTAAACGTTCTGAATCTTCCGTCGGCGCATTGCGCCGCCGTGGCACGCACCAAGCCCGGGCGCGTGCCCTTAAAGCCCCAGCTTGGCCAGGCTGCCACCACCTTCGCGCACCACGATGGGGTCGCCGCCGGTATTCATGGGCGTGAGGTCCAGTACCGTGGTGGGCTCCAGCGGGCAGCCGCCCGCGTCGAGGATGCCATCGAGCTGCTTTTCAAAGCGCTCGCGGATCTCCTGCGGGTCGTTCAGCGGCTCGCTTTCGCCCGCTGGGATCAGTGTGGTGGCCAGCAGCGGCGCGCCGTGCAGCTCCAGCAGCATCTGCAGGCCCTTGCGGTCGGGCACGCGCAGACCGATGGTCTTGCGCTGCGGATGGCTCACGCGGCGCGGCACTTCCTTGGTGGCGTCCAGGATGAAGGCGTAAGGCCCCGGCGTGGCCAACTTCAGCAGGCGATATTGGCGGTTGTCCACATGCGCGTAATTGGCCAGCTCCGACAGGTCGCGGCACAGCAGGGTGAGGTGGTGCTTGTCGTTGATCTGTCGAATACGACGAATCCGGTCCACGGCGTCCTTGTCGTCCAGGCGGCAGACCAGCGCGTAGCTGGAGTCGGTGGGCACGGCCAGGATGCCGCCGCTCGACAGCAGCGTGGCGGCCTGCTTGAGCAGGCGCGGCTGCGGGTTGTCGGCGTAGATCTCGAAATATTGGGCCATGGAGGGGCGCGGCGGTCAGCCGGCAGTGGTGCGGGGGGCGCGCAGGATGCGATCGGACAACAGCTCCCACACGGGGGTGAGCTGGCCTGGCAAATCCGGCAGGGCGCCCAGATCGGTGTGTGATTCGTTCGGGCTGTGGAAGTCGCTGCCGCGCGAGGCGGCCATGCCGAACTCCTGCGCCATGGCGGCGTACACGGGATATTCGGATGGCGTATGGCTGCCGGTCACCACTTCCACGCCCTGGCCGCCGTGCTGCTTGAACTCGGAAAACAAGGCGTATTCCTCATTCGCCGTGAATCGGTAGCGTGCAGGATGGGCGATCACGGCCATGCCGCCGGCCTCGCGGATCCAGCGCACCGCATTGCCCAGCGTGGCCCAGCGGTGGGGTACGTAGCCGGGGTTGCCCTCGGTGAGAAAGCGCCGGAACACTTCGGAGGTGTCATGGCACACGCCGGTCTCCACGAGGAAGCGGGCAAAGTGCGTGCGCGAGACCAGTTCAGGGTTGCCCGCGTAGCGCAACGCCCCTTCGAATGCGCCGCGGATACCCACGTGCGCGAGTTGCTGCGCCATCTCCTGTGCCCGTTCGCCGCGCCCGCCGCGCGTGGCCGCGAGGCCCTGGGCGAGTTGTGCATTGTCCGGGTCGAACCCCAGTCCCACGATATGCACCGTGGTGTCGGCGAAGGTGACCGAGATCTCTGTGCCCGTGAGGTAGTCCATGCCCAGCGCGTGCGCGGCGGCGGCGGCGCGGTGCTGGCCGCCGATCTCGTCATGATCCGTCAGCGCCCACAGCGCTACACCGTTGGCATGCGCACGGGCTGCCAGCGCTTCGGGGGTGAGGGTGCCGTCAGACACCACGGAGTGGCAGTGGAGGTCGGCATTGAGGAGGATGGACACGATTTCATTTTAGGGGGAGCCAGCAGGGCATGTTGTCGTGGTGGTTACAACCGGGTGACAAAGGCGTTGTGAGGCGTCGGTGATCGATAGTTTGTAATTAAATGTGTGTAAATGAGACAATATGGGGGTTTACCCTTGCTGCCGACCAATCGCAGCACGGCCCTCAACAGCCCACGGCGCCTGGCGCCCTTGATTGCGTAGAACATGAATTTCAACCATTTGCCCGTCGCCCGCAAACTGTGGGGACTCGTCCTGGGGCTGCTGGTCTCCATGCTGCTTTTGCTGGCGGGCCTGTTGGCCTACACCGCCCAGCTCGATGATGAGGCGGCGCGCATCGTGCAGGCCAACGAAGACCGCATCAGCCTGGCCCTGCGCTGGAAAGGGCTGACCACGCTGGCCGTGGACCAGTCCGTGAGCGCGCTGGCCTCGGCCGACGAGACCCTGGCGTCGGGCCTGCAGAAGAAAGCCAAGCAGGGGATCGAGGCCATCAATGCCCTGCAAAAACAGGTGGAGGCTGTGGCCTTCTCTGCGGAGGACAAGGCCCAGATGGAACGCGTGGCCGCCGCCCGCAAGGTGGTGCTGGACGCGCTGGCGGAGGCCACCAAGGCCCGGGCCGAAGGCGACTTCGCCCGCACGCTGACCCTGGTGGACAGCAAACTGCTGCCCGCCGTGGAGCGCTATGTGGGCGAACAGGACGCCTTCGTCCAACTGCAAGAACGCCAGCGCGACGCCGCCAAGCAAGAGGCCCAGGCCTTGCGCCAGCGCGCCATGTGGATGGGCGCGGGCATCGCCGCGGTGGTGGTGGTCTTGGGCCTGGTGCTGGCGAATCTGCTCGTGCGCTCCATCACGCATCCCCTGGAGCGGGCCGTGGGGCTGGCTAACGCGATTGCCGGTGGCGACTTGACGCAAGACGTGCACGATGACCGTCGTGACGAACTGGGCCACTTGCTGCGCTCGCTGTCGGCCATGGGAGCACGTCTGCGCGGCGTGGTGGGCGAAGTGCGCTCGGGCGTGGAATCGGTCTCGGCGGCGTCCAGCCAGATCGCCACGGGCAACCACGACCTGTCTGCGCGAACCGAGCAGACCGCGGCCAACCTCGAAGAGACGGCCGCCAGCATGGAAGAGCTCACCGCCACCGTCACCCAGTCGGCCGACACCGCGCGCCAGGCCAACCAACTCGCCGCCAACGCCGCGCAGGCCGCAGAGCGTGGCGGCGAAGTGGTGGGCCAGGTGGTCACCAGCATGCAGCAGATCACCGAATCCAGCCGCAAGATCGCCGACATCATCGGTGTGATCGATGGCATTGCCTTCCAGACCAACATCCTGGCGCTGAACGCCGCCGTGGAAGCCGCACGCGCGGGCGAGCAGGGCCGCGGCTTTGCCGTGGTGGCGGGCGAAGTGCGCAGCCTGGCGCAGCGCAGCGCCGAGGCCGCCAAGGAGATCAAGCAGCTCATCACCACCAGCGTGGACAACGTGCAATCGGGCTCAGCCCAGGTGGAGCAGGCCGGCCAGAGCATGCAGGACATCGTGCACAGCGTGCGCCGCGTGAGCGACCTGATCGGCGAGATCACCGCTTCGTCCACCGAGCAGCGCGACGGCATCGGCCAGGTGAACCAGGCCGTGGCGAACCTGGACCAGATGACGCAGCAAAATGCCGCGCTGGTGGAAGAGTCCAGCGCCGCCGCCGCCGCCCTGCATGAACAGGCGCAGCGCCTGGCGCAGGTAGTGGCCGTGTTCAATGTGGGCAATGGCGCCGTCGCGGCGCCCCGCAGCCCGGCCCGCGTGGCGCCGCCAGCGGTAGCGCCCGCCCCGGTCAAGACACCGGCCGCAACGCCGGCGCGCGCGACGCTGGCCAAGCCCACACCGACAAAGGCTGCCGCCAAGGTGTCCACCCCCCAGATCGCGCCGGCCAAGACGCCTGCGGCATCGGATGCGGATGGCGAATGGGAGAGCTTCTAAGCTCTAAAAAATAGCGTCATTGGTACGGCCCGTCCCCAGTCGGGACAAAAAAAGCGCGGCCTGTGCCGCGCTTTTCGCCATCTATACGCCGCTTTGGACGTTACGTGGTCATGGCTTGCTGTCTGCTCCGTACTTGGGAGAGCGAGGCCCATGCAATAGTCCTCCCGGACGGCCGGCATACAGCAGTCGGCCGTTTGCGACCTCGGCGATCTGCACGCTGCGGTCTGACAAGGTTTCCACAATCTGGTCAATGAGCGCAGACACCAGCATGCCCACCAAGCCACCGCTTGAACGCTTGTTTTCTGCACTCGAGGCTGTTGCCTCGCCCGACCACAGTTGCTCGCCCGTGCGCAGATCCATGAGGCGGGCGGCCAGCGTTACCCGGGTTTCACTGCTCACGACGGCGTACACCGAGCCGTACTGCCGCACGTCCAGGTAGAGCGCCGCATCCGCACCAAAAATTTCCCGCAACTTGGCCACGGGCAATTCCTGTGCGTCTTGGGCCGAAATGATGCCGTTGTTCCTGAAGGTCTCTTCGGTCACGGCCACTGGCAGCACGTAATAGCCGGACTCCGCCAGGGGGAGCGTGGCGCGTGAGAGGACGCCCGCCGGCGCGGTCACTTCGGGCGTTTGGTTCAATGGAGGCAGTACCAGAATGGACTGGGGCTTGGCTTGACGCAACGCTGAATAGTCGTAGGGCTGAGGGGTCGCGCAACCACTCAAAAGCAGGATGGCGGCGGCGCCGGCTGCCACGGCAGTGCGAACGCCAATACGGGAAATCATTGCGGGGCCTTTCCGGTGAGTGTGCGCAAAAGGAAGTCCATGAAAGACGCCGATTCGGGGAAGGTGGCCTTTTCCGCGGTAAGGGCTGCGACGCTTTTTTCGTCCTGCCCCGCCTTGGCGTACAGCATGCCCATATGGGCGCGATAGCCGGGGGGCAAGGCTTGGCCGCGCTGTTCTATTTTCTGCTGCGCTTCTTCCAGCTTGGCCACTTGCTGTTCAGCATCGGCATTGCCGCTGCTTTTGAGGTATTCGTACACCTGAGGCTGATAGCCGTCCCAGCCGTACAGCGGCTGATGGGATGTGGTGGCGCAGCCCGTCATGACCAACGCAGCTGCGATGGGAAGCGCCAAGCGGGTGGTGGTGTGTTGGCTCATTGTGCGGGCACCCATGCGCCAGATTCGACACCACTCACGAGCTTGTCCACGGCTTCGCGGATGGCCAGGTCAAGCACTTTGCCGTTCAGGGTGGAGTCATACCCTGCGCGGCTGCCAAAACCTACGACCTCGCGGCTGGACAGGCTGTATTCGCCGGCCCCCTGGGTCGCAAAGACGACTTCACCGGTCTGTACGCGCACCACGTTCAGGCTGACTTTGGCGTAGGCCACCTGTTCCTTGCCGCGCCCCAGCACCCCGAACAGCTGCCGGTCCCCGACTTCCTTGCGACCGAATTCGGTGACATCGCCCGTGATGACGAACTGCGCCCCCTTGAGTGTCTGGGCTTGCTTGAGGAGGGCGGCCTCTTGCTGCGTTTCCGACATATTGGTGCGGTCGAGCACGTTAAAGCGTCCGCTTTGCTGCAGGTGCGTCATCAAAATGGTTTGCGCCTGACCGCCGAGACGGTCCACACCATCGGAAAAGATTCCGCGTTGGAAGTTGGACCGGTTGGCGAACTTGCCAATGGAAATGGGGCTGCGCACCCCCTGGTACGCGCGCGCGGACGCCGTGGGCTTGGGGGTTTCGAGGGTGCGCGATTGCTCGGTGGTCACGCAGCCGGCAGTCAGGGCGGCGACTGCAATGACGAGGGCGTGGCAACGCCAGAGAGAACCATTCATGGGGAAAACCAATAAGAGTCCAGGAATGGCGCTGGATCATACGGCTTAATGCATACAAAATTCACATTTTGTTGCGTTTAGGCTGCTCCGAGCGTCACATTGCAGGCGACTCCAGTCCCTCCACCAGAAACTGCACCCGCCGCTCGCCCCGCCACTCGTTCACGTCCAGCCGGAAGGCCAGCAACGCCCGTTCGGGCAGCGGGTCGGTGTGGCCGAACCAGATGGCGTCCACGGGCTGGCCCTGGTGCAGCAGCTTGATAGACAGGTGGTTGCGCGCCTCGCCCACCAGGCGCTGGCTGAGCACCTGCACCTCCTCGCTGAAGGTGGGCGGGGCAAAGCCCTGGCCCCAGACCTCGCGGTGCAGCGTGTCCACCAGTTCCGCACGACAGTATTCCGGGGCCAGCGGGCCGTCGGTCTCCAGCCGGCGCGTGAGCGTCGCGGCATCCAGCCATTCCTGTGCGACCTGGGCGAAGGCCTGCTCGAAGAGGTCGAAATGCTCCTCGGCCACGGTGCAGCCGGCCGCCATGGCGTGGCCGCCGAACTTCAGGATCACGCCGGGGTGGCGCTTGGCTACCAGGTCCAGCGCGTCGCGCAGGTGAAAACCGGGGATGGACCGCCCCGAACCCTTCAGCTCATGCTCCTTGCCCGGCGCGCTGCTGGCAGCGAACACGAAGGTGGGGCGGTGCAGCTTGTCCTTGAGGCGCGAGGCCACGATGCCCACCACGCCCTCGTGGAAGTCGGGGTCGAACACGCTGATGGCGGGCGGCGGCTCCTCGCCTTCGTCGAACAGGCTCTCCGCCAGCAGCAGGGCCTGCTCGCGCATGCCGCCCTCCAGCTCGCGCCGTTCGCGGTTAATGGCATCTAGTTGCCGGGCCAGGTCGGCGGCGCGCGCCGGGTCGTCGGTCAGCAGGCATTCGATGCCCAGCGTCATGTCGGCCAGGCGCCCCGCGGCATTGATGCGGGGCCCAAGGGCAAAGCCGAAGTCGAAGGTGGTGGCGACGGGGGCCTTGCGCCCGGCCGCGTCGAACAGGGCCTGGATGCCGGGCTGCATCTGGCCGGCGCGGATGCGCTTCAAGCCCTGCGCCACCAGGCGGCGGTTGTTGTTGTCCAGGCGCACCACGTCGGCCACGGTGCCCAGGGCCACCAGCGGCAGCAGCGGCTCCAGCTTGGGTTGCGTGGCCTTGTCGAACACGCCGCGCGCGCGCAGCTCGGCGCGCAGCGCCATGAGCACGTAGAACATCACGCCCACGCCGGCGATGGATTTGCTCTCGAAGCCGCAGCCCGGCTGGTTGGGGTTGACGATGGCGTCGGCCGCGGGAAGTTCGGGGCCGGGCAGGTGGTGGTCGGTGATGAGCACGGTCAGCCCCAGCGCCTTGGCGCGCGCCACGCCCTCGATGCTGGCGATGCCGTTGTCCACGGTGATGAGCACGTCGGCGCCGCGCTCGTGCACGCGCTGCGCGATGGAGGCGGTGAGGCCGTAGCCGTCCACCACGCGGTCGGGCACCAAATACTGAACATGGCGTGCGCCCAGCAGGCGCAGGCCGCGCACCCCCACCGCGCAGGCGGTGGCGCCGTCGCAGTCGTAGTCGGCCACGATGAGCAGGCGCCGTTCCTGGCTGATGGCGTCGGCTAGCAGCGCCGCGGCCTGCCGCACGCCCATGAGCGTGTCTGGCGGCAGCAGGCGGGCGAGAGCGTCGTCCAGCTCCTCCTTGGCGCGGATGCCGCGCGCCGCGTACAGGCGTGCCAGCAGCGGGTGCACGCCGGCCTGCTCCAGCGCCCAGACCACGCGCGGCGGGATGTCTCTAGCTACTATTTTCATAGCTGCTCGCGCACGCTGGAAAAGCGCTGGGGCTTGAAAAGACTCTGAATGCGCTGGCCCAGGCTGCGCGGCGCCGTGTGCCAGGACTGTGCGCCGCGTTCGCCGCACAGCGTGAGGCGCGCCGCGCCGCCGCCCGCCACATGCGCGGCCAGGCGCGCCACGGGGCCGGCGTCCAGCGCGGCCCAGGCCTGGCGCCAGGCGTGCCAGTCCTCGCGCAGCGCAGCGTCCAGCAGGGTGGTGGGCATCTCGGGCGCTGGCACGGGGGCGGGTGGCTGGGGCAGGGCGCCTGCGCCGTGCACCCAGAAGGCATTGACCGGCGGCAGGCCCTGGGCCGCGCGTGCGTCGTTGAAGGGGTGGGTGTACAGCAGCATCTGCATCTCGCTGTGCAGGCGGTGCAGCAGGCGCGCGCGAGCGGGGTCGGGCATCCAGGCGCGCACGTCGCGCTGGATCACGCGGTCCAGCGACGCGGTGGGCAGGTTGTCGAACACTGCGCCTTGCGCGATCCAGCGCGTCGGCTGGTCGTAGGCGAGCGTGATGCCGTCCTCGGCAAACCAGGGCGCCACGATGGCGAGCAGCGCGCGCGAGGCGGCCTCGTCCAGCTGCAGCCGCGCCGGGTCGCCCAGCGTGACATGGTCGGCACCGACCTGCCAGTGGCAAGGGGTGATGAAGGCCCAGGCGCTGGTGGTTGTGCCGGGCGCACTGAACTGCTGGTGCTGGTGCCACGCGGCCCAGGGCGTGGTGCCCTCGCTGGTGGCGGGCAGGCCGTGGTGGCGGGCCAGGGCGCGTTCGTGGGGCGGGGCGAAGTCCGTCTCGGCGCCGGCGTCCAGGCCGGTGCTGGACAGGCGGGCCAACAGCCGGTCCAACTGGGGCAGTTCCAGGCCTTCAAGCGCCTGCTGGCATCCCTGGGCCGGGCTGGCGGCCAGCGGGATGAGTAAATGGGGCATGTCCGACATAGGGGTGTATTGTCCCGGATGCACCCGATGACGGTGGGCGCAAAACCCACAGCGTCATGCAAGCGTCACAAGTGCAACAGAGACTGGATCGCTCACTTTTACGGCCAAGGATGCCCATGTCTTCTCACCGTCTTCCCTTGATCATTGCGATGAGTGCCTCCCTGCTGGCGACCGCCTGTGGCGGCGGCGACGACCCCGCACCGCTGCCGACGCTGAGCGGCCAGGCTCCGCTGGTGGTGGGGCATCGCGGCGCCTCGGGCTACCGCCCGGACCACACGCTGGAGAGCTATGCGCTGGCCATCCAGATGGGGGCGGATTTCATCGAGCCCGATCTGGTAGCCACCAAGGACGGCCACCTGGTGGCGCGCCATGAACCCAACATCACCAGCACCACCGATGTGGCCAGCCGCCCCGAGTTCGCCAGCCGCAAGACCAAGCGCATGGTCGACGGCGTGGAAGAAGAAGGCTGGTTCGCCACCGACTTCACGCTGGCGGAACTGAAGACCCTGCGCGCCATCCAGCCGCTGGCCGAGCGCGACCAGTCCTATAACGGCAAGTTCCAGATCCCCACGCTGCGCGAGGTGCTGGACCTGGCCAAGACCGAGGGCGGCAAGGTGGGCCGCGTGATCGGCGTCTATCCCGAGACCAAGCACCCCACCTACCATGAAGATGCGGGCCTCAAGCTCGAAGACCGCCTGCTGGCCATCCTGGCCGAGTACGGCTACACCAAGAAGGATTCGCCGGTCATCCTGCAGTCGTTCGAGACGGCCAACCTCAAGTACCTGCGCACCAAGACCCAGCTGCGCCTCATCCAACTGGTGGATGGCAACGACTACGACTTCAAGACCGGCGCGGTCACCTTCGAGGCGCCATATGACCGCCCCTACGACTGGACACGCGCGGGCCGCAAGGACCTGTTCGCTTCCATGGTCACGCCGGCGGGCCTGGCCGAGATCGCCAAGTACGCCGACGGCGTGGGCCCCTGGAAGCCCTACATCGTGCCGGTCAAGGGCACCTTTGGCGCCGACGGCAAGATGGTCGACGTGAACAAGGATGGCGTGGTCAACTACGCCGACGCTTCCAGCAGCACCCCCACCAGCCTGGTGGCCGACGCACACAAGCTGGGCCTGATGGTCCACACCTGGACCATGCGCAACGAAAACCGCCGCCTGGCCTTCGACTACAAGGGCGACCCCCAGGCCGAGTACCTGCAGTTCTACCGCCTGGGCGTGGATGGTGTGTTCTCCGACTTCGCCGACACCGCGGTGGCTGCGCGCAAGGCCTATCTGACGGAAACGGGCCGCTGAGCCGCGGGCCGGCGCCGCGCAGGGCAGGCGGCCTTGGCGCGTCAGCCCCTGCTGCACCCGGCTTGCGCTGAGGCCGCCGCGCGTTGCTGCCCTGGGCCCGCGCCGCGGGCCCGGGTCGATGACACAATCGCGATTCCATGCAAATTCCCTACGAACTGGCCCTGGGCTGGCGCTACACCCGGGCAGGCCGGGCCACGCGGCGCAACGGCTTCATCTCCTTCATCTCGGGCGTGTCCATGCTGGGCATCTCGCTGGGGGTGGCGGCACTCATCATCGTTCTGTCCGTGATGAACGGCTTTCAGAAAGAGGTGCGCGACCGCATGCTCAGCGTGGTCTCGCACATCGAGATCTTCGCGCCGGGCGGTGCAGCGCTGCCCGACATGCCGCGCACGCTGGCCGAGGCGCGGGCCAATCCGAACGTGGTGGGCGCCGCGCCCTTCGTCGCCGCCCAGGCGCTGCTGGCGCGTGGCGAGGACATGAAGGGCGCGCTGGTGCGCGGCATCGACCCCGCGCACGAGGCCGAGGTGACCGACCTGGCCGCCGAGAATCTGGAGGGCCTGAAGGCCCTGGTGCCGGGCGAGTTCCGCGTGATCCTGGGCAGTGAGCTGGCGCGCCAGCTGGGCGTGCGCGCGGGTGATGCGGTCACGCTGATTGCCCCGGCCGGCCAGGTCACGCCTGCGGGCGTGGTGCCGCGCCTCAAGCAGATGACGGTGGCGGGCACCTTCAATTCGGGCCACTATGAATACGACTCTGCGCTGGTGATGCTGCACCACGAGGATGCCGAGCGCATCTTCCGCCTGGAAGGGCCGACCGGCGTGCGCCTGAAGCTCAAGAACCTGCATGACGCACCCGAAGTCACGCAGCAGCTGGCGCACAGCCTCTCGGGCAACCTGTTGATCCGCGACTGGACGCAGCAGAACCGCACCTGGTTCGCGGCCGTGCAGCTGGAAAAGCGCATGATGTTCATCATCCTCACGCTGATCGTTGCGGTGGCGGCATTCAACCTGGTGTCCACGCTGGTGATGACCGTGACCGACAAGCGTGCGGACATCGCCATCCTGCGCACGCTGGGCGCCAGCCCCGCCAGCATCATGGGTGTGTTCATGGTGCAGGGCGCCATGGTGGGCGTGATCGGCACGCTGGCCGGCCTGCTGCTGGGCCTGGGCGTGGCCTTCAACATCGACGTGATCGTGCCCGCCATCGAGCGGGCGCTGAACGCCAGCTTCCTGCCCAAGGACATCTACCTCATCAGCAAGATGCCCAGCGACCCGCAAAGCAGCGACATCGCGCCCATTGCCGTCATTTCCCTGATCCTGGCCTTCGTGGCCACCCTGTACCCGAGCTGGCGCGCCAGCCGCGTGAACCCCGCGGAGGCGCTGCGCTATGAGTAATGGGCAAGTGGTGCTGCAGGCGCAAGGCCTGACCAAGCGCTTTACCGAGGGCCGGCTGGACGTCACCGTGCTCAAGGGCGTGGACCTGGCAGTGCACGCCGGCGAGACGCTGGCCATCGTTGGGGCGTCGGGCTCGGGCAAGAGCACGCTGCTGCATCTGCTGGGGGGGCTGGACGCGCCCAGCGCCGGCACCGTCACGCTCCAGGGGCAGGCGCTGCAGGCGCTATCGCCCGCGCAACAGGGGCGCCTGCGCAATGCGCACCTGGGCTTCATCTACCAGTTCCACCACCTGTTGCCCGAGTTCAGCGCCCAGGACAACGTGGCCATGCCGCTGCGCATCCGCCGCGAGCCGTACGCGCAGTGCATCGAGCGGGCGGTGCGCATGCTCCAGGCCGTGGGCCTGGGCGAGCGTGTGCACCATCGCCCGGCGGAACTGTCGGGTGGCGAGCGCCAGCGCGTGGCCATTGCCCGGGCGCTGGTCACGCAGCCGGCCTGCGTGCTGGCCGACGAGCCCACTGGCAACCTGGACCGCGCGACCGCCGATGCCGTGTTCGCCCTCATGCTGCAGCTTGCGCGCGAGCAGGGCACCGCCTTCGTGATGGTCACGCACGATGAATCGCTGGCCGCGCGGTGCGACCGCGTCGTGCGCTTGGTCTCCGGTGCTTTGAGCTAAAACGGCCTCCAGCGCTTGCTGGACAAGCGCTGGCAGCTATATTTTCAATAGTAAATCAGGCCGTCGCGGCGGGCGCCTGCGCGGGTGCGCACTCGTCGAACGCGGCCACGGCATTGGCTGCGTACATCAGGGCGGGGCCGCCGCCCATGTACACCGCAATGCCCAGCACCTCGTGCACCTCGGCGCGCGTGGCGCCCAGGCGTGCCAGCGCTTGGGTGTGAAAGCCGATGCAGCCATCGCAGCGCGCGGCCACGCCAATGCCCAGCGCGATCAGCTCCTTGGTCTTGGCGTCGATGGCGCCGCCCGCGAGAGCCGCCTTGCCCAGCGCGTTGAAACCTTGCATCACCTGCGGAACGCTGTTGCGCAGCTCGCTGACGTTGCTAGAGATTTCGCGCGTGAGGGCCTTGTAGTCGGTGGACGAGGTCATGGTGGAACTCCTGGTGGTGAAAGGAATGCGCCTGCTCGGCGCTGTTGACACGTTTATTAGTATCTACTAAATTAGAATACGTTAATTTAGATATTTATCAACAAGGAGCGCAGGTGGCCACTACCGCCGACCTGGAATTCATGCAGCAGGGCGCCGCGCGCGCTGCCGCGCTGCTGCGCGCGGTGGGCAACGAGCACCGGTTGCTCGTGCTGTGCCTGCTGATCGAGCAGGGCGAGGCCTCCGTGGGCACGCTGCTGGAGCAAGTGCGCCTGAGCCAGTCCGCGCTGTCGCAGCACCTGGCGCGCATGCGCGACGAGGGGCTGGTGACCTTCCGCCGCGACGCGCAGACTCTGTACTACCGCATTGCCGACCCGGCGGCGGAAAAGCTCGTGGCTGCGCTCAAGGACATCTTCTGCCCCTGAGCGGCCGCGTCGCTGCGCAGAGGTACCGTTTTTTCGTCAACTAGGAGAAGTGTCATGAAACACAACGTTGGGGGTTGGGACCGCGGGCTGCGCATCGCGGTGGGTCTGGTGCTCATCGGCCTGGCGGCCACGGGCACCGTGGGCTGGTGGGGCTGGCTGGGCGTGGTGCCACTGCTGACCGGCCTGGCGGGCACCTGCCCTGCGTACTCGCTGCTGGGCATGAACACCTGCCCGCTGAGCAAGAAGGGCTGATGGGGCACAGCAGCTCCTGCGGCGCCGATGCGCCGCCGACCGATCCGCAGAGTATTGGCGCTGAAACGCACTGAGACACTGCGGGCCGGCGCTGGGGGCGTGCGGTGGCATGATCCGGCGCATGGACGTCTGGATCGACACCCATTGCCACCTGGATGAATTTGCAGATCACGGCGGCGCAGCGCTCGCAGATGCCGAGCGTGCACGCGCCGCGCAGGCCGGCGTGGCCCACTGCGTGCTGCCCGCGGTGGAACTCGCCAATCTGCAAGCCGTGCGGGACCTGGCGCACCGCCACGGCGACAGCT
The DNA here is from genome assembly GCF_002916785.1 of Diaphorobacter sp. LR2014-1. Lineage (NCBI taxonomy): Bacteria > Pseudomonadati > Pseudomonadota > Betaproteobacteria > Burkholderiales > Comamonadaceae > Diaphorobacter > Diaphorobacter sp. LR2014-1. Next base: position 39,956 of record NZ_MTBE01000002.1, on the reverse strand, counting down.
ATGCGCTGGGCATCCATCCCCTGTTCACTCCCGTCGCCGGCGACGAAGACTTGCCCGCCCTGGCGCGCGCGCTGGAGCAGTACCAGGATGACCCGCGCCTGGTGGCCGTCGGCGAAATCGGGTTGGACCTCTTCGTGCCCCATCTGGACACGGGGCGCCAGCAGCACTTTTACCGGGCGCAGCTGCAGTTGGCGCGCCGGTTCGACCTGCCCGTGATCCTGCATGTGCGCCGCTCGGCGGACCAGTTGCTCAAGGCGCTGCGCGAGCTGCCGGTGCGCGGCGGCATTGCCCATGCCTTCAATGGCAGCCTGCAGCAGGCGCAGGCCTTCATCGATCTGGGCTTCAAGCTGGGCTTTGGCGGCGCGGTCACCTTCGACCGTGCGCTGCAGTTGCGCCGCCTGGCCACCGAACTGCCGCTGGACGCGCTGGTGGTGGAGACCGATGCGCCCGACATTCCGCCGCACTGGCTCTACGTGACCGCGGCCGAGCGCGCCGCTGGCCGCCCGCCCGCACGCAACACGCCTGCACAGCTACCGCGCATCGGTGCGGTGGTGGCGCAGCTGCGCGGCATCTCCAGCACAGAACTGGCCCATGCCACGCGCGCCAACGCTTGCGCAGCGTTGCCACGGCTGGCTGAACTGTTGGCATAGGTTTGAGTGCTTTCGGGCTCAAAGGCTTATGCAGAAAGCGCTAGCAGCTATATAAACAATAGTAATGGAGGGCCTGTGGCTGCGCAGAAAAAAACGGTAGTGCTGTCTGCCGGTCGTCTGGTCGGCCTGCCGCCCGTGGTGGGCTCCGGCACGCGGGTGCTGGTGCTGGGCAGCTTCCCCGGTGTGGCATCGCTCGCCGCGCAGCAGTATTACGGCCATCCGCAGAACCACTTCTGGCGCATCCTGGCGGCGCTGTGGCCGCAGCATCCGCTGCCGGGCCGCGACCAGTACGCCGCGCGCTGCGACTGGCTGCTGGCCCGCGGACTGGGCCTGTGGGACGTGTATGCCGCCTGCGAGCGCGAGGGCAGCCTGGATACCAGCATCCGCAACGCGCAGGTCAACGACTTCGCCGGCCTGCATGCCCGCGCGCCGGGGCTGGCCGCCATCGCCCACAATGGCGGGGAAAGCTTCCGCCACGCCAAGGCCGTGCGCGCCAGCCTGGGGCTGAAGGCAGATGCGCCGATGCCATCGCTGCGCCTGCCGTCCACCAGCCCGGCCAACGCGTCGTGGAGCTTCGAGAAAAAACTGCACGCCTGGGGCGAGGCCCTGGCGACTTTTGGATTGGTATAACGATTTGACCCGCAAGAAAACCGCCGCCACCGAACTGCCCGAGGTGAGCGTCTCCGATGATGGTGAAGTGCGCCACCTGCACCTGGGCACGCCGTGGATTCAGGGCTCCATGCGCATCGCGCAGCCGTTCGAGATCGAACTGGAATACGTGCAACGCATGATGGCCTGGCTGCTGTTCGTGGAGCCCGCCAGCGTGGCCAAGCGCCACGCGATGCAACTGGGCCTGGGGGCCGGCGCCATCACCAAGTTCTGCCGCAAGAAGCTGCGCATGTGCTGCACCGTGGTCGAGCTGAACCCGCGCGTGGAGGCCGTCTGCCGCGCCTGGTTCAAGCTGCCACCCGACGGCCCCATGCAGCGTGTGGTGCTGGCCGACGCGGCCCAGGAAATCAAGAAACCCGAATGGCACGGCACGGTGGACGCGCTGGCGGTGGACCTGTACGACCATGAGGCCGCCGCGCCGGTGCTGGACAGCGCGGAGTTCTATGCCGACTGCCGCGCGCTGCTGACGCTGGACGGCTGCCTCACGGTGAACCTGTTCGGCCGCGCCTCCAGCTACGAGCGCAGCCTGGACAAGCTCGCCGAGGCCTTTGGCGCCGACGCGCTCTGGGCCTTCAAGCCCACGCGCGAGGGCAATACCGTGGTGCTGGCCCAGCGCACGCCCACGCGGCCCAAACGTGCCGAGCTGCTGGCCCGCGCCGAAAGCGTGCAGGCCCGCTGGGACCTGCCGGCCACCAAGTGGCTGCGCGTATTCAAACCGGTCGCCTGACCTCTGCCGCCACTCGCACCATGACTGCCGAAGCATTGCCCGCATCCCCCCCCACGGCCGCCGGCGGGCCCACCGGCCCCTTGCAGTGGCGGCTCATCGTCGATTGGCTGCGTGCCGATGGCGTGATCACCGCCGAGCAGGCGCAGCGCACCATTGCACGCTGCTCGCAGGCCGAAAGCAGCCAGCACCCGCTGGTGCGGCTGGGCAACGTGGCCATGCTGCGCGCGAGCGACGGCAAGCCGCTGGACGTGGACATCCTCACCGAATACGTGGCCCAGCGCTGCGGCCTGGCGTTTCTGCGCATCGACCCGCTGAAGGTGGACGTGGGCCGTGTGGCCGACGCCATGAGTGCCAGCTACGCCGAGCGCCACAAGGTGCTGCCGGTGCAGGTGACCTCCAAGGAGGTGGTGGTGGCCACGGCCGAGCCCTTCCTGCATGACTGGGTGGCCGAGGTGGAGCGCCAGTCCCGGCGCACGGTGCGGCGCGTGCTGGCCAACCCCCAGCACATCACGCGCTACACGGCGGAGTTCTACGCGCTGGCCAAGTCGGTGCGCGAGGCGCAGAAGGCCGGCGGCGGCGCCGCGGGCAGCAGCTTCGAGCAGCTCGTGGAGTTGGGCAAGACCAACAAGCAACTGGACGCCAACGACCAGGGGGTGGTGCGCGTGGTGGACTGGCTGTGGCAGTACGCCTTCGACCAGCGCGCGAGCGACATCCACCTGGAGCCGCGCCGCGAGCAGGGCGTGATCCGCTTTCGCATCGACGGCGTGTTGCATGCCGTCTACCAGATGCCCATGGGCGTGCTCAATGCCATGGTGGCGCGCGTGAAGCTGCTGGGCCGCATGGACGTGGTGGAAAAGCGCCGCCCGCAGGACGGCCGCATCAAGACGCGCAACCCGCGTGGCGACGAGGTGGAAATGCGCCTGTCCACGCTACCCACCGCTTTCGGCGAGAAGATGGTGATGCGCATCTTCGACCCCGACAACGCCGTGAAGGACCTGGACGCGCTGGGTTTCACCGCGCACGATGCGCAGCGCTGGGAGCAGCTCGTCAAGCGCCCGCACGGCATCATCCTGGTGACCGGACCCACGGGCTCGGGCAAGACCACCACGCTGTACTCCACCCTGAAGCGCGTGGCCACCGAGGAGGTGAACGTGAGCACGGTGGAGGACCCGATCGAGATGATCGAACCCAGCTTCAACCAGACGCAGGTGCAGCCGCAGCTGGACTTCACCTTCGCCGAAGGGCTGCGTGCCCTCATGCGCCAGGACCCGGACGTGATCATGGTGGGCGAGATCCGTGACCTGGCCACCGCGGACATGGCCGTGCAGGCCGCGCTCACCGGTCACCTGGTGTTCTCCACCCTGCACACCAACGACGCGCCCAGCGCCGTCACGCGACTCATGGAGCTGGGCGTGCCGCCGTACCTCATCAACGCCACGCTGCTGGGGGTACTGGCGCAGCGCCTGGTGCGCACGCTGTGCCGGCACTGCCGGCAGGTGGACGAGGCAGCCGACCCCGAGGCGCTGGCCGACATGATCCGCCCCTGGAAGATCAACGGGGGCTATCGCGCCTATAGGCCCGTGGGGTGCGTGGAGTGCCGTATGACGGGATTTCGCGGCCGCATGGGGCTTTATGAACTGCTCACCGTGAGCGAGGCGCTCAAGACCCAGGTGAACCAATCGCCCTCCATCGACGCGCTGCGCCGCCAGGCCGTGCAGGACGGCATGCGCCCGCTGCGCCTGGCGGGCGCGCTGCGCGCGGCCGAAGGCGTGACCACGTTCGAGGAAGTCATCGCCGCCACCCCGCCGCTGGAGTAGCGCCTCGATCTCTGCCATCGCGGCGCAGCAGATGCGTCGTTCCGCCGCATTCATCAGGCGCGCGTCCATCCTTCACAACGCGGTGGAAGGCGGTATGTCCGCGCTCCTGCGGCGCAGGCCCGGCCTGACCAGGGCCCTCGCGCCACCTTCGACGCCGCGCAGCGGTCGGTGCCGTGCTAAGGGCAGTTCCGGGGGTGTTGCCTCTAGGGAAAACTTGTATCTACCGGTAGGTGGAATCCACATCGAGAAACGCTGCCCGACACTCCACAATCGCCCGTCGCGTTCCTTTTGGGAGACATTCGTGAAAATCAAGAGTCAGAAAGATTTCTTTTCCGGCCTCATGTTCCTCGTCGTCGGCGGTGGTTTTGCCTGGGGCGCCACCACCTACAGCGTAGGAACCGGCGCCCGCATGGGCCCGGGCTACTTCCCCCTGCTGCTGGGCATTCTGCTGGGCATCATCGGCGCGGCCATCATGTTCAAGGCCGCCGTGGTTGAGACGGTGGACGGCGACAAGATCGGCAAGTGGGCGTGGAAGCAGATCTTCTTCATCATTTCCGCCAACCTGTTGTTCGGCGTGCTGCTGGCGGGCCTGCCCAGCTTCGGCGTGCCGGCCATGGGCCTGATCGTTGCCATCTACGGCCTGACTTTCGTGGCCAGCCTGGCGGGCAACCAGTTCCACTTCAAGGAAGTGTTCATCCTGGCCACCATCCTGGCCGTGGGCAGCTACGTGGCATTCATCTGGGGGCTGGCTCTGCAGTTCCCCGTCTGGCCTAGCTTCATCGTGGGTTGATTCGGAGATCTAGACCATGGAATTGTTTGAACACCTCTCGATGGGTTTTGGCGTCGCGTTTACGTTCCAGAACCTGATCTATTGCTTTATCGGCTGTCTGCTGGGCACGCTGATCGGCGTGCTGCCCGGCGTGGGCCCCGTGGCCACCATCGCCATGCTGCTGCCCGCCACCTATGCGCTGCCGCCCGTGGCCGCGCTGATCATGCTCGCTGGCATCTATTACGGCGCGCAGTACGGCGGCTCCACCACCGCCATCCTGGTGAACCTGCCGGGCGAGTCGTCCTCCGTGGTGACCGTGATCGACGGCTACCAGATGGCGCGCGCGGGCCGTGCAGGCCCGGCACTGGCGGCTGCCGGCATTGGCTCGTTCTTCGCGGGCTGCGTGGGTACGTTGATCCTGGCGGCCTTTGCGCCCCCGCTGACGGAAGTGGCCTTCAAGTTCGGCCCCGCCGAGTACTTCTCGCTGATGGTGCTGGGCCTGATCGGTGCCGTGGTGCTGGCTTCGGGCTCGCTGCTCAAGGCCGTCGCCATGATCGTGCTGGGCCTGTTGATGGGCCTGGTGGGCACGGACGTGAACTCCGGCGTGGCCCGCTACAGCTTTGACATCCCCGAGCTGACCGACGGCATCAGTTTCACCGTGATCGCCATGGGCGTGTTCGGCTACGGCGAAATCATCGCCAACCTGTCCAAGCCCGACGACGAGCGCGAAGTGTTTGCCGCCAAGGTGCACGGCCTGTTCCCCACGGCACAGGACTTCAAGCGCATGCTCCCCGCCATGCTGCGCGGCACGGCCCTGGGGTCGTCCCTGGGCATCCTGCCCGGCGGCGGCGCGCTGCTGTCGGCCTTCGCGGCCTACACGATCGAGAAGAAGACCAAGCTCCATCCCGGTGAGGTTCCGTTCGGCAAGGGCAACATCCGCGGCGTGGCGGCTCCCGAGTCGGCCAACAACGCGGGTTCGCAGACCTCTTTCATCCCGCTGCTGACGCTGGGCATTCCGCCCAACGCCGTGATGGCGCTGATGGTGGGTGCCATGACCATCCACAACATCCAGCCCGGCCCGCAGGTGATGACCAGCAACCCCGAGCTGTTCTGGGGCCTGATCGCCTCGATGTGGATCGGCAACGCCATGCTGGTGATCCTGAACCTGCCGCTGATCGGCATGTGGATCAAGCTGCTCTCCGTGCCTTATCGCTGGCTGTTCCCGTCCATCGTGCTGTTCTGCGCGGTGGGGGTGTACTCCACCAACAACAACACGTTCGACGTGTGGATGGTGGGCGGATTCGGTGTCATCGGCTACCTGTTCTACAAGCTGGGGGTGGAACCCGCTCCCTTGCTGCTGGGCTTCATCCTGGGCCCGATGATGGAAGAAAACCTGCGCCGTGCGCTGCTGCTGTCGCGTGGCGACTGGAGCGTGTTCGTCTCGCGCCCCATCTCTGCCGGCCTGCTGGCGGCCGCGGCCCTGCTGCTGGTCATCGTGCTGCTGCCCGCGGTGAGCAAGAAGCGCGAGGAAGCGTTCGTCGAGGACTGACGCAGATGGCCGCCCTGGCATGTGCCAGGGCACCCCCTGCAAGGCGCCCCTTTCCGGGGCGCTTTTTTTATGCGTGGCGGCGACGGGGTAATGGCGCAGATGCTCCTGAAAGGGGCGCTGGTGGCGCTTGGACGACAAGCGTTGAAAGGGTGAGGGATGCTTTGGTGGGAGGCGCGTTCCGGCCTGCCTCCAACGTAGCTGCCGGCTACGCAGCCGCGTGTCGCGCCGACAACCGCCGCGCGGTGCCGGCCCGCTGCGATGCCGCGGTCGCCGGTCTTCCTGGCGGGCGGTGCGGTGTATCTCGTCTACAGTGGCGGGCTGGTGCGGCGACGCATCGGGTGAAAACGCAGAAGGAGCAGGTACTGGACGCCAGCGCCGGCTGCCTGGGCGGCACCCGACGGCGCTGCAGCCGCTGCTCAGGCGCACCGCAGAGAATCGCCTTCCAGCACACGGGCCCTGGCATGGCGGCACACAGGAGCATGATCGGTGCAACACCCGTCATGGCCGCGCGCGTCTGACGGTTCGGTTGATGGTCATTCCCTGGGACGGAGGACGGGTTTTCGTGCCCCGCGCGGTGTTCGACGCGGGCGGTGGTCCTGATGCGGGTGTGGGCAGGGTCCACTATGATCGTTTCAAATTGTTTTACAGGAACCGCCTCCGGCGGCGATGGAGCACGGTATGGATCTGGGTATCGCGGGTAAATGGGCGCTGGTCTGCGGGGCCAGCAAGGGGTTGGGCCGCGGCTGCGCCGAAGCGCTGGTGCGCGAGGGCGTGAACGTGGTGATCAACGCCCGCAATGCCGGCGAATTGCAGCGCACCGCTTCTGATTTGATAGCTATTGGCGCAGATGCATCGGGCGTTGGAGGCCAAAATGGCAGCCAACCCACGGTGCTGGCTGCGGCGGCCGACATCACCACCCCAGAGGGGCGCGCAGCCGTTTTTTCCATAGCCGGCGGGCCAGGCCGGGACTTCGACATCGTGGTCACCAACGCCGGCGGCCCCCCGCCCGGCGATTTCCGCGAGTGGGACCGCGATGCCTGGATGCGCGCGGTGGATGCCAACATGCTCACGCCCATCGAACTGATCCGCGCCACGGTGGACGGCATGGCGCAGCGGGGCTTTGGCCGCATCGTCAACATCACCTCCAGCGCAGTGAAGGCCCCCATCGACATCCTGGGCCTGTCCAATGGCGCGCGCAGCGGCTTGACCGGCTTTGTGGCCGGCGCGGCGCGCAGCACCATTGCCGCGCAGGGCGTCACCATCAACAACCTGCTGCCGGGCAAGTTCGATACCGACCGGCTCGCGGGCACCCTCCAGGCCGCGGCCGGCAAGACCGGCAAGAGCCTCGATGAAGTGCGCCGCGCCCAGCAAGGCGCCATCCCGGCGCGCCGTTTTGGTACGCCGCAGGAGTTCGGCGCCATCTGCGCCTTCCTGTGCAGCGTGCACGCGGGCTATATGACGGGGCAGAACGTATTGGCCGACGGCGGTGCCTATCCCGGCACCTTCTGAGGAACGCGCCAGACCACAACGGGCGAGAACGCTCCGACCGACCGCCATGCCCCGCGCCGCGATGGGGGCGGGCGGCTGCAGGGCTCAGGTGCCGAAAGGGTGTTGCATGCAACTGCTGGGACGACGGATGCGCTGCCCCGCACTGCGCGGGCGGCTGGCCTTGTGGGGCGCGGCGCTGCTGTGCGCGGCCGCGCACGCCGGCGCGCCGGACACGCCCGCGGCCGATGCCGCGCCGTTGCGCCTGCGCGTGGTGGGAGGGCTGGCCGGCGTCACGCAGTACACGCAACTGGAGGCGCCCTTCTGGACGCGCGATTTGCCGCGCCTGAGCGAGGGCCGCTACCGCGCCGATATCGTGCCCTTCGACCGTGCCGGTGTTCCGGGCATGGAGATGCTGCGCCTCTTGCAACTGGGCGTGGTGCCCTTCGGCACGGTGCTCATGAGCTCCCTGTCGGCACAGTACCCCCAGTACACCGCCGTGGACCTGCCGGGGCTGAATCCGGACCTGGCGACGCTGCGCGCTTCGCTCGCGGCCTTCCGTCCGTACCTGGAGAAAGCCCTGCGCGAGGAGCATGGCGTGGAGCTGCTGGCGGTTTACGTTTACCCGGCGCAGGTGCTGTTCTGCAAGGACCCGCTGCTGGGCCTGGATGACCTGCGCGGGCGGCATGTGCGGGTGTCCTCGGCCGCGCAGGGCGATTTTTTTGCGGCGCTGGGCGCCAAGCCCCAGCGCGTGCCCTTCGCGCAAGTGGTCAAGAGCATGGAGACGGGCGCCAGCGAATGCGCCGTCACCGCCAGCATGTCGGGCAACATCCTCGGTCTGCACGCACATGCGGCCTATCTCTACCCCATGCCCATCAGCTGGGGCATGGCGGTGTTTGCGGCCAATCGCGCGGCCTGGCAGGCGCTGCCCGCCGATCTGCGCCAGCTGCTGCAGGCCGAGCTGCCCAAGCTGGAGACGGCCGTGTGGCTCAGTGCCCTGGGCGAGACCGAGCAGGGCCTGGCCTGCAATGTCGGGAGCCCTAGCTGCACCACTGGGCGCCAGGGCGCCATGGCGCTGGTGCCGGTGCGCGCGCAGGACGAGGCGCGGCGCGAGACCATCTTCAACACCGTGGTGCTGCCGCGCTGGGTCCGGCGCTGCGGAGCCCGCTGCCGCGATATCTGGGATCGCACCATCGGTCCTGCGCGCCGCATGAGTGCGCCGGTGCAGCCATGAAGCCCATGCCCGGCAGGCGCCTGCACCTGATCACCTGGGGGGTGGTGGCTGCGCTGCTCGCGGGGCTGGCGGTGGCGGTGGCCGTGCTGCTGTGGCATACGCGCGCGGACGCGCTGGACGTTGCCGAGGCGCGCGTCACCCGTTTCGCCGCGGGGGCGGAGGCGGGCATGAACCGCACGCTGCTCTCTTTCGACGTGCTGTTGGCGCATACGGAAGAGCTGCTGGACCTGCGCGCACGCGACCGTGCAGGCCTTGACGTGGCGGGGGCCGACACGCTGCTGCGCGGCGTGGCGCGGCAGAACCTCCTGCTGCGCTACGTGGCGCTGCTCGATGCGCGGGGCGCCGTGCTGGCATCTTCGGCGTCCACCGGCGAACTGGGCGGCGTGGAGCTGCCCGAAGGCTTCCTGGCGGCCGCCCTCGCGCCTGCGGTGGCCACGCTGTCCGTCAGCCAACCCGTGGTGAGTCCTACCAGTTCCGAGCGGGTGCTGTACATGGCGCGCCAGTTGCGCATGGGCGACGGCACGCCGCTGCTGGTCGTCGCGCAGGTGCCGACGGAAGCACTGGTGGCGGTGCTGATGCAGGGGCTGGAGGTTCCCGACATGGAAGTGACGCTGGAGCGCACGCAAGGCGTGCTGCTGCTGGGCGTGGAGGCGCCACAGGGGACCGTGGAGCGCCAGGAGCGCGCAGCGCCGGCCCTGCAGGAAGGCGGCGCGGACGATGGCGTGCACGCATGGCAGGCCAGCGCACGGCTGTCGGGCAAGCCGGCCATGGTGGTGGCGCGTCCGCTCATCTACCCCGATCTGTGGGCCACCGTCAGCCTGCCGCGCGACGCGGCGCTGGCGGGCTGGCGGCAGGAGGCGCTGACGGTGCTGTTCGGCGCGCTGCTGTTTGCGGCCACGGTGGTGGCCGCGGGAAGCGTGGTCGCCCTGTACCTGCGGCGCATGCACAGTGCGCGGCGGGTGGTGGCGCGCTCCAAGGCCACGCTGGACCAGGCGCTCGAAGCCATGGTGAGCGGCTTCGTGTTGCTGGACGCACAGCGCTGCGTGGTGCAGTGGAACCTGCGCTTCGAGGAGATGTTCCCCTGGCTCGTCAGCACCATCGGGGAGGGCGTGCCGTTTCGCCGCGTACTGGAGACGACTGTGCACTACCACCTGCCCGGCGCCAGCGCGGAGGAAAAGCGCGCGTGGGTGGAGGAGCGCCTGCAGCAGCAGTGCACGCCGCGAGGCGGGGTGGAGCAGCTTTTGCCCAATGGCCATTACGTGCAGATCACCGAGCGCGCCACGGCCGATGGCGGCGTGGTCATCATCTACCACGACGTGACCGATCTGCGGCTGGCCACGGCCGAAGTGGAACACCTGGCGTTCTACGACCAGCTCACCGGCCTGCCCAACCGGCGCCTGCTGCTGGATCAGCTGGGCGACGCCAGCGCATCGGCGGTGCGTACGGGCACGCATGGCGCGGTGCTGTTCATCGACCTGGACCATTTCAAGACCCTTAACGACACCCTGGGCCACGAGATCGGGGACTACCTGTTGCAGCAGGTCGCCCGCCGCCTGGAAAGCGGCGTGCGCGTGGGCGACATCGTGGCGCGCCTGGGCGGGGACGAATTCGTGGTGCTGCTGGCCGGCCTGGCGACCGAGGCGGAACGCGCCCGCGAGCAGGTGCGCGCTGTGGCCGAGAAGGTCGTGCAACTGCTGGCGCAGCCCTATCCGATCGCGGGACAGAGCTACCACGGCAGCTGCAGCGTGGGCGCCGCGCTGTTCGGCAGCGTGCTGCAGACCGCGGCCGAAGTACTCAAGCAGGCGGACATCGCCATGTACCAGGTCAAGGCGCAGCGCGGCAACGCGGTGTGCTTCTTCGACCCTCGCATGCAGGTGGCGCTGAGCGCGCGTGCGCGGCTGGAGTCGGACCTGCAGGCTGCGCTGCGCGAAGGGCAGTTCCTGCTGCACCTGCAGCCCCAGTTCACGCGCGACGGCGCCGTGGTGGGGGTCGAGGCGCTGCTGCGCTGGCAGCACCCGGAGCGCGGCCTGGTGCTGCCTGCGGAGTTCATCAGCGTGGCGGAGGACAGCGAGCTCATCGTGCTCCTGGGCCGCTGGGTGCTGGCCAGCGCCTGCGAGCTGCTGGCGCGCTGGCAGGCATCGCCGCGGCTGCGCGACCTGTCGCTGAGCGTGAATGTGAGCGCGCGCCAGTTCCGCAGCCCCGACTTCGTGGAGCAGCTGGCGCAGCTCCTGCAGCACAGCGGCGCACCGGCCCACCGGCTGGAGCTGGAGCTCACCGAATCCCTGGTGCTGGAGGACGTGGAGGACTCCATCGCCAAGATGCACCAGTTGCGCACCAAGGGCGTGCGCTTCGCCGTGGACGACTTCGGCACGGGCTACTCTTCACTGGCCTACCTCACGCGGCTGCCATTGCATCGGCTGAAGATCGACCGCACTTTCGTGCACCACCTGGGCGAGAGTCGCAGCGACGATGTGGTGGTGCAGACCATCCTGGGCATGGCGCGCAACCTGGAGCTGGAAGTGGTGGTCGAGGGGGTAGAGACAGAGGAGCAGCGCAGCTTTCTCGCGCTGCATGGCTGCGACGTGTACCAGGGCTACTTGCTGGCGCACCCCATGCCGGTGGAGGTGCTGCAGGCCCGCTTCGGCGACGCGCCGCAGGCGCAGCCCGCAGCAGCGCACTGACGCCTGTGCGCGGCCCTAGCCGATCAGGCCCTGCGCGACGACACCACGATGCCGCCGACGATCAGTGCGAACGCCAGGGCGTGGTACAGGTGCGGCGCTTCGCCGAGGAAGACCGTGGACAGCACTGCCGCGAACAGCGGTGTGAGGTTGATGAAGAATCCCCCCACCACCGGCCCCGCGCGTTGCGCCGCCACGCCCCAAAAGCGATAGGCCAGGATGGCCGGGCCCACGGCGATGAAGGCCAGGCCAGCAGCCAGCGGCCAGCCCCAGGTGATCTGCGTGGCGCCCAGTGACCATTCCACGCCCGCAAAGGCGCCCGACCAGCCCAGTCCGAAGATCATCTGCGCCATGAGGAAGGCCGCCCAGTCGCCGCGCAGTTCGCGCGGCTCGCTGGTGCGCACCAGCAGCCAGCTGTAGAACGACCAGGAGATGGTGGCCGCCACCATGTACAGGTCGCCCGGCACCAGGCGCAGTGCCAGCAACTGCTCCCAGCTGCCGCGGCTGAGCACCAGCACCACGCCGGCCACCGACAGCAGCACCCCCGCTATTTGCCTGCGCGAGGCCGGCACGCCGAAGCACAGCGCGCCGATGATGAGCATCCATACCGGCATGCCCGAGCCCACCAGCGTCACGTTCAGCGGCGTGGAGGTCTGCAGTGCCAGGTACTGCAGCGCGTTGTAGCTGCCGATGCCCAGCAGGCCCAGCAGCGCATAGCGGCGCCAGTGCGGCCACAGCGGGCTGCCGGGGCGCAGCACCTGCCAGGCCAGCGGCAGCAGCAACGCAAACGCCAGCAGCCAGCGCACGAAGTTCAGGGTGATGGGCGGGATCAGCGTGTTCAGCGCGCGGCCAACCACGGCATTGCCGGCCCATAGCAGCGGCGCGGCCACGAGCATCGCAATCGTGCCCGGTGAGAGTCGTTGGGTCATAGGGGCAGCAACTGTAAGCGAAAGACGTGACAGTCGGCGTCCTCCCGTGTGTGTCCCGCGCACGGCAAGGGCTGGCAAATCATGGCAGCATCTGCGGCGTTCGCTTGCAATCATTCCAGGAGACCCATTCCCATGACCCTCGCCGTTCAGATCCGCCAGCACGGTGGCCCCGAAGAACTCCAGATCGTTGACGTGCAGGTCGGCGAGCCCGGCCCGGGCGAGGTGCGCATCCGCCACCGCGCGGTGGGCCTGAACTTCATCGACGTGTACCACCGCACCGGCCTGTACCCCTTGAACATGCCGGCCAGCATCGGCATGGAGGGCGCGGGTGTGATCGAGGCGGTGGGCGAGGGCGTCACGCACCTGCGTGTTGGCGACCGCGCGGCCTACGCCAGCCAGCCGCCCGGCAGCTACTGCGAAGTGCGCGTGATGCCCGCCAAGTGCGTGTGCAAGCTGCCCGATGCGATCAGCTTCGAGACCGGTGCGGCCATGATGCTCAAGGGCCTGACCGCCCAGTACCTGCTGAAGAAAACCCGCCCCGTCGAAGGGCTGGAGCCCGGCGACTTCGTGCTGTTCCACGCGGCCGCGGGGGGCGTGGGCCTGATCGCCTGCCAGTGGGCCAAGGCCCTGGGCCTGCAGCTCATCGGCACCGCAGGATCGGACGCCAAGTGCCAGCTGGCGCTGGACAACGGCGCGGCCTACGCCATCAACTATGCCAAGGAAGACTTCGCCGCCCGGGTCAAGGAGATCACCGGCGGGCGCGGCGTGAAGGTGGTGTACGACTCCGTGGGCAAGGACACCTGGGACAAGTCGCTGGATTGCCTGCGTCCCTTCGGGTTGATGGCCAGCTTCGGCAACGCGTCGGGCCCCGTGGCGCCGTTCGCACCCGGTATGCTGGGCGCCAAGGGCTCGCTGTACGTCACGCGCCAGACGCTGTTCAGCCACATCACCACGCGCGAGGCCACGCAGGCCATGGCGGACGACCTGTTCGCCGTGGTGGCCAGCGGCCAGGTGAAGATCCACATTGCCCAGCGCTATGCGCTGCGCGACGTGCAGCAGGCGCACCGCGACCTGGAGGCGCGCAAGACCACGGGCTCCACCATCCTCACGCTGGAATGACGGCGCCCAGCCAGCCGGCGCCCGCCTGGGTGGCCGCCGCACGCCGACAGGCGCAGTGCCCGCCAGTGGCACCGCGCGTGCCGCTGCTGTTGGGGCGCGAGTGCGTGGGGTCGGTGGATGCCGCGGTTTTTGATCAGATTGGCATTCAGAGATTGCTGGACAAGCGCTGGCAGCTATCACAAGTAGAGCATCAAGGGCAACCCGCCTGGGCCCTGCCGGCGCAGGAGGCCACGGCGGCGCTGAATGCGCTGGCCCATGCGCTGCGCACGGCGGGCCGCTGCGGCCCCTGGCGCGACGAGCAACTGGCCGTGTGCACGCCCAATGGCCGGCGCCTGGCGACCGTGGAGCGCGGGGCCGTGCGCGTGCTGGGTTTGGCCACGCAGGCCGTGCACCTGGTGGGCTGCACGGCGGGGGGCGCCCTGTGGGTGCAGCAGCGCTCCTTCACCAAGCCCAACAACCCCGGCCAGTGGGACACGCTGATGGGCGGCATGGTGTCCGCGGCCGACAGCCTGCATGAAGCCCTGGCGCGCGAGACATGGGAGGAGGCCGGGCTGCGCCTGGAGCAACTGCAGGCCCTGGCAGCCGGCGGCCATGTGCAGTTTGCGCAGCCCAGCAGCGAGGCGGGTGGCACCGGCTACATGGTGGAGCGCATCGACTGGTTCCACGCCACCGTGCCCGAGGGCGTGGTGCCGGTGAACCAGGATGGCGAAGTGGCGCACTTCGAATGCCTGACCCATGGCGAGGTGCACGACCGCCTGGCTCAAGGGGCGTTCACGCCGGAGGCGGCGCTGGTGCTGGCCGGTTTCTATGGGTGGTGATTTGCTATTAAAACAATAGCTGTTACCGCATAATGGACAAGCGTTAGACAGCGATTTCATTCGTTAGTGAAGCGCCGCCGCGGCGGTTGCCTGTGCAGCGGACTGGAGAACATGCGGCGCGCCGACGCCCTAGGGGCACATGCCCGACAATCCAGGCCTCATGCCTGCGCCGGCAGGCTCGCCGCACTACGGCACGCTTTCTCCACCGCTCCTCGCACACCATGGCCCGTTCCCGTCTGCTGCCCGACAACTTCACCCTTGCCCTCGTGGCCACCGTCACGCTGGCCAGCCTGCTGCCTGCATCCGGCGCCGTGGGCGCGTTTTTCGAGAAGGCCACCGTGGGCGTGGTGGCGCTGCTGTTCTTCATGCATGGCGCCAAGCTGTCGCGCGAGGCCGTGATCGCAGGCATCGGCCACTGGCGATTGCACCTGCTGGTGGTGGCCAGCACCTTCATGCTGTTTCCGGTGCTGGGCCTAGTGCTGCGGCCGGTGCTGCAGCCGCTGGTGACGCCAGAGCTGTACACCGGCGTGCTGTTCCTGTGTGTGCTGCCGGCCACGGTGCAGTCGGCCATCGCGTTCACGGCGGTGGCGCGTGGCAACATGGCGGCGGCCATCTGCAGCGCTTCCGCCTCCACCCTGCTGGGTATCGTGATCACGCCGCTGTTGGTGGGCGTGGTGCTGCCGCAGGCCTCGGGCGCGGTGCAGCAGGATGTGCTGGGCAGCATCGGTCGCATCATGCTGCAGCTGATGCTGCCCTTCGTTGCGGGGCACCTGCTGCGGCCGTGGATCGGCGGTTTCATTGGCCGCCACGCGGCGACGCTCAAGTACGTGGACCAGGGCTCGGTGCTGCTGGTGGTCTACACCGCATTCAGCGCAGCCGTGGTGGGCGGCCTGTGGCGCGAGTTGCCGCTGCCCGCGCTGGCCGGCCTGCTGGTGGTGTGCGCGGTGATCTTGGGCCTGGCGCTCACCGCCACCACCTGGCTGGCGCGGCGCCTGGGTTTTTCCAAGGAGGATGAGATCACCATCGTGTTCTGTGGCTCCAAGAAGAGCCTGGTGAGCGGCGTACCCATGGCCAAGGTGCTGTTCCCCTCGGAGGCCGCGGGCGCCATCGTGCTGCCGCTGATGGTGTTCCACCAGATGCAGCTCATGGTGTGCGCGGTGCTGGCGCAGCGCTATGCGCGCCGTCCCCAGGCGGCAGCGCCTCAGGGGTGATCGTTCTGCGGCGCGGGCGCCGCGCGCAGGGCCTTGAGGCGGCTGGGGGCCAGCGCGCCGGCCGACTCCAGGATGGGGTAGGCGATGGAGCAGATGTGCGAGTTGATGCGCTTGAGGTCGCTGATCAGGTCGATGTGCAGCGAGCTGGTCTCCATGGCCGGCACCGTGCCGTCCGACAGTCGTAGTAGGTGGCTGGCGGCGTAGGCGCGCTCCAGGTCGCGAAAGCGCACCTTCTCCTCCAGCAGGCGCTGCGCGTCGCGCAGGTTGCCGTTCAGGAACACGCTCATGCCCAGGCGCAGGTTGTCCACCAGGCGCTGGTGCAGTTCGGTGATCTCGGCCATGCCGGCCTCGGAGAAGTCGCGGCCCTTGCGGATCTTCTTGTCCTCGATGTCCTGCAGCACGCGCTCGATGATGTCGCCCACCTGCTCCATGTTGATGGTGAAGCTGATGATGTCGGCCCAGCGGCGGCTTTCCTCCTCGCCCAGGGCCTCGCGCGAGATCTTCGTCAGGTAGTACTTGATGGCGGAGTACAGCTCGTCCACCTCGTCGTCCATCTTGCGCAGGCGTTCGGCCAGGTCCTGGTCGTTGTGGCGTATGACCTGCAGCACGCCCAGCAACATGGTCTCCACCACGTCGGCCTGGTACAGCGCCTCGCGCGCCGCGCAGGAGATGGCCAGCGAGGGCGTGGACAGCGCGGACGGGTCCAGGTGCTGCGGGCGGCGGCGCTGCGCGCTTTCGGGCTTGGGCAGCAGCCACGCCACAGCGCGCGCCACCCATTGCGTGAAGCCGATGAAGCCCACGCTGATGAGGATGTTGTAGGCCAGGTGGAACAGCACCACGCCCTGGGCCGTACCCGGCATGTGCGGCTGCAGGTGCCGCAGCCACAGCCCGATGAACGGGGCCACCAGCAGCACGCCCATGACCTTGAACACCAGGTTGCCCACGGTGACCTGGCGCACCTCCACGGCCGACTTGGCGGTGGTCAGTACCGCCACCAGGCCGCTGCCCAGGTTGGCGCCCAACACCAGGCCCAGGGCCACGTCCAGCGGCACCACGTGCGAGGCGGCCATGGCCGCGATCAGCAGCACGATGGCGAGGCTGGAGTAGGCCAGCACGGCCAGCACCGTGCCCAGGATGATCTCCAGCGCAATGTCGCTGCGCACCGAGCCCAGCACCATCTTGATGACGGGCGAGGCCAGCATGGGGCCGCTGGCCTGCATCACCATCTCCAGCGCCAGCAGCATCAGCCCCAGCCCGATCAGCACGCGCCCCACACGCCCGGCGGTGCCGGCCTGGCGTGCAATGAACAGCACCACGCCCACGAAGATGAACAGCGGCGACAGCCACGACAGGTCCAGCGAGAACAGCACGGACATGAGCGCGGTGCCCACGTCGGCGCCGCGCATCACGGCCAGCGCCGCGGGCAGCGTGATCAGCCCCTGGCCCACGAAGGACGAGGTCATGAGCGAGGTGGCGGTGCTGGACTGCACCAGGGCCGTCACACCCATGCCCGAGAGCGCGGCGGAAAAGCGGTTGCCCATGCTGCGCGCCAGCATGGTGCGCAGATTGGCGCCAAACACGCGCAGCACGCCGGTGCGCACGAGGTGCGTGCCCCAGACCAGCAGGGCAATGGCGGCCAGCAGATTCAGCAGGTGTTTCATGGGTGGGCTTGGGCTCTTCCAACGGGTCGTCGTGCGACCATGAAACAGCGCAGCATACCCGCGAACGGGCGCCGTGGTGGCGCCCAGGCGGGTGTCAGCCGGTGCGGCGCACGCGCAGCAGCTCGTCCAGGATCAGGCAGGCCGCGCCCACGGTGATGGCGCAGTCGGCCACGTTGAACGCGGGGAAGTGCCAGCCGCGCAGGTGAAAGTCCAGGAAGTCCACGACGTAGCCATGCTGCAAGCGGTCCACCACGTTGCCGATGGCACCACCCAGGATGCTGGACAGCGCGAAGCAGAACAGCTTCTGCCCCGGGTGGGCGCGCAGCTGCCACAGGATGAAGACCGCCGTTGCCAGCGCAATGCCCGTGAACAGCCAGCGCTGCCATCCCCCGGCATCGGCCAGGAAGGAGAACGCCGCCCCGGTGTTGTGCGCCCGCACGATGTTGAAGAAGCTGGTCACGTAGGTCGCATCGCCCAGGCGGTAGTAGCCCAGGATCAGCGTCTTGGTGAACTGGTCGGCAATGACGAGCAGCACGGCCCAGGCCAGCCAGGGCCACAGGCTGGCGCTGCGGGATACGGCGGCGCGCGCCATCAGGCGTGCACCCGGTTTTCACCGGCGCCATGCAAGTTGCTGTCGCAGCGCCCGCAGAGCGTGGGGTGCTCGGGATTCTGGCCCACGTCGGCACGGTAGTGCCAGCAGCGCTCGCACTTGGCATCGAAACTGGGCGCAACGCTGATCTGCAGGGCGCTTCCAGCTACCAAATGTGTAGCTGAAACGATGAACACGAACTTCAGGTCGTCGCCCAGGCTGGCCAGCAGCGCATGGTCTTCGGGCGCGGCAGTGAGCGTGACCACAGCCTGCAGCGACGAGCCCACGGTTCCGGCAGCGCGCACGGTCTCGATCTCCTTGTTCACCGCGTCGCGGATCTCACGCAGGCGTTCCCACTTGGCGGCCAGGCCCTCGTCGGCCGTGGGAATGGTCTGGTAGGTCTCCAGGTAGATGGTCTCGGACTGGCCGAACACCTTCCATGCCTCTTCGGCCGTGAAGGACAGGAACGGCGCCATCCAGCGCAGCATGGCATGGGTGATCTGGTAGAGGGCGGTCTGCGCGCTGCGGCGCGCCAGGCTCTTGGGCGCCGTGGTGTACAGGCGGTCCTTGAGCACGTCGAGGTAAAAGCCCCCCAGGTCTTCCGAGCAGTACAGCTGCAGCTTGGCGACCACGGGGTGGAACTCATACACCTTGTAGTGCGCCAGGATGTCCTGCTGCAGCTGCGCCGCGCGCGAGAGGGCGTAGCGGTCGATCTCCAGCAGCTGCTCGAACGGCACGGCGTCCTGGGCCGGGTCGAAGTCGCTCACGTTGGCGAGCAAGAAGCGCAGCGTGTTGCGAATGCGGCGGTAGGCGTCCACCACACGTGCCAGGATCTTGTCGTCGATCGCCAGGTCGCCCGAGTAGTCGGTGGCGGCACACCACAGGCGGATGATTTCGGCGCCCAGCTTGCCGCTCACCTCCTGCGGCGAGACGGTGTTGCCCAGCGACTTGCTCATCTTCTTGCCCTGGCCGTCCACCGTGAAGCCGTGCGTGAGCAGGCCGCGGTAAGGTGCGCGCCCGAAGATGGCGCTGGCCAGCAGCAGCGAGCTGTGGAACCAGCCGCGGTGCTGGTCATGGCCTTCGAGGTACAGGTCGGCCTCGGGACCCTCGTCATGGTGCATGGTGGGGTGGGTGCCGCGCATCACATGCCAGAAGGTGGAGCCGGAGTCGAACCACACTTCCAGGATGTCGGTGCTCTTGGTGTAGTGCTTGGCGTCCTCCGCGCCCAGGATCTCCTCGGCCGTCACACGGCTCCAGGCTTCGATGCCGCCCTGCTCGACGATCTCTGCGGCCCGGTCGATGATCTCCATGGTGCGCGGGTGCAGCTCGCCCGAGTCCTGGTGCAGGAAGAACGGGATCGGCACGCCCCAGCTGCGCTGGCGCGAGATGCACCAGTCGGGCCGCCCGGCAATCATGTCGCGCAGGCGGGCCTTGCCGTTGTCCGGGTAGAAGGCCGTGTGCTCGATGGCCTCCAGCGCGATCTGGCGCAGGGTCTGTGCGGGTTTCTGCGCCGGGTCGGTGAATACGCCCTCGCCCTCGTCCATGCGCACGAACCACTGCGCCGCGGCGCGGTAGATCACGGGCGTCTTGTGGCGCCAGCAGTGCGGGTAGCTGTGGGTGATGGTGGTGGTGTTCAGCAGACGGCCGGCGACCTTGAGTGCGTCGATGATGACGGGCACGGCCTTCCAGATGTGCTGGCCGCCGAACAGCGGAAAGTCCGCCGCGTAGGTGCCGTTGCCCTGCACGGGGTTCAGGATCTGGTCGTAGGCCATGCCGTGGGCGACGCAGGAGTTGAAGTCGTCCACGCCATAGGCGGGCGAGGAGTGCACCAGGCCCGTGCCATCGCTGGCAGTGGCGTAGTCGGCCAGGTACACAGGCGACAGACGCCGGTAGCCCGCGTCCATGTCGTACAGCGGATGCTCGAACTCCAGGCCCGCGAGCTTTTCGCCGGGCACCACGGCCAGCACCTGGCCCGTGAGGCCCCAGCGCGTCATGCAGGCCTCGACCAGCGATTCGGCCACGATGAACAGGCCGCGCTCGGTGTCCACCAGTGCGTACGGCAGCTCGGGATTGAGGTTCAGTGCCTGGTTGGCGGGAATGGTCCAGGCGGTGGTGGTCCAAATGACCGCGAAGGCGTCCTTGGACAGGGCGGGCAGGCCGAAGGCAGCGGCCAGCTTGGCCGGCTCATGTGCCTTGAACGCCACGTCCAGCGTCTGGCTCTTCTTGTCCTGGTATTCGATCTCGAACTCCGCCAGCGACGAGGCGCAGTCGAAGCACCAGTACACGGGCTTCAAGCCACGGTACACGAAACCGCGCTCCATGACCTTCTTGAGCGCGCGGATCTCGCCGGCCTCGCTCGCAAAATTCATGGTCTTGTACGGGTTGTCCCAGTCGCCCAGCACGCCCAGGCGCTTGAAGTCCACCATCTGCTGCGCGATCTGCTCGGTGGCAAACGCGCGGCCCTTGGCCTGCATCTCGTCGCGCGGCAGGTTGCGGCCGTGCAGCTTTTCGATGGCGTTCTCGATCGGCAGGCCGTGGCAGTCCCAGCCCGGCACGTAGATCGCGTCAAAGCCCTCGAGCTGGCGCGCCTTGATGATCATGTCCTTCAGGATCTTGTTTACCGCGTGGCCGATGTGCAGCTGGCCGTTGGCGTACGGCGGGCCGTCGTGCAGGATGAACTTCGGCGCGCCGCTTCGCGCGTCGCGCAGCTTCTTGTAGATGCCCTTGTCGTCCCATTCCTTGACCCAGCCCGGCTCGCGCTTGGGCAGGTCGCCGCGCATGGGGAAGGGCGTGTCGGGCATGTTCAGCGTGCCGCGGTAGGCACTGGCGGGGGCGTTCTTGGGGTTGGAGTCGGACATGGGAACCTTCAGGTCAAGGGCGTTCCGGGCGTGGCCCGAAAGGCAAACACGGGGGCAGGACAAGGGCGGGGCTGGCGCGGCCCGCCAAGCGCTGGCGGGGCGAAGGCGGCCCCGTCAAATTCGGTCGCGGGTGGTCTGGCGACGGGTCTCTGCGTGGGAGGATGCGAAGTACGCGCGGGCGTCATCGCAGTCCTTGGCGATGCCGGTTGTGAGGGCGCCCAGGCTGTCGTACTTCAGCTCGTCGTGCAGTTTGTGCAGGAGTTCCACGCGCACGATTTTACCGTAGGCCCCCTCGGCCCCCAGGTGAGCGGGCCACTGCAGGCAATGCGTCTCCAGCAGCACGCGCCCGCCGTTCACGTCGCTCGGGTCCAGCGACGGGCGCACGCCCAGGTTGGCCACACCGGGCAGGGGCTCGGCGTCCAGCCCGTGCACCAGTACCGCGAAGATGCCGCTGGCGGCCGGTTTCCAGTGCGCAAAGCGCAGGTTCAGCGTGCGAAAGCCGTCCTGGTGGGGCCCGCTGGCGGCGGAGCGGCCCAGCGACCGGCCCAGCTTGCGTCCATGCACCACGTGGCCAGAGATCGCGTACGGGCGCCCCAGCAGGCGAGTGGCTTCCTCCATGTCGCCGGCGCCCAGGGCGTCGCGCACGGCAGAGCTGGAAACACGCAGCCCGTGCACCTCGTAGCTGTTCATGCGCGCCACCTCGAAGCCGCGCTCGCGGCCGGCGGTGTCCAGCATGGCGTAGTCCCCCGCGCGCTGGGCGCCGAAGCGGAAATCGTCGCCCACCAGCAGGTAGCGCGCACCCAGGCCGCCCACCACCACATCGTCGATGAAGGCCTGGGGTGCCTGGCGTGCCAGCTTTTCGTTGAACGGCAGCACGATGGTCTGCTGCACGCCGCAGCGCGCCAGCTCGGACAGCTTGTCGCGCAGCGTGCCGATGCGCGCGGGCGCGAGATCCGGGCGCTTGTGCACCCCGGCGAAGTAGTCGCGCGGATGCGGCTCGAAGGTCAGCACGCAGCTTTGCACGCCGCGGTGCTGCGCCTCGCTGTTCAGCAGGGCCAGCATGGCCTGGTGGCCGCGGTGCACGCCGTCGAAATTGCCGATGGTGAGGGCGCAGGCCGGTGCCACCTCCGGGTGATGGAAGCCGCGGAAGATCTTCATCGCAGTGCTTTTCTTTTGATAGCGGCTGGCGCAAGTCCATCAAGCGCTTGACGCCAATTTGTCATGAAAAAGAGTATATTGTGCGCTACCGGCTGCGCTGCACAGTGCGACCGGCGAGACATCAACGTTCCGATTCTTGTGTTCCATGGCAGGAGGCGTGTTGTGAAGGTCTTGAAGCTGTCGGCCCAGGGGCTGCCGCAATCCTGGATAACGCTGGAGCAGGCGGTCACGCACTACGCCGCGGGCGAGGTGCGCTGGGAGATCGGCGCGCAGGTCGCGCTGTTTCGCGGTGGCCATAACGCCATCACCGGCGAGCAGTCACAGATCGCGGTGAGCAGCATCATCGGTACGCGTGGCGTGCCGAACATCAACCCCTTCGACCTCTACCCCAGCCTCACCAACGCCAAGCTGTTCGCACGCGACCGCAACGTGTGCGCTTACTGCGGAGGGCATTTCCAGGAACAGGACCTGACCCGCGAGCACATCGTGCCGTTTGCCAGGAACGGCGTGGACCACTGGATGAACGTGGTCACCTCGTGCCGCCCCTGCAACCACCGCAAGGGCCCGCGTACGCCCGAGCAGGCGCATATGCCGCTGCTGTACACGCCTTACGTACCCAGCCTGTGGGAAGACTTCATCCTGCGCAACCGGCGCATCCTGGCCGACCAGATGGAGTTCCTCATGGCCCACGTGCCCAAGTCGTCGCGGCTGTTGAGCTGACGCAGGCAGCATCCGAAAAAACGCGGCCAGGGGCCGCGTTTTGGGTTGAGGACGGGCCCTTAGGCAAACACCCCCGCCGTGTCCTGCATGCGCGCGCTCACCTCGCCCAGGTGGTGCAGCGTGTCGCCCCACGACATCTCCAGCTGCGTGAGCGTCTTGAAGTAGTGGCTGATGATGTACTCGTCTGTCACGCCGATGCCGCCGTGCAACTGCACCGCCTGCTGGCCGACGAAGCGCATGGACTGGCCCAGTTGCACCTTGGCGCGGGCCAGGGCGCGGCGGCGCTCGCCGGCTTCCTCGCCCAGCTTCAGGCTGGCGTAGTAGCTCATGGAGCGCGCCAGTTCCAGCTGCATCTTCATGTCGGCGATGCGGTGGCGCAGCGCCTGGAAGCTGGCGATGGGCACGCCGAACTGCTTGCGCTGGTTCATGTAGTCGGCGGTGATGGCCAGGGTCTGCTCCATGGCGCCCACGGCGTAGGCGCAGGCGGCGGCAATGCCGGTGTCCACGGCCAGCTCCAGCGCGGCCAGGCCGTCGGCGGTGGCGAGTGTGGCGGGCGCCTGGGTCAGCGACAGTTCGGCGGCGCGGCTGCCGTCCTGCGTGAGGTAGCCGCGCGTGGCCACGCCGGCGGCGCTGCGTTCCACCAGGAACAGCGCGATGCGGCCATCGAGCTGTGCGGGCACGAGGAAGGCGTCCGCCTGGTCGCCCGCTGGAACTACGCTTTTGATAGCTGTGAGCGCATATCCACCGGGCGCTGCAGCCGCTTTTGCCTCGCAAACATCGAGGCGGTAGCGGGCCTTGCGCTCCTGGTGGGCCAGCACCACCAGGGCTTCGCCGCTGGCGATGCGCGGCAGCCAGGCGGACTGCACGTTGTCGTCGGCGCACTCGCTGAGCACGCGGGCCGCAATGAACGCATGCGCCAGCGGCTCCAGCACGATGCCGCGGCCCAGCTCTTCCATGGCCACCATGGCATCCACGGCGCCCTGGCCCAGGCCGCCGTGGGCCTCGGGCACGGTGAGGGCCGTGAGGCCCAGTTCGGCCAGCTCGTTGTAAGCGGCGCGGTCAAATCCGCCCGCGGCCACGATGGCGCGGCGGCGCTCGAAACTGTAACCCTTGTCCACCCAGCGGCGTACGGCGTCGCGCAGTTGCTGCTGGTCGTCGGAGAAATTGAAATCCATGGTTATCTCCTTAACCCAGCACGGTCTGAGCGACGATATTGCGTTGCACTTCATTGCTGCCGCCGTAGATGGTGGTCTTGCGCAGGTTGAAGTAGGTGGAGGCGAGCGGGGCGTTGGCGGCCACGCCGCCAGGGAAGTCGCCCTGCCAGCCGGCTTCCATGGCTTCCTCGATGAAGGGCAGGGCGAACGGGCCGGCGGCCAGCATCATCAGCTCTGCATAGCGCTGCTGGATCTCGCTGCCGCGGATCTTCAGCAGGCCGGCGATGTCCAGCGGGTTCTTGCCGCTCTTTTCCATCGACAGCACGCGCAGCACCAGCATCTCCAGCGCGACGATGTCCACCTCCAGCAGCGCGATCTGGTCGCGAAAGCGCATGTCGTCCCACACGCCCTCGGCCTTGGCGATGCGCTTCAAACGCTCCAGCTCGCGCTTGGCGCGGTTCACGTCGGCGATGTTGGTGCGCTCATGGCTGAGCAGGTGCTTGGCGTAGGTCCAACCCTTGTTCTCCTCGCCGATGAGCTGGTCGGCAGGCACCTCGACGTTGTCGAAGAACACCTCGTTGACCTCGCACTCGCCATCCAGCAGCTTGATGGGCCGCACGGTGACGCCGGGCGACTTCATGTCCAGCAGCAGGAAGCTGATGCCCGTCTGCGGCTTGCCCTCCGTGCTGGTGCGCACCAGGTTGAACATCCAGTCGCCGTACTGGCCGAGCGTGGTCCATGTCTTCTGGCCGTTGACGATGTACTTGTCGCCCACGCGCTCGGCGCGGGTCTTGAGGCTGGCCAGGTCCGAGCCCGAGCCCGGCTCGCTGTAGCCCTGGCTCCACCACACCTCGCCGCTGGCGATGCCGGGCAGGAAGCGCTGTTGCTGCTCCTTGCTGCCAAAGGCCATGATCACGGGCGCCACCATCACCGGCCCGAAGGGCACGATGCGCGGCGCGCCGGCGAGAGCGCATTCCTCTTCGAACAAGTGCTTTTGCACGGCGTTCCAGCCGGGTCCGCCGAACTCCCGGGGCCAGCCGTAGCCCAGCCAGCCCTTGGCGCCGAGGATCTTGGCCCAGCGCTGCATGTCGTCCTTGGTCAGGCGCAGGGCGTTGTGCACCTTGTGTGCGATGTCCTGGGGCAGGTGGGTGCGCACCCAGGCGCGAATTTCCTCGCGGAATGCCTGCTCTTCGGGGGTGAATGCAAGGTCCATGTGCTGTCTCCTGTGAAGCCGCCGTTGTAGCACGGGCGTGCTTTTCAGCCCTGTCCGAACCGTGACAGGGGCGGGGTCTTGGCGAGGTCAGTGCTCGGCCACGCCCAGTTGCTCGCACAGGCGCTGCACCGTGGCGCGCAGCGTGGCGACTTCTTCCTCCAGGGCCTGTACGCGCGGGGCCAGTGCGCCGTCTTCCTCATTGCGCGTGGCGGGCAGGCTGGCTGTCTGCACGAGGCTGGCATCCACAGGGCCGCACAGCAGGTGAGCCCAGCGCGGCTCGCGCGCGCCCGGTGCGCGCGGCAGCAGCGTGACCAGCGGCCCGCCCTTGTCATCGGAGCGCGACTGCAGCTCGTCCAGGAAGGCCTCGACCGAGGAGATATCGGCAAACCGGTGCCAGCGCTCGGCATTGATGCGCAGCTCGCCCGCGGTTTGCGGGCCGCGCAGCATCAGCAGGCCCAGCAGCGCGGCGGACTGGTCGGGCACGCCCACGCCGCGGGTGAAGTTGTGCTCCCAGCGCGCCACGCGCGCGCCGCCGATCTCCAGCACCAGCGTCTGCTGGCGCAGATCATCCAGCGCCTGCTGCACCTCGCTCTCGGTGAGTTGCATGACCGGATCGCGGCTGCTCTTTTGGTTGCAGCCGGCCAGCAGGCTGTTGAGGGTGAGGGGATAGCTGTCGGGCACGGTGCGGGACTTTTCCAGCAGCGTGGCAAGCACGCGCGCTTGCGGCGCGGTCAGGGGGCGGGTGCGGGCGTCAAAGGGCATGGGCAGGGGATAATTTCCGGCAAATGAAGAACATCGTGATTTTGATCTCCGGCGGCGGCTCCAACATGGCGGCCATCGTGCGCACCGCGCAGCAGCAGGACTGGGCGGGCCGCCACGGCATCCGTGTGGCCGCGGTGCTGAGCAACAAGGCCGATGCCAAGGGCCTGGCGCTGGCGCGCGAGCAGGGCATTGCCACCCAGGTGCTGGACCACAAGGCCTATCCCTCGCGCGAGGCGTTCGACACCGCGCTGGCCCAGGCCATCGACGCTTACGAGCCGTCCCTGGTGGTGCTTGCCGGCTTCATGCGCATCCTCACCCCCGGGTTCGTGGACCACTTCGCGGGCCGGCTGGTCAACATCCACCCCTCGCTGCTGCCGGCCTTCACGGGCCTGCACACGCACCAGCGCGCCATCGACGCTGGATGCAGGTTCGCCGGCTGCACGGTGCACGAGGTCACGGCAGAACTGGACGTGGGCCCCATCCTGGACCAGGCGGTGGTGCCCGTGTTGCCGGGTGATACGGCCGACGCGCTGGCCGCCCGCGTGCTCACGCAGGAACACCTGATCTATCCACGCGCCGTGCTGGCGCATTTGCTCGCAAATCGATAGCTTTTAGCGCTGATGGGGCGTGCGCTGGAGCGTGATTTGCTTGCAAGCCGCCCGGGCGGCACGCTCACAGCGTGCGCGCCACCTGCGCGCCGCCGCCATCCTGCAGCAACGCACGCGCCTGCCGTGTCTGTGCGGTGTCGGTCGGGTGCACCACCACCGCCCAGTGGCCCTGCTCCAGGGCTTCACGCACCTCGGCGATCAGCCCCACGTGGTCGGGGCGCATGGTGACGAGGCCGCCGGCCAACAGGCCGAAGGTGGTGCAAAAGCCCACCACCGTGATGCAGGCCAGCAGTGGGCTGCTGGCGATCAGCGGGGTGCCCGAGCGCAGCAGCCACGCGTAGAGCAGCAGGCCGAGCACGCCGCCCGCGAAACCGGTCACCACGTGGGCGCGGATCATCGTGCGGAAGATACCGCGCTGCTCCGGCTCCAGCGTGCGGCCGAAGTGCTCGGCATGGTCTTCCCGCGCATCCTCCGGCCCCAGCATGCGCACCTGGCCGGGCGCCATACCGGGCAGGCTTTGCAGCCGCGCCACCATCGCCTGCGCGTCGGCGCGGTCGTTGAACACGGCGGCCACCTTGGTCAGCGACCGCTCGCCAAACATTCCCTGCAGCAGATAGTCCATGGAAGGCTCCTTTCCGCGGCGCACGGGGCTCGCCTGCGCACGCCGCCGCTTGTCGTCCTGACTACACCGTAGTGCCCGCCTTTGGGCGCCGGCGTAGGACAAGGGAGGGCCGGGGTGCCGGGCCGCGCGCGCAGCCAGTAGGTGGTGTTTGCTATTGAAAGAGGAGCTGCTGCCGCTTGATGGATAAGCGCAAGGGCCGTATTTGTCTTCAATCCTCGGGTGTGCCCACGCACGCGGCGAAGCGCGGCTGCTCGCGGCCATCGACCACCACCGTCCCGTTGAACATGGCGGCCGGGCGCACCCACAGACCCTGCTCGCCGTACAGCGCGCGGTACAGGGTCATGGGCTCCAGCGTCTCGCTGTGGCGTACCGTGCCGAGCACCTCGTACAGCCCGCCTTTGTAGTGGCGATAGCGGCCGGGGGGTGTGCAAACCAGGGGTGGCAGTTCATCGTTCATGGATAGCATTCGCGGTGGAAAAAATACGCATCACAACGGGAGGGCGGTTGATGGAGAAGGCGGACTTCATACACATGGTGCGCATGAGCGAGATGGCCAGCGCCGACGACAGCCGTGCCTACCGCCGCGGCGTGGCCGCCTTTGCGGCGCTGGGCTACGCCTGGGTGCTGGGCTGCCTGGCGCTGGCCGTGGGCATGCTGGTGTGGGTGGTGCCCCAACTCCTCCACGGCAAGTTCCGCTTCGCCTGGGTATGGATTGTGATGGCCGCGTGCGGCCTGTTATGGCTGAGCCTGCGTGCACTGTGGGTGCCGCGCAGCCCGCCCCAGGGCGTACAGATCACCGCGCGTGAGGCGCCGGCGCTGTTCGATGCGCTGGAGCGCATCCGCCGCAAGATCAAGGGGCCGCCCATCCACGAGGTGTATCTGGACGATGACTTCAACGCCAGCATCCGCCAGGAGCCCCGCTGGGGTGTGCTGGGCGGTGCGCGCAATCAGCTCACGCTCGGTCTGCCGCTGCTCATGGCGCTGGACAAAAAGCGCCTGCTGGCGGTGCTGGCCCACGAGTACGGCCACCTGCGTGGCGACCACGGGCGATTTGCGGCCTGGATCTACCGCACCCGCCTGAGCTGGCGCCGCCTGCATGAGGGCATGCAGGACGATGAGGGCCCCATGGCCGTGGCCACGCGGGCGTTCCTGGACTGGTACTGGCCGCGCTTTGCCGCCAAGACCTTCGCCCTGGCCCGCCAGGACGAATACGAGGCCGACCGCATCGCCGCGCGCCTGCTGGGCCAGGATGAGGTGGCCGCCGCGCTCACCGAGGTCGAGATCAAGGGCGCCTGGCTGGGCGAGCAGTTCTGGCGCCAGCACTGGCAGGGCGCGCTGTCCCAGCCGTTGCCCGCCGGGCCCTACGGCGCCATGCAGCGCCTGCTGGCACTGCCGCCGGAGCCGGCCTTCGCCCAGATGGCGCTGCGCGAAGCGGTACGGCGCCTGAGTGGCGTGGACGACACCCATCCCGTGCTGCGCGACCGGGTGCAGGCGCTCACGGGTGGGCGCCCCACGCTGCCGCCGTGGTCGCAGCGCGGGGCGCTGTCGCTGCTGGGGGCGCAGGCGCGCGGCTGGATGGCGCACTTCGATGACCAGTGGTGCAAGGCCAACGCCACGGTGTGGAAGCAGCACCACGCCCGCCTGCAGCGGGCGCAGGAGCGCGTGCGCACCCTGCAGTCCACCCAGGCCGGCAACAGCGCCACCGAGACCGTGGAGCTGGCGCGGTTGATGCGCCGGCTGGACCCGCAGGCCGCCGTGCAGCCGCTGTACGAGCGCGTGCTGGCGCGCGAACCCGCCCATGTGGGTGCGCTGCTCGGGCTGGCCGACAGTCTGCCGCCACAGGACGCCGCGGCGCGCCTGCGCTGTTGCGAGGCATTGTGGGACGGCAGTCCCACCCATCGCTGGGGTGCGGCCCGGGGCGCGGTGCAGGCGCTGGAGCAGCGTACCGAGGCCGGTGGGGACTATGACGCCGAGGCCCTCAAGCGCTGGCGCGAGCGCGTGCGCCAGGCGGAGGAGGTGGAGGATGCCGCCCTGGAGGAGCTGTACGACACGCCCTTCTTCCAGCGCGTGACGCGCCACGATCTGAGCGCGTTCGAGCTCGGCGAGTTGCAGGCCGAACTGGCCCTGCACCGCGCGGTGGCGCGCGCCTGGCTGGTGTGCAAGCAACTGCGCGCCATGCCCCAGCGGCGCACCTACCTGCTGTTCGTGCAATTGCACGGTCTGGATGCGCAGGCGCGCTTTGCCCTGTGCCGCCGTCTGGAGAGCGAGCTGGAACTGCCGGGACAGCTGCTGGTGCTCGCGGCCGGTGACACGGCGGCGCTGGAGGACATCGAGCGCCAGGCGTTTGAGCCCGTGCACGCCGGGCCCGGAGGGGCTTGAGGCGGCGGCGGATGATGCGGGCGCGAGATGGGACAATCACGCCATGCATCCCAAAGCCCTTGTGGACGCCTGCGCGGAACTCGTCAGGCTGGTCCTTACTTTTGAACACCCGGCCGACGCCGTGGTCTCGCGCTACTTCCGCGAGCACCGCGGCCTGGGCCCGCGCGAGCGCGCCACGCTGGCCGAAACCGTCTACAACGTCCTGCGCAAGAAGCTGCTGTTCGAGCAGCTGGCGCGCTCGGGCGCGGGCCCCAAGGAGCGGCGCCTGGCCATCCTGGGCTTTCACGGCCCGCGCGACTTCGTCAAGAGCGCGCTGACAGAGCAGGAAAAGTCCTGGCTGGACCAGTGCGACGCCGTGCGTCCTGAAGACCTGCTGGCGCCGCACCGCCACAACCTGCCCGAATGGCTGGTGGCGCCGCTCAAGGAGCAGCTGGGCGAGAGCGGCTTCTGGGCCCTGGCCGACAGCCTGGCGCAGCCTGCGCCATTGGACCTGCGCGTCAATGCCTTGAAGGAAAAACGCGACCAGGTGCAGAAGGAGCTTGCGCAAGCAGCTATCAAATCGGTAGTGACACCCTACTCTCCCTGGGGACTGCGCATCGCCGGCAAGCCTGCGCTCACCAAGCTGGACGCGTTCACGCGCGGCGCCATCGAGGTGCAGGACGAGGGCTCGCAGTTGCTCGCGCTGCTGCTGGACGCCAAGCGCGGCGAGATGGTGGTGGACTTCTGCGCCGGTGCCGGCGGCAAGACGCTGGCCATCGGCGCGGCCATGCGCAGCACGGGGCGGCTGTACGCCTTCGACGTGTCGGCCCACCGGCTGGAGGCGCTCAAGCCCCGCCTGGCGCGCTCGGGCCTGTCCAACGTGCACCCCGCGGCCATCGCCCACGAGCGCGACGAGCGCGTCAAACGCCTGGCCGGCAAGATCGACCGCGTGCTGGTGGACGCCCCCTGTTCGGGCCTGGGCACGCTGCGCCGCAACCCCGACCTGAAGTGGCGCCAATCGCCCGAGGCGCTGCGGGAGCTGGCCGGCAAGCAGACCGCCATCCTGGAAAGCGCGGCGCGCCTGGTCAAACCTGGCGGGCGGCTGGTCTATGCCACGTGCAGCGTGCTGCCGCAGGAAAACGAGGCCATTGCCGAAGCCTTCGGCGCGGCGCATGCCGATTTCGAGCCGCAGGACGCCGGCGCGCTGCTCACGCAGCTGAAGGTGCCCGATGCCGCACGCCTGTGCCATGGCGGCGCCAGCGGCACTGGATATCTGCGGCTGTGGCCTCATCTGCACCAGACGGACGGTTTCTTCGCTGCCGTCTGGACCCGCCGCGCGTAACTTTCCTACGCGTTGGCACGCAACGCGAAGCCATCCTGGCGGCCGGGCATGTTCCGGTCCGCGGGGACGGCTCCCGACAATGTGGAACGCCGCCGGCTGTGCGGCGGTATTGGATAGTGGATCGAGGTTTGTATGTTGTTTGATAGCGCCGCGTGGAATACCGCGCTCGACTGGCTGGCGCATGGCGTGTGGGACCTGGCCTGGTGGCAGATCGTGCTCTACACCCTGGCCACCACCCACATCACGATCGCGGCGGTGACGATCTTCCTGCACCGCTCGCAGGCGCACCGTGCGCTGGACCTGGGGCCTGTGCCTGCGCATTTCTTCCGCTTCTGGTTGTGGCTGGGCACGGGCATGGTCACCAAGGAATGGGTGGCCATCCACCGCAAGCACCACGCCAAGTGCGAGACGCCCGACGACCCCCACAGCCCGCAGACGCGCGGCCTGCGCGCCGTGATGTGGCGCGGGGCCGAGCTGTACCGTGCCGAGGCGGCCAACGCCGAGACGCTGAAGAAGTTCGGCCATGGCACGCCGGACGACTGGATGGAGCGCAACGTCTACAGCCGCTTCACCTGGCAGGGCGTGGGGCTGATGCTGGTCATCAACCTGGTGCTGTTCGGCGCCGTGGGCGCCGCCGTGTGGGCCGTGCAGATGGCGTGGATCCCGTTCTGGGCCGCGGGCGTGGTCAACGGCGTGGGCCACTATTGGGGTTACCGCAACTTCGAGGCGCAGGACGCCTCCACCAACCTCGTGCCCTGGGGCCTTGTGATTGGCGGTGAAGAACTGCACAACAACCACCACACCTATCCGACGGCCGCGAAGTTCTCGGTCAAGCCGTACGAGTTCGACGTGGGGTGGCTCTACATCAGCGCGTTGCAGCGCCTGGGCTGGGCCAAGGTCAAGAAGGTGCCGCCCAAGCTGCGCCTGGGCGCCGTGAAGCCGGTGGCCGACGAAAAGACGCTGGAGGCGCTCATCGCCAACCGCTACGAGGTCATGGCTGGCTATGCACGCGGCGTGCGCCAGGCCTGCAAGGACGAGATCGCCGCGCTCAAGGCGCGCAAGGCCGACGTGTCGGCCCTCAAGCGCGCCAAGCGCTGGCTGCACCGCGACGCCGAGAAGGTCCCTGCGCAGGCACAGCCGACGCTGGCCGAAGTGCGTGCGGCGCACCCCGTACTCGACAAGATGGTCACCATGCGCGAGGAGCTGCGCCAGCTCTGGCTCAACACCTCGCAGTCGCGCGATCAGCTGACCGCAGACCTGCAAGCCTGGTGCCAGCGGGCCGAGGCCAGCGGCATCGCGGCGCTCAAGGAGTTTTCGCTGAAGCTGCGCGCGGCCCACGCCTGAGCGACGCGGCGGCTGGCTCTTCTGACCGCAGTACCGCGGCGACCCGAAAGGGTGCCGCGGTTTTTTATGCCCACGCTGGACATGAAAAAAGCCGCCGGGCGCAACGCCGGGCGGCTTTTTGACAGGAGCCGGGCCGAATTACTTCAGCTTGGCTTCCTTGTACTCGACGTGCTTGCGAGCCTTGGGGTCGAACTTGATGATCGACATCTTCTCAGGCATCGTCTTCTTGTTCTTGGTGGTGGTGTAGAAGTGACCGGTTTCGGCCGTGGACACCAGCTTGATCTTTTCGCGTCCGCCTTTGGAAGCCATGGTTGTTCTCCTTGAGGAAATTAGGCTTGGCCACGGGCACGCATGTCTGCGAGCACGGAGTCGATACCGTTCTTGTCGATCAGGCGCAGAGCGGCGCTGGACACGCGCAGGCGCACCCAACGGTTCTCGCTTTCCACCCAGAAACGGCGGTACTGCAGGTTGGGCAGGAAACGGCGCTTGGTCTTGTTGTTGGCGTGGGAGACGTTGTTTCCCACCATGGGCTTCTTGCCCGTTACTTCACATACGCGTGCCATCAGGACACTCCGATAGTTGCAACGGCTGCCGGCGCTGAAGTCCCGCGAGAGCAGGAGCGTGCCGGTCAGCCTCACCTCGCCAGTTTGAACGGGTGGCGGTAACCCGGTCGCCGCAGCCTTTGCGCTGCAATTTGCAGGCGCAGGATTTGGCAAAGCCGCGCATTATAGCCCGAATATCAAAAAGCCCCTGCATGCCGAAACCTGCAGGAGCCGGGTGGGCAGGGCTTAGTGCGTTATTCCTGCTGTTCCAGGAAGCGCTGCGCGTCCAGCGCGGCCATGCAGCCCGTGCCGGCGCTGGTGATGGCCTGGCGGTACACATGGTCCTGCACGTCGCCGGCGGCGAACACGCCCGGCACGCTGGTCTGCGTGGCAAAGCCCTTGAGGCCGCCCTGCGTCACGATGTAGCCGTTTTCCATCGCCAGCTGGCCCTGGAAGATGTCGGTGTTGGGCGCATGGCCGATGGCGATGAAGCAGCCTTGCAGCGCGATGTCCTCGGTATGGCCGTCTTCGGTGTGCTTGAGGCGGATGCCGGTCACGCCGGTGGCGTCGCCCAGCACTTCGTCCAGCGTGAAGAAGGTCTTGAGCTCGATCTTGCCGGCCGCCACCTTCTCCATGAGCTTGTCGATCAGGATGGGCTCGGCGCGGAACTTGTCGCGGCGGTGCACCAGCGTCACCTTGCGAGCGATGTTGGACAGGTACAGCGCTTCCTCCACGGCGGTGTTGCCGCCGCCGACCACGCACACGTCCTGTTCGCGATAGAAGAAGCCGTCGCAGGTGGCGCAGGCGGACACGCCCTTGCCCATGAAGGCTTCCTCGGAGGGCAGGCCCAGGTACTTGGCCGATGCACCCGTGGCGATGATGAGGGAGTCGCAGGTGTAGGTGCCACTGTCGCCCGTAAGGGTGAAGGGGCGCTTGGACAGGTCCACCTGGCTGATGTGGTCGAACACGATCTGCGTTTTGAAGCGCTCGGCATGTTCCTGGAAGCGCTGCATCAGCTCGGGGCCCTGCACGCCGTGCACGTCGGCGGGCCAGTTGTCCACCTCGGTCGTGGTCATGAGCTGGCCGCCCTGGGCCAGGCCCGTGATGAGCACGGGGTTGAGGTTGGCGCGCGCGGCGTACACCGCGGCGGTGTAGCCCGCCGGGCCGGAGCCGAGGATCATGACTTTGGCGTGTTGGGTAGTGGACATGGCTGAAAAGTAAGGTTTTGTTATGCCGGGCGACCGGCGTGCCCCGTAAGAACCTGGGGCCGGGCCCCCCAGTATCAACCGGTCCGCGCGGGCGCCTGCGGTCGGGTTTTCAATCGCGGCCATTGTAAGAAGCCATGAATAACACGGCCGGGGCGGGCGTATCGGCCTTTGCGCTGGCGCAGCGCAGTGACAAAAAGGCGCGCAGCCGGCAGGCCTGGGGCGGGCTGCCGCACGCAGCGCACGGCGCACAGACGCGTCGTCGGCATGGGGTAAGCTTGCGCGCTCTTATCCCATGACGTACTCCCTCAACACCCTGAACGCTTCTTCCTCCAGCAAGTCGGCGCCACGCACCGGCGCGGCGCGCTTCGGCCATGAGATCGGCCTGGTGCTGGGCCTGCTGGGCCTGGTGTTCTGGCTGCTGGCCCTCGTGAGCTATTCCGCGCAGGATGCGGCCTGGTCCACATCGGGTGCGGGCAATGGACAGCCGCTGTCCAATTGGGTGGGCAGGCTCGGGGCGTGGCTCGCCGACGGCAGCTACTTCGTGCTGGGCTTTTCCGTCTGGTGGTGCGTCGCCGCGGGCGTGCGCGCCTGGTTTGCGTCGCTGGCGCGCTGGATGCGCGGCGATGGCGCCGCAGGCCACGCGCCGTGGCAGCGCCGCGGCGTATTCTGGGGCGGCCTGGCGCTGCTGCTGTGCGCCAGCACGGCACTGGAATGGTCGCGGCTGTACCGGTTCGAAGCCCTGCTGCCCGGCCATGCGGGCGGCATGCTGGGCTATATGACGGGGCCGCTGGCCGTGCGCTGGCTCGGGTTCACGGGCTCGGGCCTGGCCGGCGTGGTGGTGGTCGTGCTGGGCGCGGCGCTGGTGTTCCGTTTCTCCTGGGGACATCTGGCCGAGCGCCTGGGTGGGCGCATCGATGCGCTGGTGCAGCGCGGCCGGGCGCGGCGCGAGAAGGCCAAGGACGTGGCCGTGGGACGGCGCGCCGCGCGCGAGCGCGAGGAAGTGGTGCAGGAAGAGCGCCACGAGATTGAGGTGCAGCACCCGCAGCCTGTCACCATCATCGAGCCCGTGCTGTCCGATGTGGTGCAGAGCACCCGCGTGGTGAAGGAGCGCCAGAAACCCCTGTTCAGCGAGATGCCCGACAGCAACCTGCCGCAGGTGGACCTGCTGGACGCCGCGCAGGCGCGCCAGGAGACGGTGTCGCCCGAGACGCTGGAGATGACCAGCCGCCTGATCGAGAAGAAGCTCAAGGACTTCGGCGTGGACGTCACCGTGGTGGCCGCCATGCCCGGCCCGGTGATCACGCGCTACGAGATCGAGCCCGCCACGGGCGTGAAGGGCTCGCAGATCGTGAATCTGGCCAAGGACCTGGCGCGTTCGCTGTCGCTGGTGTCCATCCGCGTGATCGAGACCATTCCTGGCAAGAACTTCATGGCGCTGGAACTGCCCAACGCCAAACGCCAGACCATCCGCCTGTCGGAGATCCTGGGCTCGCAGGTCTACCACGACGCCAAGAGCCTGCTGACCATGGGCCTGGGCAAGGACATCGTGGGCGCGCCCGTGGTGGCGGACCTGGCCAAGATGCCGCACGTGCTGGTGGCGGGCACGACGGGCTCGGGCAAGTCGGTGGGGATCAACGCCATGATCCTGTCGCTGCTCTACAAGGCCGAGGCGCGCGACGTGCGCCTGCTGATGATCGACCCCAAGATGCTGGAAATGTCGGTTTACGAGGGCATTCCGCACCTGCTCGCGCCGGTGGTCACCGACATGAAGCAGGCCGCCCATGGCCTGAACTGGTGCGTTGCCGAAATGGAGCGCCGCTACAAGCTCATGAGCAAGCTGGGCGTGCGCAACCTCGCGGGCTACAACACGAAAATAGACGACGCCAAGGCGCGCGAGGAGCACATCCCCAACCCCTTCAGCCTCACACCGGAGAGCCCGGAACCGCTGGAGCGGCTGCCGCACATCGTGGTGGTGATCGACGAGCTGGCCGACCTGATGATGGTCGTGGGCAAGAAGATCGAGGAGCTCATCGCCCGCCTGGCGCAGAAGGCGCGCGCTGCCGGCATCCATTTGATTCTGGCCACGCAGCGCCCCAGCGTGGACGTGATCACCGGCCTGATCAAGGCCAACATCCCCACGCGTATAGCTTTCCAGGTCAGCAGCAAGATCGACAGCCGCACCATCCTGGACCAGATGGGCGCCGAGGCCTTGCTGGGCATGGGCGACATGCTCTACATGGCCAGCGGCACGGGCCTGCCCATCCGCGTGCACGGCGCCTTCGTCTCCGATGACGAGGTGCACCGCGTCGTCAGCTACTTGAAGGAACAAGGGGAGCCGGACTACATCGAAGGGGTGTTGGAAGGCGGTACCGTCGAGGGCGACGACAGCGGCTTCGGCTTTGGCGACAGCGAAGGCGGCGGCGAGAAGGACCCCATGTACGACCAGGCCGTGGAGGTGGTGCTGAAAGACCGCAAGGCCAGCATCTCCTACGTGCAGCGCAAGCTGCGCATTGGCTACAACCGCTCCGCGCGCCTGCTCGAAGACATGGAGAAGGCCGGCCTGGTGAGCGCACTCACCGCCAGCGGCCAGCGCGAGGTGCTGGTGCCCGCGCGCAGCGAGTAAAGCTGCCTGGGCACGCTCCCTGGCCCGCTGTCCACGCAACCGCTTGCATGGAGAAATGGTGTTGAAGAAAATAATTGCTGCGATTCTGATAGCTGCTGGCGCTGGTTGCGCCTGGGCTGACGGCCTGAAAAGCCTTGAAACCTTCATGAAGTCCGCACAGAGCGGCCGGTCCGAGTTCACGCAGACCGTGACCTCGCCGCCCAAGGACGGCCAGGCGGGCCGCACCAAGACCTCCAGCGGCAGTTTTGAGTTCCAGCGTCCAGGGCGCTTCAAATTCCATTACCGCAAGCCGTTCGAGCAGCTCATCGTGGCCGATGGGCAGACCCTGTGGCTGTACGACGCTGACTTGAACCAGGTGACCCAGCGCACGCAATCCAAGGCGCTGGGCAGCACGCCCGCGGCGCTGCTCGCGTCCGCGCCCGACCTGGCGGCGCTGCGCGCCGACTTCGCGCTGGAGTCGGCGCCCGAGCAGGACGGCCTGCAGTGGGTGCTGGCTACGCCCAAGGCCAAGGACGGCCAGCTCAAGAGCGTGCGCGTGGGCTTCGCGGGGGAGCAACTGGCGGCGCTGGACATCCTGGACAGCTTTGGGCAGCGCTCGCTGATCCGCTTCACCGGCATGCAGCTCAACCCGGCGCTGCCGGCAGGCACCTTCCAGTTCAAGCCGCCCGCGGGGGCGGATGTGCTCTCGCAGTAGATGCTTCTGTTTCGATAGCTGCTAGCGCTTATGGGGTAAGCGCTAGAGCCCTGTTTTGCTCTAAACCGCCAGCACGGTCGCCACGCGTGCCCGCACCAGCGGCAGCAACTCGGACTCGAACCACGGGTGGCGCTTGAGCCAACCGTTGTTGCGCGGGCTGGGGTGCGGCAGGGCCAGGACGGGCGCATCCGGCAGGGTGCAGGTGCCGCGCACGGTTTCCCCCAGCTGCGTATTCCACGCGATGGCGGACACGATTCCATGCTGATGGCGGACAGTGTTCCAGCGTGATGGCGGACACCGTTCCACGCTGAAGGCGGACAGCATTCCAAACTGATGGCGGACACCTGCGGGGTGTTCCGAGTGACCCGAACGCGGCATACGCTGCCCGGTTTTTTGACCGGAACCAGCGATGCCCACACCCAGGGTCACCATGAGCAAACTACGACACACACTGCAACTGCTGCACCGCGGGGCCTTGAGCACCCGTCAAATCGGTGCCGCTCTCGGCATCTCCAAATCCACTGTCAGCGAGATAGCCAGCTACGCGCGCGTGGCCGGCGTGGACTGGGCACTGGCCCAGAGCCTGAACGACGACGAACTCCAGGCCCGGCTCTACAAGCCACCCGTGGCGCGCGAGTCCCGGCACCTTGAACCCGACCACGCCCACATCCACCGCGAACTGCGCCGACCTGGCGTGACGCTGCAGTTGCTTTGGGAGGAATACCAGCAACAGCACAGCGGGCAGGCGTACAAGTACAGCGCCTTCTGCGAGAAGTACAAGGCCTGGGCCCGGCGCCTGCAGCGCTCCATGCGCCAGACCCACACGGGCGGTGACAAGCTCTTTGTGGACTACGCCGGCCAGACCGTTCCCGTGGTGGATGCTGACACTGGCGAGATACGCCAGGCCCAGGTCTTCGTGGCCGTGCTGGGCGCATCGAACTACACCTACGCCTGCGCCACCGCCAGCCAGAAGGCCACCGACTGGGTGGCCAGCATCATTAGCGCGCTGGAGTTCATCGGCGGCGTGCCCCGCCTGCTGGTGCCTGACCAGCCGCGCGCCCTCATGGCCCGACCCGACCGTTACGAGCCCACCGCGCACCGCCTGCTCGAAGAGCTCTGTGCGCACTACAGCCTGGCCGTGATGCCCGCGCGCCCGGCCAAGCCACGCGACAAACCCAAGGTGGAGGTCGCTGTGCAGGTGGTCGAGCGCTGGATTCTGGCCAGGCTGCGCCACCAGACCTTCTTCAGCCTGGCCGAGCTCAACCGGGCGATTGCCGCCTTGCTGGTGGACTTGAACCAGCGCGCGTTCAAGAAGCTGCCGGGCAACCGCACTAGCGCCTTCGCCGAACTCGACCGGCCAGCCCTGCGCCCCCTGCCGCCGGTGCGCATGCCCATCGCGCGCTTCAAACCCGCCCGCGTCAACATCGATTACCACGTTGAGCTCGATGGCCACTACTACTCGGTGCCCCACGCCCTGGTGGGTGAGCCGGTGGAGTTGCGCATCACGGCCGGCACGCTCGAAGTCCTGCACGGCAGCAAACGCGTGGCCGCCCACGCCCTCAATCCCCGACGGGGTGCACACACCACCACGCCCGAGCACATGCCGGCCTCGCACCGGGCGCACCTGCAGTGGACGCCGGCCAAGCTCATCGCCTGGGGTGAGCGCGTGGGCGCGGCCACCGCCGCCGTGGTGCGCTGGCAGATGGAGCACCGCCAGCATCCCGAGCAGGGTTACCGCTCCTGTCTGGGCCTCATGCGCCTGGGCCGTGAGTACGGGGCTGACCGGCTGGAGGCCGCCTGTGCGCGGGCGCAGTCGATTCGCTCACCGTCCTACAAGAGCATCGCCTCCATCCTGGGCTGCGGCCTGGACCAGCGGCCGCTGGATGCGCCGATGGCCGCACAGGCGAGCCTGCCGCTGCACGAGAACGTGCGCGGGCCGGGCTACTACCACTGAACTCCAACGTGCAAGCAAACCTAACAAGGAAGAACCATGCTCAACGAACAGACCTTGAACCAACTGCGCGCCCTGCGCCTGGACGGCATGGTGGCCGCCCTCAGCGACGCGGCCACCCACATCACGGCCAGCGAGCTGCCCTTTGAACAACGCCTGGCGCTGCTGGTGCAGCGCGAGGTGGACTGGCGTGACAGCAAGCGCCTGGAGCGCCTGTTGAAGGCGGCCCGCCTGAAGGTCTCCAGTGCCTGCCTGGAGGACATCGACTGGCGCGCCAGCCGGGGCCTGAGCCGAGAGGTCATCACCAGCCTGGCCGGCGGGGACTGGCTGCGCCATGGCCACAACGTGCTGCTCACCGGCGCCACCGGGTGCGGCAAGACGTGGCTCGCCTGCGCACTGGGGCAGCAGGCCGCGCGCCTGGGCTTCTCGGTGCTCTACACCCGCGCGCCACGGCTGCTGCAGGAGCTGCACGTGGCCCACGGCGATGGCAGCCTGGGCAAACGGCTGGCGCAACTGGCGCGGCTGGACCTGCTCATCCTGGACGACTTCGGCATCGCGCCGATTGCCGCGCACGAGCGAAACGACCTGCTGGAATTGCTGGACGACCGGGTGGGCACGCGCTCGACGCTCATCACCAGCCAGTTGCCGGTGACGGCCTGGCACGCCTGGCTGGACGAGCCCACGCTGGCCGACGCCATCCTGGACCGCATCGTGCACGGCTCGCACAAGATAGCCCTCAAGGGCGAGTCGATGCGCAAGCTCACCAAGGCCGTCTGAGCCGGCCGCGCCGACCGCCATTCCACGCTGATGGCGGACACTTCGGCTACGATTTGAGCGTCACTCAGGACACCCGCGCAACGTGTCCGCCATCGCCTGGAACGCTGTCCGCGATGG
>NZ_MTBE01000019.1:0-76048 GCF_002916785.1 Diaphorobacter sp. LR2014-1 | reverse complement strand
AAGGGGTATCTATTTAGCTCCAGTGACGTGAGAATAGCTGGATGGAAACCCAGATGCTAACGCCAACTCCTGGAGGGGACTACCCCCGCACCTGGAACGAATTTCTTGACTGGTTTGCCACCGAAGAGGCTTGCCAGGCGTTCCTGGAGAAGCTTCGGTGGCCCCAAGGCTTCGTCTGCCCGCGTTGCGGCAACGCTGGCGATGTGTACCGCGCCAGCCGCACCCGCCTGATGTGCCGCTCATGCCAGTACCAAGG
Organism: Diaphorobacter sp. LR2014-1; assembly: GCF_002916785.1. Taxonomy (NCBI): domain Bacteria; kingdom Pseudomonadati; phylum Pseudomonadota; class Betaproteobacteria; order Burkholderiales; family Comamonadaceae; genus Diaphorobacter; species Diaphorobacter sp. LR2014-1. Next base: position 75,792 of record NZ_MTBE01000019.1, on the reverse strand, counting down.
CACAGTGACATCTGGAACCATCTTTGACAAGACGCGCACACCGCTGCGTGTCTGGCTGGCTGCAGCTTGGTACCTGACCAATCAGAAACAAGGCGTGAGCGCCCTGGGGCTGCAGCGCGTATTGGGTTTGGGGAGCTACCAGACCGCCTGGACCATGCTGCACCGGTTTCGACGTGCCATGGTCCGCCCGGGCCGGGACAAGCTCAAGGGGCTTGTGGAGGTGGATGAAACGTACCTGTCCATCACGGATCGCAAGAATCCCGCCACCCCTGCAGGGCGCAAGAGCAGCACCACCAAAGTGTTGATGGTCATGGCGGTGGAGATCGTGGAGCCCAAGGGGTTTGGGCGCATCCGGTTACGCCGCATTGACCGAGACGCCGCCACCCACGTAATCCCCTTTGTGCAGGAGGTGGTCGAGCCTGGAGCCCAGGTACGCACGGATGGTTCGGCGGCATACCGCGCTCTGGGAGAACTGGGTTACACCCACCAGCGCACCGTCATGCTCGGCTCAGGCGTACCTGCCCATGTCTCCATGGCGGGAGTGCACCGGGTCGCCTCACTGGTACAGCGCTGGGTGCTGGGAACACATCATGGCTCTGTACAGCCAGACCACCTGGACGCCTATCTCGATGAATTCGTGTTCCGTTTCAACCGGCGCACATCCAGCTCACGCGGGATGCTGTTTTACCGCTTGCTGCAGCAAGCGGTGGTTACGCCGCCAGTGACGTATGGGGATGTCGTGAGCAAGAACACCGGGGAGAGCCAATCGGATACCATTGCTGGATGAAATCACAGTATCAATGGGGCTGCTGGAGCTAAGCGGATACCCCTTTTATTTATACAGTCATTCAATGCATTCCGAAGACGATCCCCCGCCCTCACTGGCTCCTGTCGTATGGGCGCCCGTGCAGCCGCTCAAGGGGCGGGGTACGGCCACGCGTATGGCCCACCGTTTCATGCGCGATGCGCGCGAGGCGTTCGACGACGGCTGGGGCGGGCCCGTGGGGGATGTGTCAGGCGACGAAGGTGCCGGGCCCGCCGCGCCGCACACGCAGGTGATCTGGGAAGACGCGCGCAGCGCGCTGTGCGGCAACGATTCGCCCGACATTTTCTTCGAGCAGTCGGTGAACCCTTACCGCGGCTGCGAGCATGGCTGTGTGTACTGCTACGCACGGCCCACGCACAGCTACCTCAACCTGTCGCCGGGGCTGGACTTCGAGACCCGCATCATCGCCAAGCGCAATATCGCCGAGGTGCTGCGGGACGAGTTGGCGCGCGCCAGCCATCGGCCTTCGGTGGTCAACATCGGCTCCGCCACCGACTGCTACCAGCCGGTGGAGCGTGAGCTGCGCCTCACGCGCGCGCTGATCGAGGTGATGCGCGATGCGCGACACCCGTTCTCGCTGATCACCAAGAGCAGCGGCGTGGAACGTGACCTGGACCTGCTGGCTCCGCTGGCGCACAGCCGGCTGGCGGCGGCCTACGTGACCATCACCACGCTGGATGCGCGCCTGGCCCGCGTGCTGGAGCCGCGCGCGGCCGCGCCGCACCGGCGGCTGCGCACCATCCGCGCGCTGGCCGAAGCCGGCGTACCCGTCGGCGTGAGCGTGGCGCCGCAGATTCCTTTCATCACGGAGGATATGGAGCAGGTGCTGGCCGCCGCGCGCGACGCGGGCGCCACCTCGGCCTTCTACACGGTGATCCGCCTGCCGTGGGAACTCAATGCCCTGATGCGCGAGTGGCTGCAACTGCACTACCCGCAGCGTGCCGAGCGCGTGCTGGCGCGCATTCAGGATCTGCACGGCATCGACGCAACTGCGCGTATCGCGGGCAAAAGCTACGACAGCAGCCACGCCACGCGCATGAAGGGCTCGGGCCTGTGGGCCGACCTGCTGCGCCAGCGCTTCGAGAAGACCTGTGCGCGCCTGGGCCTGAACCGCCAGCGCACGGAACTGGACCTGTCGCAGTACCGCCCGGCGCTGGCGCGCGGGCAGGGCGTGCTGTTCTGAGCGCGGTGCGCGCCGCGGCTAGCAAGGGAGCTTTGCTGTGGGGAGGGGGGTGCCGAATGCTGTTGATCGTAGGAACCATTCGCCTGCCGGCGGACGGGCTGGCCGCCGCGCTGCCGGCCATGCGGGCGATGGTGCAGGCCTCACGGGCCGAACCGGGCTGCGTCGAATATGCGTATGCGCAGGATGTGCTGGACGCCGGGCTGATCCACGTGCATGAGCTGTGGCGCAGCCAGGACGACCTGGACCGGCACTTCGCCAGTGCCCACATCGCGCAGTGGCGCGCTCTGTGGCCGGCGCTGGGCATCGGCGGGCGTGACCTGCGCGCTTACGCGGTGGGTGCGCCCCGCCCGGTGTGAGCGGTTTGGCGGGCGTCGGGTGTCAGACGGTGCATGACCTCGGGCGGCTCGGGCCACCGCGAAAGGGCGGCAGAAACGCGGCCAATCGCGGCCAGTCGCGGCGCAAGGCGCACCCCTCGTGCGGGCTGTAGCGGGCATCCGCAACGGCGCGCGGACAGGTGGGGCTGAACGAGAGAGCCGGGCGGTTCGTTCACACTGCCTCAGGCGCGCCCAACTGCTGCGCGTGGTGGCGCAGGTGGTCGTCGATGAAGCTCTGGATGAAGTAGTAGCCGTGGTCATAGCCCGCGTGGCGGCGCAGCGTGAGCGGCTGGCCGATGGCGCTGCAGGCCGCCTCGAACAGGTGCGGGTGCAATTGATCGGCCAGGAATTTGTCGTCCAGCCCCTGGTCGATGAGGATGCCGCCGGGGTAGGGCGCGAGGGGCTGGTTCTCCATGAGCACGGTGGCGTCGTGCTCTCCCCAGGAGGTGCGGTCCGGGCCCAGGTAGCCGGTGAACGCCTTCTCGCCCCAGGGGCAGCGCGTGGGGGCGCAGATGGGTGCGAAGGCCGACAGGCTCTTGAACCGCCCCGGGTGGCGCAGTGCCAGCGTCAGCGCGCCATGGCCGCCCATGCTGTGGCCAAACAGGCCCAGCCGGGCACCGTCGATGGGCAGGGCGTTGGTGACAAGCGGCAGCAGTTCCTCCAGCAGGTAGCTTTCCATGCGCCAGTGCGTGGACCAGGGGGCTTGCGTGGCGTCCAAATAGAAGCCCGCGCCCACGCCGAAGTCCCAGGCGTCGGCCTCGCCCGCCACGCCCGCGCCGCGCGGGCTGGTGTCGGGGGTGATGAGGGCCAGGCCCAGCTCTGCCGCCAGGCGCTGGGCGCCGGCCTTGATGGGGAAGGTCTCCTCGGTGCAGGTCAGGCCCGCGAGGTAGAGCAGCGCGGGGACCTTTCTATCCGCACTCTCGGCTGCCAGCGCACGGGGCGGCAGGTAGACGGCGAAGCGCATCGGCAGACCCACTGCGTGCGAAGCATGGCGGTAAAAGCGTTGCTCGCCGCCAAAGCAGGCGTGGGCCGAGAGTTGTTCCAGGGTGTCGGACATGGGCGTGTTGCTCCTTTTTAAGTAGCTGCTGGCGCTTGGTATGGGCGGGATTCAGTAATAAAAATACTGGAATCCCTTGTGCATCAAGCGCCAAGCGCTCCTGTTTTTATGTAGCGTAGTTCACCACCGAGCGGATCGACTTGCCCTCGTGCATCAGGTCGAACGCCTGATTGATGTCCGTGAGGCCCATGGTGTGGGTGACGAACGGGGCGAGCTCGATCTTGCCGGCCATGGCGTCCTCCACCATGCCGGGCAGTTCGCTGCGGCCCTTGACGCCGCCGAAGGCCGTACCCAGCCACTTGCGGCCCGTGACGAGCTGGAAGGGACGGGTGGAGATCTCTTGTCCCGCACCGGCCACGCCGATGATCACGCTCTGACCCCAGCCGCGGTGTGCGCATTCCAGCGCCGCACGCATCACGTTGACGTTGCCAATGCACTCGAAGCTGTGGTCCACACCCCAGCCAGTCATCTCCACGATCACCTGCTGGATGGGCTTGTCGAAGTCCTTGGGGTTCACGCAGTCGGTGGCTCCAAAGGTGCGTGCCAGGTCGAACTTGCTCGGGTTGGTGTCGATGGCGATGATGCGGCCCGCGCCGGCCAGTCGGGCGCCCTGGATCACCGCCAGGCCGATGCCGCCCAGGCCGAACACGGCCACGCTGTCGCCCGGCTGCACCTTGGCGGTGTTCTTGACCGCGCCCAGCCCGGTGGTCACGCCGCAGCCCAGCAGGCAGACCTGCTCGGGGTTGGCATCGGGGTGAACCTTGGCCAGCGACACCTCGGCCACCACGGTGTATTCGCTGAACGTGGAGCAGCCCATGTAGTGGTACACGGGCTGGCCGTTGTACGAGAAGCGCGTGGTGCCGTCGGGCATTACGCCCTTGCCCTGCGTGGCGCGCACGGCCACGCACAGGTTGGTCTTGCCGCTCTTGCAGAACAGGCATTCGCCGCATTCGGCGGTGTACAGCGGAATCACATGGTCGCCCGGCTTGACGCTGGTGACGCCTTCGCCCACCTCCACCACGACGCCCGCGCCCTCATGGCCCAGCACGGCGGGGAAGATGCCCTCGGGGTCGTCGCCGCTGAGCGTGAAGGCATCGGTGTGGCATACGCCGGTGTGGGTGATCTTGACCAGTACTTCGCCCTTGCGGGGCGGGGCCACGTCGAGTTCGACGATCTGCAGAGGTTCACCAGCTTTGAAGGCGACGGCGGCACGGGATTTCATGGGAGGGCTCCTTGTGGTGAAAGGGTGGGGGACGTTACTTCAGGTACGAGCGCAGCAGGGCCAGCGTCTCGTCCACGGCCTCGGGCGAGGGGGCGGGCTCTTGCGCCAGGGTTTCGCGCACATGGCTGTCCAGCATGTCGGCCATCAGCCCATGCACGGCGCCGCGCAGGGCGGCCAGCTGCTGCAGGATGGGTGCGCAGTCGCTGCCCGCCTGGACGGCGCGCTCCAGCGCCTCGGCCTGGCCGCGGATGCGGCGCAGGCGTGTGATGGCGCGTTGCTTGTCTTCGGCGGTATGGGGCATGGCGGTTGGATGGGCGGGCGTTGTGCCGGGACGTGTTGCTATGTGTCTTGTACTAGGGGGAAGTATAAATCGATGGCGCTTTAGGATAAAGCGCTGGCGGGTAATAAATGCCTATTACTGGGAGGGGGTATAGGTGGATGCGCCCGATCGGCGTGTCGCGCGGGCATTGGCGGCGTAGCGGTTGACCGCGGCTGCAGCACGCTTCCCGTTGTGCGCAGCAAAAAGGCCCGGACGCAAAAAAGCCCGCAGGCAACAGGTGCGTGCGGGCTGGGGGCGGGGCACGCCTGCCTTCGCGGCAGGCGGCGCTGCTTGATCAGCGCTTGTTGAGGGCTGGAACGTCGCGGCGCTCGGCGCCCACGAACAGCTGGCGGGGGCGGCCGATCTTGTACTCGGGGTCGCCGATCATCTCGTTGAGTTGGGCGATCCAGCCCACCGTACGGGCCAGCGCGAAGATGCCGGTGAACAGGTTGACCGGGATGCCGATCGCGCGCTGCACGATGCCGGAGTAGAAGTCCACGTTCGGGTAGAGCTTGCGCTGCACGAAGTAGTCGTCCTCCAGCGCGATCTTCTCCAGCTGCTTGGCCAGGGCGAACAGCGGGTCCTTTTCCAGGCCCAGTTCGGCCAGCACTTCGTTGCAGGTTTCCTGCATGAGCTTGGCGCGGGGGTCGTAGTTCTTGTACACGCGGTGGCCAAAGCCCATCAGCTTCACGCCGGAGGACTTGTCCTTGACCTTCTCCATGAACTCGCCCACCTTGGACACGCCGCCCATGGCCTGGATTTCTTCCAGCATGTTCAGGCAGGCCTCGTTGGCGCCGCCGTGGGCAGGGCCCCACAGGCATGCCACGCCGGCAGCGATGGCGGCGAACGGGTTGGTGCCCGAGGAGCCGCACAGGCGCACCGTGGAGGTGGAGGCGTTCTGCTCGTGGTCGGCGTGCAGGATGAAGATGCGGTCCATCGCGCGTTCGATCACGGGGTTGACCTTGTAGTCCTCGCAGGGCGTGCCGAACATCATGCGCAGGAAGTTGCCTGCGTACGAGAGGTCGTTGCGGGGGTACATGTAGGGCTCGCCCTTGCCGTACTTGTACGCCATGGCCACCAGCGTGGGCATCTTGGCGATCAGGCGAATGGCGGAGATCTCGCGGTGCTCGGGGTTATTGATGTCCGTGCTGTCGTGGTAGAAGGCCGACAGCGCGCCCACCAGACCGGTCAGCACGGCCATGGGGTGTGCGTCGCGGCGGAAACCGCGCAGGAAAAACTGCATCTGCTCGTTGACCATCGTGTGCTTGGTCACGCGGTCGTTGAACGTGGCCTTCTGCGCGGCGTTGGGCAGCTCGCCATTCAGCAGCAGGTAGCAGGTTTCGAGGTAGTCGCACTGGGTGGCGAGCTGCTCGATGGGGTAGCCGCGGTACAGCAGCTCGCCCTTGTCGCCGTCGATGTAGGTGATGGACGACTGGCAGGAGGCCGTGGAAAGGAAACCGGGGTCATAGGTGAACATGCCCGTTTGCGCGTACAGCTTGCGGATGTCGACCACGTCCGGGCCGATGCTGCCTTGGTACACGGGGAGTTCCACGCTCGGGCTGCCGTTGCTGAACGATAGCGTCGCTTTGTTGTCTGCCAGTTTCATTTCCAGTTTCCTTCTGTAGTTTGCCTTGCACGGGGCTGGGGCTTAAGCGCGGTTGCGCAACTGCTCCAGCACTTCCTTGACTTCGTCCTTAGCGACTTCGCCCGTGGGTTCCTTGCGGCGCAGCAGCAGGTCCAGCAGGTCGTTGTCCGACAAGTCCATCAGTAGCGTGAGTCCTCGCGCCTGACGGATCGTCAGGCAGGAGCCGTGGGTTGCGAAGAACCGCTCGAGAAACAGGTCGTTCTCCACCAGCCCGCGGCGGCAGCGCCACCGCAGGATGGCCACTTCGCGTTCGTCCAGCAGCGCTTCGTCAGCCATGGTTCTCAGATGGCACGGCGTGCCATCAATTCCTTGATCTTGCCAATCGCGCGCGTGGGGTTCAGGTGCTTGGGGCACACGTCCACGCAGTTCATGATGGTATGGCAGCGGAACAGGCGGTAGGGGTCTTCCAGGTTGTCCAGGCGCTCGCCCGTGGCCGTGTCGCGGCTGTCCGCGATGAAGCGGTAGGCCTGCAGCAGGCCGGCGGGACCCACGAACTTGTCGGGGTTCCACCAGAACGAGGGGCAGCTCGTGGAGCAGCTGGCGCACAGAATGCACTCGTACAGGCCGTTGAGCTCTTCACGCTCTTCGGGCGACTGCAGACGCTCCTTGGTGGGCGACGCGTAGATGTCGCTTTGCAGGTAGGGCTTGATCGAGTGGTACTGCTTGAAGAACTGCGTCATGTCCACGATCAGGTCGCGGATCACCGGCAGGCCGGGCAGGGGCTTCAAGACGATGTCGCCCGAGAGGGTCTTCATGTTCGTCAGGCAGGCCAGGCCGTTCTTGCCGTTGATGTTCATGGCGTCGGAGCCGCACACGCCTTCGCGGCAGGAGCGGCGGAACGACAGCGTGGGATCCTGTGCCTTGAGCTTGAGCAATGCATCCAGCAGCATGCGTTCGTGGCCGTCGAGCTCGACCTCCACGGTCTGCATGTAGGGCTTGGCGTCCTTGTCCGGGTCGTAGCGGTAGATCTTGAAAGTGCGTTTCATGGGTTGTTTCTCTCGTGGGCAGCGGCTGTCTTAGAACGTGCGGACCTTCGGAGGAATGCTGTCCACCGTCAGGGGCTTCATGTTCACGGGCTTGTAGCTCAGGCTGTTGCTGGCGCTGTGCCACAGCGTGTGCTTGAGCCACTCCTTGTCATTGCGGCCCAACGGGAAGTCGGGATGGTCGGCAGGGTGCTCGTAGTCGTCCACGGTGTGTGCGCCACGGCACTCCTGGCGGGCCGCGGCCGAGGTCATCGTGGCCTGGGCGACCTCGATCAGGTTGTCCACTTCCAGCGCTTCCATGCGTGCTGTGTTCCAGACCTTGGACTTGTCCTTCAGGGTCACGGTGCCCACGCGCTCGCGGATGGCGTTGATCTTGACCACGCCTTCGTCCATGCCCTTTTGCGTACGGAACACGCCGGCGTGCTGCTGCATGGTCTGGCGGATGTCGTTGGCCAGGTCCTGGGCGTAGACGCCGTCCTTGGATTCTTCCAACTGGTTCAGGCGCGCCAGGGTGCGGTCGCTGCCGTCGGCCGGCACGGCCTTGTGCTCGCCGTAGCCCCCAACGAATTGCACGATGTGCTTGCCGGCCGACTTGCCGAACACCAACAGGTCGAGCAGCGAGTTCGTGCCCAGGCGGTTGGCGCCGTGCACCGACACCGCGGCGCATTCGCCGACGGCGTACAGGCCATTGACCACGTTGTTCTTCTCGCCGTCCCAGGTGACGACCTGGCCGTGGATATTGGTCGGAATGCCGCCCATCTGGTAGTGGATGGTGGGCACGACGGGGATCGGTTCCTTGGTGATGTCCACGTTGGCGAAGTTGTGGCCGATCTCTTCCACAGACGGCAGGCGCTTGCGGATGGTGTCAGCGCCCAGGTGGTCGAGCTTCATCAGGATGTAGTCCTTGTTGGGACCGCAGCCACGGCCTTCCTTGATCTCCTGGTCCATCGAGCGGGACACGAAGTCGCGCGGTGCCAGGTCCTTCAAGGTGGGCGCGTAACGCTCCATGAAACGCTCACCATTGCTGTTCAGCAGGATGGCGCCTTCGCCGCGGCAGCCTTCGGTCAGCAGCACGCCCGCGCCGGCCACGCCGGTGGGGTGGAACTGCCAGAACTCCAGGTCCTGCAGCGGGATGCCCGCGCGTGCGGCCATGCCCAGGCCGTCGCCGGTGTTGATGAAGGCGTTGGTCGATGCCGCAAAGATGCGGCCAGCGCCGCCTGTGGCCAGCAGCACGGCCTTGGCGTGCAGTTCGTACAGGTCGCCGGTTTCCAGTTCCAGCGCGGTTACGCCGACCACGTCGCCCTCAGCGTCGCGGATCAGGTCCAGCGCCATCCATTCCACGAAGAAGTTGGTCTTGGATTCGACGTTCTTCTGGTACAGCGTGTGCAGCATGGCGTGGCCGGTACGGTCGGCCGCGGCGCAGGCGCGCTGCACGGGCTTCTCACCGTAGTTGGCCGTGTGGCCGCCAAAGGGGCGCTGGTAGATGGTGCCGTCGGGGTTGCGGTCGAACGGCATGCCGAAGTGTTCGAGCTCGATCACCACCTTGGGTGCTTCGCGGCACATGAACTCGACGGCGTCCTGGTCGGACAGCCAGTCGCCGCCCTTGATGGTGTCGTAGAAATGGTAGTGCCAGTTGTCTTCGCTCATGTTGCCCAGCGATGCGGACACTCCGCCTTGCGCTGCCACGGTGTGCGAGCGGGTGGGGAAGACCTTGGACAGGCAGGCCACGTTCAGGCCTGCGCGGGACAGTTCCAGCGAGGCGCGCATGCCGGAGCCGCCGGCCCCCACGATGACCACGTCGAACTTGCGCTTGGTGATGTTGGCTTTGGTGTAGCTCATTGTTTTCTTTCAATCGCGGGAATCAGAGACGCCACAGAGTCTGGAAGCCCCAGCCGGCGCAGGCCACCAGCCAGACGATGGTGAAGACCTGCAGCAGCAGGCGCAGCCCGGCGGACTTCACGTAGTCCATCCACACGTCGCGCACGCCGACCCAGACGTGCCAGACCAGGGCCACGATGACGGAGAACGTGAGCACCTTCATCCACTGGGTCGAGAAAATGCCGGCCCAGCGGTCGTAGCCGATGGGGCCCTTGCTGAAGATCACCTGCGCCAGCAGTGCGATGGTGAACAGGGCCATGAGGGCGGCGGTCACGCGCTGGGCCAGCCAGTCGCGGATGCCGTAGTGGGCACCGACCACGGTGCGCTTGGAGCCGTAATTCACGGACATGGGGAGTTCCTTATCGTGGGTGGGGAGAGCGATCCGCGCGGGATCAGTACAGGCCGAACAGCTTGGCGCCCAGCACCAGCGTGAGGCCGATGCTCAGCACCAGCGTCACGATGGCGGAGCTCTTGCCGAACTCCTTGCTGACGGCCTCGTGGCTCACGTCCATCCACAGGTGGCGCAGGCCGGCGATGAAGTGGTGCAGGTAGGCCCAGATCAGGGCCAGCGCCACCAGCTTGACGAACCAGCCCGGCACGAAACCCAGGCCCGCGGTGAACGCGGAGGTGAAGCGGCCGAACGAAATCTCCGAGGACACCGAGGTGTCGAACATCCACAGCACGAAGGGCAGCAGCAGGAACATGATCATGCCGCTCGCGCGATGCAGGATGGAGACCCAGCCCGCGGCCGGCAGGCGGTAGGTCCTCACGTCGTTGAAGATGTTGATGTTGCGGTATTCGGGCCGTTTCTTGGCGAGCTCTGTCATGGCGGGTGCTTTCGTGGATGTAACTGCGTTGTAATCGCGCTGAAGGCAGACAACCCAAAATTCTATTGCAATGCAACACCAGGGGGCTGCGGAGACTGCGTATTCTCCCCGCGGGCGTTTGCATGCGGGCTGCGGTGGATCAGCTCAGTTCGTTGTGGTAATGGTGGGTATCGGTCCGGTACAGGCCTCGACGTAACTCCATGGGAACATCGTTATATGTGTAAGCAAGCCGCTCCACGCTGAGCAGCGGGGTGCCGGGGGGGACGCCCAGCCCTTCGGCCTGGGCGGCGTCCGGCAGCACGGCGCGCAGCTTCTCCTCGGCGCGCACCATGCGCACGCCGAAGTCCAGCTCGAACATGGCATAGGTGGGGCCCTGGTAGCCGGCCATCTGCTCGGCGGTCAGGCCTTTGAACGCCTGGCCGGGCAGCCAGATGTCCTCCAGGATGGTGGGCACGCCCACAAACGACAGGATGCGCTTGACCTGCACCACCACATCTCCGGTCCGCAGCGCCAGCGTGCGTGCGATCTCCGCACTGGCGCGCATGCGCCGGCACTCCAGGATGGTGCGCTGCGCCGGGCCTTCCACGCGGGCGTCTCCCGTGTCAGGCAGCAGTTTCAGGAAGCGGTACTGCACCTGCCGCTCTGCGTGGGTGGCCACGAAGGTGCCTTTGCCCTGGCGGCGCATCACGAGGTTTTCGGCTGCCAGCTCGTCGATGGCCTTGCGCACCGTGCCCTGGCTCACGCGAAAGCGCGCAGCCAGTTCCATTTCGCTGGGGATGGCTTCACCGGGCTTCCATTCACCATGCTGCAGGCTGTGCAGGATGAGCCCCTTGATCTGCTGGTACAGGGGGCTGAATGCGGGAGTCGATGCCCCCGCACCCGCGCCTGGGGGCGTGCCTTCTGAGGTCGGAGGGGGCGAGGAGGACATGGTGGGCTGTGCCGGGGGGCGGAGCATGCCGCTGAATTGAGGGCGATCATATCTTATATAAGACATAAGACAAATTGACCCTGCGCAGTAATCGGCGGTAAACTCCTGGGCTGTTCTGCGGGGCACGGGCTGCTGATGACTGGCGCTGGTGCGACCTTGCACCAACACCACCTCCCTCACACCTCTTTCTGGAGTTTTCGCATGAGCAAGAAACCCGTTCGTGTCGCCGTGACCGGCGCTGCAGGCCAAATCGGTTACGCGCTGCTGTTCCGCATCGCTTCCGGCGAAATGCTGGGCAAGGACCAGCCCGTCATCCTGCAACTGCTGGAAATTCCCGACGAGAAGGCCCAGAACGCGCTCAAGGGCGTGATCATGGAATTGGAGGACTGCGCGTTCCCGCTGTTGGCCGGCATCGAAGCCCACTCGGACCCCATGACCGCCTTCAAGGATACCGACTACGCCCTGCTGGTCGGCGCCCGTCCGCGCGGCCCCGGCATGGAGCGTGCCGACCTGCTGGCTGCCAATGCCCAGATCTTCACGGCCCAGGGCAAGGCCCTGAACGCCGTGGCCTCGCGCAACGTGAAGGTGCTGGTGGTGGGCAACCCCGCCAATACCAACGCCTACATCGCCATGAAGTCGGCCCCCGACCTGCCGGCCAAGAACTTCACGGCCATGCTGCGCCTGGATCACAACCGTGCAGCTTCCCAACTGGCGGCCAAGGGTGGCTTCAAGGTGGGCGACATCAAGAAGCTAACGGTGTGGGGCAACCATTCGCCCACGATGTACGCCGACTACCGTTTCGCCACGGTGGACGGCAAGTCCGTGAAGGACGCCATCAACGACCCTGCCTGGTACAAGGATGTGTTCCTGCCCACCGTCGGCAAGCGCGGCGCAGCCATCATCGCCGCTCGTGGCCTGTCCTCGGCTGCGTCTGCCGCCAACGCCGCCATTGACCACATGCGCGACTGGGCCCTGGGCTCCAAGGGCGAGTGGGTGACGATGGGTGTGCCCTCCAACGGCGAATACGGCATTCCCGCCGGTATCGTGTTCGGCTTCCCCGTCACCACCGAGAACGGCGAGTACAAGATCGTCGAAGGCCTGGCCATCGACGCCTTCTCGCAAGAGTGCATCGACAAGACCCTGGCCGAGCTGCAAGGCGAGCAGGACGGCGTCAAGCACCTGCTGTAATCGCGCATCTCCATGCACGACTGGGATCCCGCGCTCTACCAGCGCTTCGAGAGCGAGCGCACGCGCCCGGCTGTCGAGTTGCTGGCGCGGGTCTCCCATCCCGCACCCCGCCACATCGTGGACTTGGGCTGCGGGAATGGCAATTCCACGCAATTGCTGCTGGAGCGGTTCCCGCAGTCGCAACTCATCGGCCTGGACAACTCCGAAGCGATGCTGGTCAGTGCGCGCAAGCGTCTGCCCGGTGTGCCCTTCGTGCAGGCCGACATTGCCGACTGGGCGCCCACCGTGGCGCCCGATTTGATTTTTGCCAACGCATCCCTGCAGTGGGTGGCGGGGCATGCCGGGCTGTTCGCCCGGCTGATGCGCTGCCTGGCACCCGGTGGTGTCCTGGCGGTGCAAATGCCCGACAACCTGGACCAGCCGTCGCACCAGCTCATGCGCGAGTTGGCGAGCCAGTCTGCGTGGCGTGATCAGCTGGCGCATGCCGCGGACCAGCGCGCGGCGCTGTTGTCGGTGGAGGCTTATTACGACCTTCTCGCGCCCATGGCCTGCCGGGTCGATATCTGGCACACCGCGTACCGCCATGTCATGCCTTCGGTCCAGGCCATCGTCGAGTGGCTGGAGTCCACAGGCCTGAAACCCTTCCTTGATCCTCTCTCCGCCGTGTTGCGGGATGCGTATCTGCAAGCCTACACGCAGCGCATTGGCGAGGCCTATACCGAGCGCGCGGACGGCCATCGGCTGTTCGCGTTTCCCCGTTTGTTCATCGTTGCCCAGCGTGCCCCATGACCTCGTCCGCTGCCCATCCCGCTGAAGTCCTGCTGGGCGCTCAGGCGGGCGCCCATGCGATTCCCGTGTGCGACCACTACAGCGGCGTGGAAGTGCGCATGCGCAAGAGCCTGCAACTGCAGCAGGAGCTGCTTGCCGAGTTTGGCCATTGCGTGTTTGACGTGACGCTCGACTGCGAGGACGGCGCGCCCGTGGGGCAAGAGCGCGAGCACGCCATGCTGGTGGCACGCCTGGCGCGCGAAGCCGGAGCCGGCGCGCGCGTGGCGGCACGTGTGCACACGGTCGACCACCCCGCCTTCGCGCAGGACATGGCCATCATCGCCGGTGAGGCGGGGCAGCACCTGTGCCACATCATGCTGCCCAAGGTGGAAACCGTGGACGACGTGCTCGCGGCCGAGCGAGCGCTGGAGGCCGCAGGCGCCAGCCATCTGCCGCTGCACGCCCTTATCGAGTCCCCCGCTGCCGTGCACCGGGCCTTCGAGATCGCCGCGCACCCGCGCATCCAGAGCCTGAGCTTCGGCCTGATGGACTTCGTTTCCGCCCATGGCGGTGCGATTCCCGCCTCGGGCATGACGTCCACCGGGCAGTTCGAGCATCCGCTCGTCGTGCGTGCCAAGCTGGAGATCTCCGCCGCCTGCCATGCCAATGGCAAGGTGCCATCGCACTGCGTAGTCACTGAATTCAGCGATCCCGACGCCATGCAGGCCGCGGCCGGCAGGGCTGCGCGCCAGTTCGGCTACACGCGCATGTGGAGCATCCACCCCGCGCAGATCCGGCCCATCCTGGCGGCTTTCGCACCGGAAGGTGCGGAAATCGCGCGGGCCAGCCGCATCATTTCTGCCGCCATCCAGGCTGACTGGGCTCCCATCAGCGAGGAGGGCGTACTGCACGACCGCGCAAGCTACCGCTATTTCTGGCAGGTGCTCGAGCGTGCACACCAGACCGGCCGCATGCTGCCCGCCGAGGCGCAGGGCTGGTTTGCCAAGGCTGAGACCACGTTCACCTGATACGGGTATTCTTGTCGCCCCATCTGCCTTCCATTCATTCTTTCCCCGCAGGAGTCACCATGAAGACCCTCATCGCTTCCGCATTGATACTGTTGGCGCCCGCCCTCACCACGGCGCAGACGGCGACCAAGCCCGCCGCCCCCGCCGAGGCCAAGAAGAGCAGCGCCAAGCCTGCGGCGAAGAGCACCACCGCCAAGGCGACCAAGCCCAAGGCCGAGAAGAAGAGCGACACCGTTGCCAAGGCGTCGCCCACCAGCAGCCGCACGCGCCTGCACAGCGGTGCCGTGCAGGTGGCGTCGGGCCTGGCCGCGGCCGAGGCGGCGCTCACTCCCGAAGAACTGCAGATCGCCGAGCGCGTGTACACGGGCCGCATGGCGTGCGAACTGGGCGCGTTCGTGAGCATCGAGGCCGATACGCAGTCGCCCGGGCGCTTCCATGTGGAAGGCAAGGGCTTCAAGTACCACATGGCCCCGGTGGCCACCACCACCGGCGCGGTGCGCCTGGAAGACCAGCGCGCGGGTGCCGTGTGGGTGCAGATCGCCAACAAATCCATGCTCATGAACCAGAAGCTGGGCCAGCGCATGGCTGACGAATGCATGAGCCCGCAGCAGGTGGTGGTGGCCGAGGCCATCAAGAAGAACCCGCCGCAAAGCCTGCTGGACAACCCGGCCGCCAAGTAAACCTAGAGCCGCCTGCCGGCGGGGCCACGCAGTGCACGCCTGCCGTGTGCGCCAGTGTGGCCGGCCGGTTGTCGCCCCACTTTGAAAACCTAGACTATCCCGGAGAAAGAAGACATGTTGAAAGCCTACCGCGACCATGTGGCCGAGCGCGCTGCATTGGGCATCCCGCCGCTGCCGCTTGATGCCAAGCAGACGGCCGAACTGATCGAGCTGATCAAGAACCCGCCCGCTGGCGAGGAGGCTTTCCTGGTGGACCTGCTGACCCACCGCGTGCCGCCGGGGGTGGACGACGCAGCCAAGGTCAAGGCGTCCTTCCTCGCGGCCGTCGCCCATGGCGACATCACGGTCGGCCTGATTTCCAAGGCCAAGGCCACCGAGCTGTTGGGCACCATGGTGGGTGGCTACAACGTGCACCCTCTGATCGAGCTGCTGGACGACGCCGAAGTCGCTTCCGTGGCTGCCGAAGCGCTGAAGAAGACGCTGCTGATGTTCGACTTCTTCAACGACGTGGCCGCCAAGGCCAAGGCCGGCAACGCCAAGGCCCAGGAGGTCATGCAGAGCTGGGCCAATGCCGAGTGGTTCACCAGCCGCCCCGAGGTCGAGAAGAAAATCACCGTCACCGTGTTCAAGGTGCCCGGCGAAACCAACACCGACGACCTGTCGCCCGCACCCGATGCCTGGAGCCGTCCAGACATCCCGCTGCACTATCTGGCGATGCTCAAGAACACCCGTCCTGACGCGGCCTTCAAGCCCGAAGAAGACGGCAAACGCGGCCCCATCCAGTTCATCGAAGACCTGAAGAAAAAGGGGCATCTTGTGGCTTATGTGGGTGACGTGGTCGGTACGGGCTCGTCGCGCAAGTCGGCAACTAACTCCATCGTTTGGGCCACTGGCCAAGACATCCCATTCGTGCCTAACAAGCGCTTTGGTGGTGTGACGCTGGGTGGCAAGATCGCACCTATCTTCTTTAACACCCAAGAAGACTCGGGTTCGCTGCCCATCGAAGTGGACGTGTCCAAGCTGGAAATGGGCGACGTCATCGACGTGCTGCCCTATGACGGCAAGATCATCAAGAACGGCGAAACCGTCGCTGAGTTCCAACTCAAGAGCGACGTGCTGTTTGACGAAGTGCGCGCTGGTGGCCGTATCAACCTGATCATTGGCCGCTCGTTGACTGCCAAGGCCCGAGAATTCTTGGGTCTGCCTGCATCGACTGTGTTCCGTCTGCCCGCAGCCCCAGCAGCCACCAACGCGGGCTTTACGCTGGCGCAAAAGATGGTCGGCCGTGCAGTGGGTTTGCCCGAAGGTCAGGGCGTGCGCCCCGGCACCTACTGCGAGCCCCGCATGACCACTGTAGGTTCGCAAGACACCACCGGCCCGATGACCCGCGACGAGCTGAAAGACCTGGCTTGCCTCGGCTTCTCTGCCGATTTGGTGATGCAATCGTTCTGCCACACAGCCGCTTATCCCAAGCCGGTGGACGTGAAGACCCACCGCGAACTACCAGCCTTCATCAGCAGCCGCGGCGGCGTGTCCCTGCGCCCCGGCGACGGCGTGATCCACAGCTGGCTCAACCGCCTGCTGCTGCCCGACACAGTGGGCACCGGCGGTGACTCGCACACCCGCTTCCCCATCGGCATCTCCTTCCCCGCAGGCTCCGGCCTCGTGGCTTTCGGCGCTGCCACCGGCGTGATGCCGCTGGACATGCCCGAGTCGGTGCTGGTGCGCTTCAAGGGTGAGATGCAGCCCGGCGTGACGCTGCGCGACCTGGTGCACGCGATCCCGCTGTACGCCATCAAGGCGGGCCTGCTGACCGTGGCCAAGGCCGGCAAGAAGAACATCTTCTCGGGCAAGATCCTCGAAATCGAGGGCCTGCCGGACCTGAAGGTGGAGCAAGCCTTCGAGCTGTCCGACGCCTCGGCCGAGCGTTCCGCCGCCGGCTGCACGATCAAGCTCAACCCCGAGCCGATCGCTGAGTACCTGCGCTCCAACGTCGTGCTTATGAAGAACATGATCGCCGATGGCTACCAGGACGCGAAGACGCTGCAGCGCCGCATCGAGAAGGTCGAAGCCTGGCTGGCCAACCCGAATCTGCTCGAAGCCGACAAGGACGCCGAGTACGCCGCCGTGATCGAGATCGATCTGGCCGACATCAAGGAGCCGATCGTTTGCTGCCCGAACGATCCGGACGACGCCAAGTTTCTGTCCGAAGTGGCTGGCACCAAGATCGACGAAGCCTTCATCGGCTCGTGCATGACCAACATCGGTCACTTCCGCGCCGCAGCCAAGCTGCTGGGCGGCCAGCGCGACATTCCGGTCAAGCTGTGGGTGGCACCGCCCACCAAGATGGACCAGAGCGAGCTGATCAAGGAAGGCCACTACGCCGCCTTCGGCACGGCTGGTGCGCGTACCGAAATGCCCGGCTGCTCGCTGTGCATGGGCAACCAGGCCCAAGTGCGTGAAGGTGCGACGGTGATCTCTACCTCCACCCGCAACTTCCCCAACCGCCTGGGCAAGAACACCAACGTGTTCCTGGGCTCGGCCGAGCTGGCCGCCATCGCCTCGCGCCTGGGCAAGCTGCCCACGAAGGAGGAATACCTCCAGGAAATGGGCGTGATCGATGCCGACAAGGCCAGCGTGTACCGCTACATGAACTTCGACCAGATCGAGGAATATGCAGAGGTCGCCAAGGGCGTGACGGCCTGATCGCCGGCTGAGGCCCGGGCCGCGGCGCGGCCCCTCCCGTCAACCCCCGCAGGGCGCATGCCTGGCGGGGGTTTTCTTTTGCTCATTAATTAATAGCTGCTGGCGCTTGCTGGTGCTGCGTTAGCGGCCATTTTCACTTAAATGCTCGCGCCGCGTGTGCCGCGCGTCGGGGGATGTCGCACGCCGAGACCGTGGTCACGACCCGGGAGACGGTGCCGTTCAGGCCGCGGCCAGCGCGCGCAGTGCGGCGGCGCTGGCGTCGTCGGCGGGGAAGAACGTTTCCAGCGCCAGCTCCTGCAGCGTCACGTCGACGGGCGAGCCGAACACCGTGGTGGTGCTCACCAGCTGGAGCGTGCCGGCCGGCGTGCGGAACTCGAACGGCATGAGCACGTCCAGGTGCTCGCCCGGCATCGGTGGGCTGGCAGGCGGCAAAGGGTAGGCCTGCAGTTCCTGCAGCAGGGCGGCCAGCACCGGGTCGTTGCTCTCGTGGATCTGCTGGCGCAACCGCTCCAGCAGGTGCGCGCGCCATTGCGCCAGGTTGGCGATGCGCGGTGCCAGGCCTCCCGGGTGCAGGCTGAGGCGCAGCACGTTCACGGGCGGCTGCAGCAGCTCGGCGTCCACGCCGGACAGCAGCAGGGGCACGATGCGGTTGGCCATGAGCAGGTTCCAGTGCCGGTCCATCGCCAGCGCCGGCCAGGGTTCGTGGCAGTCCAGGATGCGCTGCACCGCCGCGCGCGCATCGGCCATCTCGGGCGCATCGAGCGGGCGTTCGCGGTACATCGGGGCATAGCCCGCGGCCACCAGCAGCGCGTTGCGCTCGCGCAGGGGCACGTCCAGGCGATGGGCCAGGCGCAGCACCATGTCGCGGCTGGGGCTGGCGCGGCCCGTTTCCACGCAGCTCAGGTGGCGCGTAGACACCTCGGCTGCGTGTGCCAGGTCCAGTTGGCTCAAGCGCCGGCGCTGGCGCCAGTGGCGCAGGCGTTCTCCAAAAGGTGCGGGTGTCGATAGGGCGGGAGCGTGGTGCATGGCCTGCATGGTAGGGCCGGCCGCGCGGCGTGGGCATGACCTGCCAGGTCATGGACGTGGAGCCGCCGCGTGCCGACGATGCAGGCCATGTTCAACCCCTCAGGAGATCACACCATGGCCTTCATCGATGCTTTCACGTCCCCCGGCGGCCTGCGCCGCGTGCTCTGGGCCGATGCCGCCGCAGGCGCCGGCATGGCGGCGCTGCACCTGGCGGCGGCAGCGCCGCTGGCTGAATGGCTGGGCATGTCGCCCCGGTTGCTGTTGGCCAGCGGCTGGCTGCTGCTGCCTTTCGTGCTGCTGGCCGGGTCGCTGGCCCTGCGGCGCGAGGCAGCCGGCGGCGCGCTGGCGCTGCTGGTGGCGGGCAATTTCCTGTGGGTGCTGGCCAGCGCAGTGGTGCTGTGGGGCACGACGTGGGTGACCGGCGGCTGGGGCCAGGCCTATGTGGCCGTGCAGGCGGTGGCCGTGCTGGCCCTGGCGGAACTGCAGTGGATGGCGCTGCGCCGCGCACGCGTGGCGGTGCAGGGCGTGCGCGCGGCGGTCTCCTGACGGGTGCTCAGCCCTGCTCGGCCAGCAGGTCTTGCAGGGCCTTGACCTGTTGGCGCAGGCGCTCGTTTTCGGCCTCCAGTTCCGCCACCCGCTGCTGCAGCTTTGCGGCGTCGGGGGCGGCCGTCGATTCCGGCCCGGCGGTGCCGTCGGCCTCCGTTGCGGCGGCATCGGGCTTTGGTTTCTTCTTGCCATCGCGCACGCGCTTGGCGGCCTGCTTGAGTTCCTGCGCACCGCCGGCCGCGGCGCTCTTTTGCTCGTCCACCGGCAGGGTGGCCACCACGGCTGCGGCGTTCAAGGATAGTTCGCCCGACTTGACGGCGGCCACCACTTCCGGCGCTGCGTTCTGGTGGATGGTCTCGATGGCCTTGACCTGGGCGGCCGTCAGGCGGGCGGCGCGGGCCAGGGCCTCGCGCGTGTCCAGCGCGTCTTCGGGCACCTTGGGCACGCTGGCCAGTGCCTGGGCGACGACCGGGTCGGTGTCACCCTCCCAGGGGGCCTGCTCGGGTGCCTGGGCGGCCTCGGCCTTGGCAGCCACCACGGCGGCGGCGGCCGCGGCGCGGCGCTCGGCAATGATCTCGCGCTTGCGCAGTGCCAGCACGCCGCGCTGGAACTCCGATACGCTGCGCCGCCCCAGGTGCTGGTCGATCATCCACAGGTGCACGTCCTCCATGTTCTGAAAGCGGGTGTTCTGCACCGTCTGGAAGGGCAGGCCGTGCTTGTGGCAGATGCCGAAGCGGTTGTGGCCGTCCACGAGGATGTTGCCCCATAGCACGAGCGCGTCGCGGCAACCCTCTGCGAGGATGCTGCGCTCCAGCGCGTCGTGCTCTTCGGGCGTGAGCGGGTCGATGTAGGCCTTGAGTTCGGGCAGGACGACGATGTCTTCAGGATTCATGGGTTCTGGGTATGGGGCGGGGCAAGAAATGGGCAAAGGCCCCGCCGGGGCCTTTGTAAAAAGAGGAGCTGCTCGCGCTTGATGGCTGGGTGTTTCGGTATCAAATCTACCTGAAACGCCCTGTGGACGGGCGCTGCCAGCTATGGTTTCAGGAAGGCTGTAGCAGCCGCGCGATGAGCGCGCCGTCCACCGGGCCGTCGATCGGAATGCGCACACGCAGCGGATTGCCCGGCGCCACCTGCACGCTTTCGCCGTCCAGGTTGAACATCTGCGTGAGCTGCACCGTGCGGTTGCCGCTGGGGTGGATCACCTCCAGCGTGTCGCCCACGGCGAAGCGGTTCATGGTCTCGACCTCGGCCATGCCGTCGGCGTAGCCGCGCACCTGGCCGACGAAGTGCGCGCGCTGCAGCACGCTGTTGCCGGTCTCGTAGTTCTGGTAGTCGTTGGCCGGGCGGCGCTCCAGCAGGCCGCCGGTGTAGCCGCGGTTGGCCAGGCCTTCCAGCTCGGTGATCAGGTGCGGGTTGAACGGGCGGCCCGCCACCGCGTCGTCGATCGCGCGGCGGTACACCTGGGCGGTACGCGCCACGTAGTACAGGCTCTTGGTACGGCCCTCGATCTTGAGCGAATCCACGCCGATCTTCACCAGGCGCTCCACATGCTCCACGGCGCGCAGGTCCTTGGAGTTCATGATGTAGGTGCCGTGCTCATCCTCCATGATGGGCATCAGTTCGCCGGGGCGGCCGATCTCTTCGATCAGGTAGACCTGGTCGGCCTTGGGGTGGCGCTGGCCGCTGCCGCAGGTGCTGGTGAACTGGCTGTCGGCTTCCTCGCGCGCCTGTTCGAAGTTGAAACCCTGCTCCATGGACGTGGCCAGCGCTTCGCCGGTGTTGGGGTCCACCGCCGCGTCGTGGGTCTTGTATTCCCAGCGGCAGGCGTTGGTGCAGGTGCCCTGGTTGGGGTCGCGCCGGTTGAAGTAGCCGCTGAGCAGGCAGCGGCCCGAGTAGGCAATGCACAGCGCGCCGTGCACGAAGACCTCGATCTCCATGTCAGGGCATTCCTGGCGGATCTTCTCGATCTCGTCCAGGCTCAGCTCGCGCGAGAGGATGATGCGCGACACGCCGGCTTTCTGCCAGAACTTCACCGTGGCGTAGTTGGTGGTGTTGGCCTGCACCGAGAGGTGGATCTCGGTCTCGGGCCACTTTTCCTTGACCATCATGATCAGGCCGGGGTCGGCCATGATGAAGGCGTCGGGCTTGCACTCGATGACGGGCTCGATGTCGCGCAGGTAGGTGCGCACCTTGTCGTTGTGCGCGATCAGGTTGCTGGTGACGAAGAACTTCTTGCCCCGCGCGTGCGCCTCCTGGATGCCCTGGGCGATCTGCTCCAGGCGGAACTCGTTGTTGCGCGCACGCAGGCTGTAGCGCGGCTGGCCGGCGTAGATGGCGTCGGCGCCGAAGTCGTACGCCGCACGCATCTTGTCGAGCGAGCCGGCGGGCAGCAGCAGTTCGGGGGCTTTGAGGGTCATAGCCTGCAATTTTCGCTGATGTGCGGGGTGAGGGTGGGGCGCGTGGGTAATGACCGGGTTGGGGTCTTTGGGGCGGTTGCTTTGCGTTGTCGGCGGTGGCAGCTGGGAGGATTAGGAGGGGTGTGTGACGTAGGGTCGAGAGGCTGGAGCGAGAGCGGACTGCTCGCCGGTGGCGGAGTTGGGCCCCCAGCGGCTTGTGCCGGACGCGAATCCGACGCGACGAACCTTTGCTCAACGCCGCGTGCGCCCGGCTTTCCCTTGGATATTGGAGCCATGAACAGGTATATCCAAGACGAGGGCCTGTTCACATTCCGTGCCAACAGGCCCTAGCTTCGTGGCATCGCCTCGAGATCGCTCGGGGCGGCGGCACGGAAGGCGGGCAGCGCTTCACAGTGTTCGGCCAGTGAGATCAGCGCGGCGTGGGCGGACGGTGACAGCACTTCATCCATCCGGTTCCGCATGTACCAGATCAGCGTGGTGATCATCGCATCGGCATGGGTGAGTGCCGCCCCGCAGGCATACGGTGTGGCAAGGCGTTTGGTCAGTTCGTCGAGACCAGCGCGTGCCTGGCCAAGGCAGCGATCCAGCCAGACGGCGCTGCGGTGTTCGGGGGGTGAAAGTGCCTCTCGTACACCACAGCCGCGACCTTTTCGAGGGTGCCTTGCGCCAGTGCCGTCATCTGGAGAACGCGCCGGCGTTGGGGGCCGGAGCGGGGGATCAGCGCCGCGTCGCCTGCCTGCTCATCGAGATGATCCAGGATGGATGCGCTGTCGATCAGCACTTCGCCATCGTCGAGGACGAGGGCCGGGATGCGGGTCAGCGGGCTGATCCTACCGATTGCTGCCGCATCGCCAAAGATGGATCGCGTATCGCGGGTGAAGGGGATGCCGTAGTGATGCAGCGCGATGGCGACACGGCGCGTGACGGGGCTGTCATATTGGCCGACGAGGATCATGGGCAGGTCTTCCATCTCAAACAACGCGGTTAGAGGATCCTGAATGTATACGGCGACAGCCTCCCCATCAGCCGCCCTTCGTAAAGGCAGGCTCAGGCCGATGACAGCCCATGCGCGCCCAAGGCGCTAAACCCGCCGCTTGTCCAGCTTGCGCGTGAGCGTGCGGCGGTGCATTCCTAGCCGCCGTGCGGCTTCGGAGATGTTGAAGCCCGTCTCGGCCAGCACTTCGTGGATGCGCTCCCACTCCAGCGTCTTGATGGAGCTGGCGCGGTTGGTCAGTTCCACGTCGGCATTGCCTTCGGTAAGGCCGAAGGCGGCCTCGATATCGTCAGTGTTCGATGGCTTGGCCAGGTAGTGGCAGGCACCCAGCTTCACGGCCTCGACGGCGGTGGCAATGCTGGCGTAGCCCGTGAGCACGACGATGAGCATGTCCGGGTTGGCCGCGTGCAGCGCCCGTACGCAGGCCAGGCCTGTGGCCTCGCCCTTGAGCTTGAGGTCCACGACGGCATAGTCGGGCGTGTGCCCGGCCAGCAGTGCTTCGGCCTGTGCCAGGCTGTCGGCGTGCAGCACGCGGTAGCCGCGCCGCTCGAACGAACGGGCCAGCGTGCGCGCGAAGGCCTCGTCGTCTTCCACAATGAGCAGCAAGCGTTCAGCGTCCATGGTGCGTGGGTGTCTCCTGCAACGCAATCGCGGCCAGCGGCAGCGTGATCGTGACCTGGGCGCCGCCGCCCGGAAGGTTGCGTGCCTGCACGGTGCCCCCCAGGGTGCGCGCCACGTTCATTGCCAGGAACAGGCCCAACCCGCCGCCGGGGCGGCCCTTGCTGGACTGGTAGGGCTTGCCGAACTGCGACAGCATGGCCGGCGCGAAGCCGGGGCCATTGTCTGTGACGGTAATGCGCAGTAGGTCTTGATCACGCTCGGCCACCAGGCCGACCCGGTGGGGCGATGCGTCGCGGGCATTGTCCAACACATTGAAAACCATTTGCTGCAGCGTGACATCGGACACCATGGGGGTGTCCTGGCCGAAGCGGTTGTCATAGGTGAATTCGTCAACCGAGCGCGTGGCCTGCCACTCGCTGGCGAGCGTGTCCAGGAACTGGCACACGGTGGTCTGCGCCGATGCCTCGCCGCGCGTCTCGCCGGCGGACATCAGGATGCCGCTGACGATGGTCTTACAGCGCTGCACCTGTGCCTGCATCTCGGCCACGTCTTCCTGCAGCGCGGGGTTGGCGGCCAATGCAGGATCACGCTTCCAGTCCCCCAGGATCACCGCCATGGTGGCCAGCGGCGTGCCCAGCTCATGGGCAGCGCCTGAAGCCAGCAGACCCATGCGCACCACGTGCTCTTCCTCGGCGGCGCGTTGGCGTATGGCGGCCAGACGCGCGTCCCGCTGGCGCAGGTTCTGGCCGATGCGGCTGATGAAGATCACCACCAGCGCCGCGTTGAGCATGAAGCACACCAGCAGGCCCAGCACGTAGGGACTGCCCAGCCCGCGCGCGAAGTCGGGCGCCAGTTGCAATGGCACGCTGTAATGCGCCAGCAGCGCAAAGCAGGCCGCGGTGACGAGCACCATGGTCCAGATGTAGGCGCTGCGCAGCAGCGCCGCGCCCAGCGCCACTTGCAGCAGGTACAAGAAGACGAATGGGTTGCGGATGCCCCCGCTCAGATACAGCTGCACGGTGAGCACGGCCACGTCCACCAGCAGCGCCAGAAACAGCTCCACATTGCGCACGCCGCGGCCGGTGCGCCAGCGCACGAAGCTCACCGCGTTGTAGAGCACCAGGCAACCCACGACCATGAGCATCTCGCGCAGGGGCAGGGGAAGCTGCAGCACGTAGTGCGCCACCTCGATGGTGAACACCTGGCCCACCACGGCGATCCAGCGCAACTGGATGAGCTGGTGCAGGTTTTTCAGCCCGGCCGCGGCATCGGCCGAGCGCGCCTTCAGGGCGGGCGGGGAAGAGGGGGCGGAGTTTGCGGATGCGGTCATCGGGAGCGCAAGGTGGCACGCAGGCGAAGCTCGTAGCGTGCCACATACGCAGCCGCTGCCGCCACCATGGCGGCCAGCCCGAACCAGGTGATGGCATACACCAGGTGGCTGTTGTGGAAGCGAACCACCGTCAGTCCCGGGCGGGGCCAGGGACCGGCGGTGGTGGAAGTCTCGGCATCCATCGGCGCTGGGGCGTTCGCGTCGGGAATGCCCGCGTCGATGAAAAACGGGGCCGCGGCGTCCAGGCCCTGGGCCTGGGCGATGGCCGCCACGTCGCGCGAATGCCAGCGCTGCGCCCCGGGGTCGTTGCGGCGCAGGAAGCCGCCTCCGGGCTCGCTCATGCGCAACAGGCCCTGCAGCTGTACGGTTTCGCCTTCCTGCATGCCGGGGCCGCCAGCGGCCCACTGGGCGCGCTGCGCCTGGGGGATGAAGCCGCGGTTGACGAGCACCTGGCCGCCGCCGTCCAGCTGCAGCGGGGTCATGACCCAGAAACCCGCGCCGAGCGCCGTGGTGGCCTGGGTCAATACGGTTTTGCTGGCCAGCCAGCGACCCTCAGCCTGCACAGGCTGGTATTCAAAGCCAGCCGCATCCACGCCAGGCCACTGCGCGCGCGCGGGCAGCGGCACGGGCGCGGCATGCAGACGCTGCTCTACGCGTTCCATCAGGGCCAGCTTCCAGGTGCGCCGCTCCACCTGCCACCAGCCGAGGGCACAGAACACAACGAACAAGGCGATGCCCGCCAGAGCGAGCACCGCCATCGTCAGGTTGGAGTGCGCGCGGGTGCGCTGCGGCTCCGGGGCGTGCATGGTCGGAGCGGTCAAGGCGCCTTCGGCTGGTGTGCCTCGCTGCCCTGGTGCTGTGCGGCCATGGGGTTGGCGTGCGCGGGCATCATGTTGGCGTTCATGTGGAACATGACCCACAACGTGCCGATGATGGTCACTGCCAGGAACACGATGGTGAAGATGGTGGACAGCATCGTCCAGCCGCCCTGGATCTTGCCGTTCATGTGCAGGAAGTACACCATGTGCACCACCACCTGGACCATGGCGAAGATGCCCAGCACCAGCACGGCGGTGGTGCGGCTCTGGATCACGTCGGCCATGACCAACCAGAATGGGATCACGGTGAGGATCACGGCGAGGATGAAGCCCTTGACGTAGTCCCCCTTGGTGACGTGCAGGTCGTCATGGTCGTGGCCATGGTCGTCGTGGCCGGCGTGAATTTCGTGTGCGCTCATTTACAGCACCCCCATCAGGTACACAAAGGTGAAGACGCCGATCCAGACCACGTCCAGGAAGTGCCAGAACATGGACAGGCAGTTCAGGCGGCGCTTGTTTTCATGGATCAGGCCGTGCTTGCTGATCTGAATCATCAATGTCACCAGCCAGATCAGGCCGAAGGTCACGTGCAGTCCGTGCGTGCCCACCAGCGTGAAGAAGGCCGACAGGAACGCGCTGCGCTGGGGTGTCGCGCCCTGGTGGATCAGGTGTGCGAACTCGTACAGCTCCACGCCCAGGAAGGCCAGGCCCAGCAGGCCGGTGACGGCCAGCCAAGCCAGCGTGCCGCGTGCGTTGCCCGCCTGCTTTTGCAGCATGGCAAAGCCGAAGGTGATGGACGACGTCAGCAGGAAGGCCGTGTTGATGGCCACCAGCGACAAGTCGAACAGCTGCGCGCCCGTGGGGCCCGCGGCGTAGCTGCGGCCCAGCACGCCGTACGTGGCGAACAGCGCTGCGAAGATGAGACAGTCGCTCATCAGGTAGAGCCAGAAGCCCAGGGACGTGCCGTTCTCGGGGTGGGGTTCATGCGCGAGGTGGTACTCGCGCGGTGCCAGGGCGGCGGTGCCGCCCGCTTGGAGGGTGTGCGTATTAGACATGGGCTGCGGCAAGCTGCTTGGTGCGTGCGTCTTCCGTGGCGGCCACTTCGGCTGCCGGAATGTAGTAGTCACGCTTGTAGTTGAAGGTGTGGATGATCGAGGCCACCACGGTCGCGGCGAACGAGGCGATCGCCAGCGGCCACATGTGCCAGATCATGGCGAAACCGAACACGGTGGACAGCGCGGCGATCACCACGCCGGCGCCAGTGTTGGCGGGCATGTGGACGGGCTGGAAGCCGGTCAGCGGGCGCTTGTAGCCGTGCTTCTTCATGTCCCACCAGGCGTCGATCTCGTGCGCCACGGGCGTGAAGGCGAAGTTGTACTGCGGCGGGGGCGAGGAGGTGGCCCATTCCAGCGTGCGGCCGTCCCAGGGGTCGCCGGTCACGTCGCGCAGCTGGTCGCGCTTGATGTAGCTCACGAACAATTGGATGAAGAAGCAGGCGATGCCCGCCGCGATCAGGCATACGCCCACCGCGGAGATGATGAACCAGATGTGCAGCGAAGCGTCTTCCACATGGTTGACGCGACGCGTGATGCCCATCAGGCCCAGGATGTACAGCGGCGTGAACGTGACCCAGAAGCCAGTCAACCAGAACCAGAACGATGCCTTGCCCCAGGACTCGATCAGGCGGAAACCGAAGGCCTTGGGGAACCAGAAGTTGATGGCAGCGAACACGGCGAACACCACGCCGCCGATGATCACGTTGTGGAAGTGCGCGATCAGGAACAGGCTGTTGTGCAGCACGAAGTCGGCCGGGGGCACGGCCAGCAGCACGCCCGTCATGCCGCCAATGGCGAAGGTGCACATGAAGCCCACCGTCCACAGCATGGGCACGGTGAAGCGGATGCGCCCCTTGTACATGGTGAACAGCCAGTTGAAGATCTTGGCGCCCGTCGGGATCGAGATGATCATCGTCGTGATGCCAAAGAAGGTGTTGACACTGGCGCCCGAACCCATGGTGAAGAAGTGGTGCAGCCACACCAGGTACGACAAGATGGTGATACACACCGTGGCATACACCATCGAGGTGTAGCCAAACAGGCGCTTGCGGCTGAAGGTGGCCACGATCTCTGAGAACACGCCAAAGCACGGCAGGATCAGGATGTACACCTCGGGGTGGCCCCAGATCCAGATCAGGTTCACGTACAGCATGGGGTTGCCGCCCAGGTCGTTCGTGAAGAAGTTGGTGCCGATATAGCGGTCCAGGCTCATCAGCACCAGCGCGGCCGTCAGCACGGGGAAGGACGCCACGATCAGCGCGTTGGTGCACAGGGCGGTCCAGGTAAAGACGGGCATTTTCATCAGGTTCATGCCCGGCGCACGCATCTTGATGATGGTGACGATCAGGTTGATACCCGACAAGGTGGTGCCCACCCCCGCAATCTGCAGGCCCCAGATGTAATAGTCGAGACCCACGCCAGGGTCCTGCGCCCCGAGGTTGGACAGCGCCAGCCAGCCGGAGGTGGAGAACTCGCCCAGGAACAGCGAGATCATCACCAGCACGGCGCCGCCGGTGGTCATCCAGAAGCTGAAGTTGTTCAGGAAGGGAAACGACACGTCGCGCGCGCCGATCTGCAGCGGCACGAGGTAGTTCATCAGGCCCGTGACGAAGGGCATGGCCACGAAGAAGATCATGATCACGCCGTGGGCCGTGAAGATCTGGTCGTAGTGGTGCGGCGGCAGGTAGCCCATGCTCTCGCCCACGGCCATGGCCTGCTGCAGGCGCATCATCACCGCGTCGGCGAAGCCGCGCAGGAACATGACCAGGCCCAGGATCATGTACATGATGCCGATCTTCTTGTGGTCGATGGAGCAGATCCAGTCGCGCCACAGCGGGCCCCACAGACGGAACTTGGTGAGGCCGGCCAGCATCACGATGCCACCCAGGACCACCGCGATGAAGGTCCACAGCACGATGGGCTCGTGCGCCATCGGGATCGAGTCCCAGGTGATGCGGCCCAACAGCCAGTGGGCTGGGGTAGTTTGTTCAGACAACATATCGAATCTCTTGGCTAATGGGCCCGGCGCCGGCTTGGCGCCCGCGTCGGGTCCGTCAAATTCACTGTTGGGTGGTGGCCTCGGGGAGGGCGGCTGCGGGCTGCAGCGCGGCCAGGATCTGTGGCGCGTTGCCTGCGGTGCATACGTCCTGTGGCAGCGTCAGACCGTTGGCTTTGACGAAGGCTTCGCCGCCGAGCGCGTCGATAGCCATCATGTCGTGCATGCACATCTGCCCGTCTTCCACGCAGCGGTTGAGCACCTTGCCGTACAAGCCCGTTTCCACGGTAGAAAAGCGCTGCACGGGGTCGCGCTGGCTGGGCTTGGCCAGTTGCAGGTAGGTGGTCTTGTCCAGGGGCTTGCCTTCGGTCTTGGCCTTGTCCACCCACTGGGCGAACTCGGCATCGCTCAGGCCGTGGAACTTGAAGGTCATGCCGGAGAAGCCGGGGCCGCTGTAGTGCGAGGCGAGGCCATGGAACACGCCGGGCTTGTTGATGATGGCGTTCAGCTCGGTCTGCATGCCAGGCATGGCGTAGATCATGCCGGCCAGGTCGGGCACGTAGAACGCGTTCATGGTGGACGTGGCGGTGAGCTTGAACAGGATCGGGCGGTCCACAGGCGCGGCCACCTCGTTCACCGTGGCAATGCCCTGCTCGGGGTAGAAGAACAGCCACTTCCAGTCCATGGCCACCACCTGCACTTCCAGCGGTTTGACGTCGGCGGCCAGCGCGCGCTGGGCGTCGATGCGGTCCAGGGGGCGGTAGGGGTCCAGCTTGTGGGTAGCGATCCAGGTCAGCGCGCCCAGGGCAATGATGATCATCAGCGGCACGCTCCAGATCACCAACTCCAGCGAGGTGGAGTGGTGCCAGTCGGGGTCGTACTCGGCGTCGGTGTTGCCCTGGCGGTACTTCCAGGCGAACAGCAGCGTCAGCAGGATCACCGGCACGATGACGATCAGCATCAGCACCGTGGCAGTCACCACCAGGTTGCCCTGCTGGGCAGCGATATCACCCGCCGGGTTCAATACGACGGCCTTGCTGCAACCAGCCAGGCTGGCTGCGGCCAAAGCCGCGGCGAGCCAGGTGGGCCCGCGGAGTTTCTTCAGTTGGAGCATTGCTAGGCGTGTCAAAAAGCGTGCACGGCCTTGCGTCGCGCGGGCGGGCGCGGCGCTAGGTGTAAACGCGAATTACTGGACGGAGACGAATGTAATACGCCTAGCGCATTTGTCGATTGGACATTTTGTCCAGGGTCAAACTTATGGCGTGATGGCAGGCCGTATGCGGCCTGCGGGCGCGACCATGGCGGCGCGGATGGCCGACTGGGCGTGAGGGTTTTCCCGCGCGGGACGTCAGTGTAAGCGTACTTGTTGACCGCGGGGCTTGCGTGTAGAACGGAGCTGTGTCTGCAAAGCCAAGGAGTACGGTCATGAGTAGCGGTTCCGTCGCATACCCCGTTTACGGCCCCGAGAGCGCGGCATCGCTGTCGCGCGCGCACACCGACGAAGACGTCACCCCGGGCGAGATCGCCGTGGGCGTGATCATCGGGCGCGCGTCGGAGTATTTCGACTTCTTCGTATTCGGGATCGCTTGCGTGCTGGTCTTCCCGTCGCTGTTGTTCCCCTTCATGTCGCGGCTGGACGGCACGCTCATGGCCTTTGCCATCTTTGCCATCGCCTTCATCGCCCGGCCGCTGGGCACCGCCATCTCCATGGCCGTGCAGCGGCGCTGGGGGCGCGGCACCAAGCTGACGCTGGCGCTGTTCCTGCTGGGCGGCTGTACGGTGAGCATGGCTTTCCTGCCCAGCTACCAGGTGGCGGGGCTGGCAGCCGCTGGGGCGCTGGCGGTGCTGCGCTTCGGCCAGGGGCTGGCGCTGGGCGGCTCCTGGGACGGGCTGCCGTCGCTGCTGGCGATGGCCGCACCGCCGGAGCGCCGGGGCTGGTATTCCATGGTGGGGCAACTGGGCGCGCCCGTGGGGTTTGCATTGGCCGCCGGGTTGTTCGCCTACCTGTACGGCAGCCTCTCCAGCGAAGAATTCCTGGCCTGGGGCTGGCGCTACCCGTTCTGCGTGGCCTTTGCGATCAACGTGGTGGCGCTGTTTGCGCGGCTGCGCCTGGTGGTGGGGCAGTCCTATGCCGAATTGCTGCAAGAGAAGGAACTGGAGCCCGTGGGCGTGGCCCGCGTGATGCGCGAAGAGGGGAGCAATGTGGTGCTGGGCGCCTTTGCGGCACTCGCTAGCTTCGCACTCTTTCACGTGGTGACGGTGTTCCCGCTGTCGTGGTTCGCCCTGTTCTCCGACCGCTCCATGGCCGAGGTGCTGTGCGTGCAGATCGCCGGCGCATTCCTGGCCATCGGCGCGGTGGTGGTGTCGGGGCGGTTGGCCGACCGCATGGGCCGGCGCAACCTGCTGGGCTCCATGGCCGTGCTGATTGGCCTGTTCAGCCTGGCCACGCCCTGGCTGCTGGGCGGTGGCGCGGTGGGCGGCACGGTGTTCCTGCTGCTGGGCTTCGTGCTGCTGGGCCTGTCGTACGGCCAGGCATCGGGCACGGTGACGACCAACTTCTCCACCCAGCACCGCTACACCGGGGCGGCACTGTCGTCCGACCTGGCCTGGCTGATCGGCGCGGCCTTCGCGCCGTTGGTGGCCTTGGGGCTGTCGGCACGTTTCGGGCTGGGGGCGGTGACGCTGTATCTGCTGTCGGGAGTGGTCTGCACACTCGGCGCGTTGCGTATCAATCGCCTCATCGAGCAGCGCAGCTGAGTTCGACTGGCTGTCGGCTGTTATCGAAAATAATAGCTGCCGGCGCTTGCCTCAAATAGGTTTCACAGTGTTTTCAATGTGAAACCCTTGAGGGGCGAGCGCAGGCAGCTCTCTTTTTTGCTTCAGTCGCGCGGGCGGAAGCCGATCACCAGGGACGACGGCACGCGGCCGTCCACGTCGCGTGGCAGGGTTTCCGTGCGGTGCAGTGCACGAATCACCGCGTCGTCCCACGCCTTGTTGCCGCTGGACTGGGTGATGCGCGCGCCGACGATGGTGCCGTCCGGAGCGGCGCGCACCTCGACCTCGGCGCGCGGGTTGCCCGAGATGGTGTCGGGATAGACGATGTTGGGGCGTACCTTGGCGGCCACCTTGCCACCGTAGCTGCCTGAGGGGCCGGAGCTGCGCTGCGCGGTGCCCGTGGCGGTCTCGCCGCCCGTGGCGCCTGGCAGCCCCTGCATCATGCGGCGCAGGTTCTCCTGGCGGAGCGCCTCGGCCTCCTTGGCTTCACGGGCTTCCTCGGCCTTGCGGCGCTTGTCCTCGGCCAGCTTCTTCTGTTTGTCCTGCTCGGCCTTGGCGGCCTTCTCCTTCTCGGCCTTTTCGCGTTCGGCTTTCTCGCGCTCGGCCTTTTGCTGCGCCAGCAGGCGTTCCTTCTTCTCCTGCTCCAGCCGCTCGCGGCGCTCTTCTTCCTTGCGCTCGCGTTCGCGCTTCTCGCGCTCCAGTTGCTGTTCGCGCTTTTTCTTTTCTTCTTCCAGGCGCTTCTTCTGCTGCTGCAGGGCGATGTCGGCCTCGCGCGTGTCGGCTTGCTCCGGACGCGGTGGTGGCGGTGGAGGCGGCGGTGCGGGCGCGGGCTCTGGTGCGGGGGTAGGGGCCGGAGCAGGGGGTGGGGGCGGCTCCACGGCGCGCGGCGCCGCTTGCTGGGGGACCGCGGACCAGAGTTCGGCCTCTACCGCCGGTTGGTCGGAACTGCTCTTCCAGTTCACGCCCCAGGTCAGCGCGCCGATCAGCGCGGCATGGGCGAGTACCGCCAGGGCGATGGCCCGCATGCGTCCGGGCGGGCGGGGCGGGGCAAACTGGTCGCGGTCGTTCGTGGCGTGCATTAGATCGTGTGAAAGTTCTCGTCAGCCGCCGCTCTTCACCGCCAGGGCGACGCGTGCCACGCCCGCCTGTTGCAGCGCAGACATGGCCTTCATCACCGCGTCGTACGACACGTTCTTGTCGGCGCTGATGAGCACGGGTGTGTCCTCTGGCTGGTCCTTGAGCCAGTTCTTGGCGGTGGCGCCCAGGTTTTGCAGCGGCACGGTGCGTTCGTTGCCGTCGGCCTTGAAGCGGATGCTGCCGTCCTTGTCGACGATGACGTCCGCGCGCGTCTTGGGCACCTTGGCGCCTTTGCCCACGGAAGGCACGTTCACCGAACTGGGCGTGAGCATGGGCGCGGTCACCATGAAGATGATGAGCAGCACCAGCATCACGTCGATGAACGGCACCATGTTGATTTCGTTCATGGAGCGGCGGCGGGTGCCGCTGCGTGAGGCCATGGCAGGCATTTCAGTTCTCCATTGCGCTGAGCAGTGCGCGCTGTGGATAAAACGGACGTGTCCGATGCCAGCAGACGCCGCGCAAGGGCCGTCCCGCCGCGCTGAGCAATCGATCCCCTTTCCCGCAGTGGGTAGCGCTGCGAGAGAAGGGGGAAGCCGCGCAGCGGCTCAGGGGGATGTCCTTCATCTCAATGCCCCGAGGGGGACGCGGGGTGTGCGCCCAGGTTGCGCTGCAGGATGTTGGAGAACTCCTCGATGAAGGTCTCCTGGTGCGTCGCCACGCGGTCGATGTCGCGTGCGAAGCGGTTGTACGCAATCACGGCGGGAATGGCGGCGAACAGGCCGATGGCGGTGGCCACCAGCGCTTCGGCGATGCCGGGCGCCACCGTGGCGAGCGTTACCTGCTCCATGCCGGCGAAGCCGGTGAAGGCGTGCATGATCCCCCAGACGGTGCCGAACAGGCCCACATAGGGCGACACCGAGGCCACCGAGCCAAGGAACGAGAGGCTGGACTCGATCACGTCCATCTCGCGCTGGAAGCTCGCGCGCATGGCGCGGCGCGCGCCGTCCAGCAGTGTGCCGGGGTCGCTGATGCGGCGTTCCCGCAGCTTTTGGTATTCGCGCATGCCGCTGGCGAAGATGCGCTCCATCGGGCCCGCGCTCTTGGCGTTGTGCGTGGCGCTGGCGTACAGGTCATTCAGGCTGGTGCCCGACCAGAAGTCGCGCTCGAAGTCTTCGTTCAGGGCCTTCACGCGCTTGAGTGCGAACAGCTTGCGGAAGATGGCGGCCCAGCTGGCCACGGAAACCGCGAGCAGCAGCAGCATCACCAGCTGCACCACCCAGCTGGCATTGAGCACCAGGCTCAAGATGGACATGTCTTGGGAATTCATGATGAGGAGAGTCGTTCCAAAAGGGACCCCGGAATGCGTGCAGGGCGCATGGTGGCGGCATCCACCCAGCCGATGCGGATGGTGCCTTCGCACAGCAGTGCGGGGGGAGAGTCGGGGATCATCTGCTCTGGTTTCAAGAGCGCCTGCTGCTCGATTGTGAGCGAAGCGCGGCCCCCTTCGCGCAGGCTGGCGGTAACAATCAGTTCATCGTCCAGGCGGGCGGGGCGCAGGTAGCGCAGGCGTGCGTCGGTTACGACAAACATGCCGCCCGTGAGTTCCCGCAATCGTTGCTGGCCCAGGTCCCGCGAGCGCAGCCACTCGGTGCGCGCGCGCTCGAAGAACTTGAGATAGTTGGCATAGAACACGATGCCGCCGGCATCGGTGTCTTCCCAGTAAATGCGAACGGGCCACTCGAAAGCCATGCTGGCACGCCTGGAGGGGTCAGCCGATCAGGCGCTTCAGGCGCGCCACCGCTTCCTGCAACTGCGCCATGGAGTTGGCCGTGGAAAAGCGCACGAAGCGTTGGGTGTCGGCCGTGCCGAAGTCGCGCCCCGGCGTGATGGCCAGGTGGGCACGGCGCATCAGCTCGTAGGCGAAGTCCCAGCTGCCGGCGACGCCCAGGCGCTCGGCGGCCTGCGTGCAGTCGGCCCAGGCGTAGAAGGCGCCATCGGGCTGCACCGGCACCGTGAGGCCCAGGGCATCGAGTGCGGGGATGAAGTAGTCTCGCCGCGCCTTGAACTCTGCGCGGCGGCGTTCGTACTCGGCGATGCTGTCCGGCTCGAAGCAGGCCAGCGCCGCATGCTGCGACACCGTGCTGGCGCAGATGAACAGGTTCTGCGCCAGACGCTCCACCACGGGCACCATGGCCTCGGGCACCACCATCCAGCCCAGGCGCCAGCCGGTCATGTTGAAGTACTTGCTGAAGCTGTTGATGCTGATGATGTCCTCGCCCAGCGCCAGCGCCGTCTGGCCGAAGGCGTCGTCATAGGACAGGCCGAGGTAGATCTCGTCGATGATCGTGAGCCCACCCTTGCCGCGCACCACATCGTGGATGCGGCGCAGTTCGTCCGGCGCAATCGAGGTGCCCGTGGGGTTGGAGGGCGATGCCAGCAGCACGCCGCGTGTCTTGGTACCCCATGCGGCCTCGACCTTGGCGGCGCTGAGCTGGAAGCGCTCCTCGGCCGTGGTGGGGATCAGCACCGCTTTGCCTTCCGCCGCGCTCACGAAGTGGCGGTTGCAGGGGTAGCTGGGGTCGGGCATCAGGACCTCGTCGCCCGCGTCGATCAGCGCCAGGCAGGCCAGCTGCAGCGCGGCCGATGCGCCGGCCGTGACCACGATGCGCCGCGCGGGTACATCCACGCCAAAGCGCTCGGCATACCAGCCGCTGATGCGCTCGCGCAGCGCCTCCAGGCCCAGGGCGTTGGTGTACTGCGTGGCCCCACTGCGCACCGCGCGGTCGGCCGCCTCCACCACCAGCGGGGGCGCGGTGAAGTCGGGCTCGCCGATGTTCAGGAAGATCATCGGCTCGCGGGTGCCGGCGACCTCGCGCGCCAGGGCCTGGGCGGCCTTGGCCACTTCCATCACGTAAAAGGGTTCGATGCGCTCGGCGCGGGTGGAAAACTTCATGGCGGTGCAGCATGCAGGCACCCGCCGGCTGAGGCCAGCGGCGGGTGCGCTGAGGGAACGAACAATGCGAAGCGGCGCAAGAGGGCGGGGCCTTCAGCCGCGGGCGGCGGCCTTGTCGGCCGCGACCTCGGTGGCGCGCA
The DNA here is from genome assembly GCF_002916785.1 of Diaphorobacter sp. LR2014-1. Taxonomy (NCBI): domain Bacteria; kingdom Pseudomonadati; phylum Pseudomonadota; class Betaproteobacteria; order Burkholderiales; family Comamonadaceae; genus Diaphorobacter; species Diaphorobacter sp. LR2014-1. Next base: position 40,429 of record NZ_MTBE01000019.1, on the reverse strand, counting down.
ATTGCGGCGCCAGGCCGTTGAGCACGCCGTTGACGTACTTGTGGCCGTCGGTGCCGCCGAACTCCTTGGCCAGCTCGATGCACTCGTTGATGACCACGCGCCAGGGCACGTCCTGGCAATGTTGGAATTCGTACACGCCGATCCACATCACCGCATGCTCGATGGGCGAGATCTCGCTCATCTTGCGGTCCAGCTGCGGTGCGATCAGCTCGTCCATGTACTGGGCGGTGGTGATGCAGCCGTGCAGGAGCGCGTCGTAGTGCGCCGCGTCGGCCTTGTGAAAGCCCGACAGGTCGCGCGTGAACACGTCGATGGCGGTGGCGTCGTTGCCTCCCACCAGGTGCTGGTAGAGCGCCTGCAGGGCGAATTCGCGCGCGCGGCTGCGGCCCGACTTGGAGCCGGCCTTGCGCGCGCCGGTGCCGGTGGTGCCGGTGCGCGGCTGGCGCGGCGGCCGCGCGGATGGCGTGGGGTTGGCGGAATCGGTCACGACAGCTCCTCCAGCAAGTTGGCCATTTCCACGGCCACGCGGGCCGCGTCCACGCCCTTTTCGGTCTGGCGGGCGAGGGCCTGTTCCAGGTTTTCGGTGGTGATGATGGCGTTGGCGATCGGTACCTGGTAGTCCAGGGCCAGGCGGGTCACGCCCGCGCCAGATTCGTTGGCCACCAGCTCGAAGTGGTAGGTCTCGCCGCGGATGATGCAGCCCAGCGCGATCAGCGCGTCGTACTCGTCGCGCTCGGCCAGGGCCTGCAGCGCCACGGGCACTTCCAGCGCGCCGGGCACCAGCACGTGGCGGATGTGCTTTTCCTGCACGCCCAGGCGCAGCAGCTCTGCACGGCAGGCCGCGGCGAGGGTGTTGGTGATGTTCTCGTTGAAGCGGGCCTGCACGATGCCGATGTGCAGCTTCTTGCCATCGAGCTTATCCGCGGTTCCTTTGTCTGCGCCAAACATGTCTTATTCCTTGGGGATGTAGCCGGTGATTTCGAGTCCATAGCCCACCATGCTGGGCATGCGGCGCGGCTGGCCCATGAGCTGCATCTTGGCCACGCCCACTTCGCGCAGGATCTGCGCGCCCACGCCGTAGGTGCGCAGGTCCATGCGACCGCGCTCGGGCGCCTGGGCGGCGCGGGCCGTGCCTTCAAACTGCTCCAGCAGCTGCTCGGCACTCTCGCCGCAGTTCAGCAGCACGGCCACGCCCTGGCCGTGGTGGTGGATGTATTGCAGGCTGGCGTCCAGGCTCCACGAGTGCATGCCGCGGCCCACTTCCAGCAGGTCCAGTACCGACAAGGGCTCGTGCACGCGCACGGGCACGCTCTCTGCGGCGTCCCACTGGCCCTTGACCAGGGCCAGGTGCACGGCCTGGCTCGGCTCGTCGCGGAAGGCGTGCATGGTGAACTCGCCGAACGCCGTGGTGATCTGGCGCGAAGCCACCTTGTGCACCAGCGACTCGGTGCGGCTGCGGTATTCGATCAGGTCGGCGATCGTGCCGATCTTGATGCCGTGCTCGGCCGCGAACAGCTGCAGGTCCGGCAGGCGGGCCATGGTGCCGTCGTCCTTCATCACCTCGCAGATCACGGAGGAGGGGCTGCAGCCGGCCATGGCGGCCAGGTCGCAGCCGGCCTCGGTGTGGCCGGCGCGCATGAGCACGCCGCCATCCACCGCCTGCAGCGGGAAGATGTGGCCGGGCTGCACCAGGTCGGCAGCCTGGGCGTTGGCGGCCACGGCGGCCTGCACGGTGCGCGCGCGGTCGGCGGCACTGATGCCGGTGGTCACGCCCTCGGCCGCCTCGATGGAGACGGTGAAGGCGGTGCCCATCTTGGTGCCGTTGCGCGCCACCATGGGCGGCAGGCGCAGGCGCTCGCAGCGTTCGCGCGTGAGGGTCAGGCAGATCAGGCCGCGGCCGAAGCGCGCCATGAAGTTGATGGCCTCGGGCGTGACATGGTCCGCGGCGATCACGAGGTCGCCTTCGTTCTCGCGGTCTTCCTCATCGACGAGGATCACGATGCGGCCGGCGCGCAACTCGGCCACGATGTCCTGGACGGGCGAGATGGGCGCGGGCGTGAGGGGGGTGGTCATGCAGGGCTTTCGGATGGGCCATGCGGGCCGGGGCGGTGTGCGTTCCCCGGCGGGCGGGCAACGGGCGTGCCCCCAAAGAACGGCGATGCGGCCCCTGCCGCACGGAGGAGGGACGCGCGGTCCCGAAGCGGCCAATTCTAGTCGCGCCGCCGGGCCGTTGTCCGCGCGCCGCCGCGGTAAGTCTGCCGCAGGTGGGGGCAAGCGGGCCGCAGGTTGCGCTGCCTCAACCGTACCGGTGCGCGGAGCGCGGCACAGGGCTCAGATGGCGGGGGCCTCCAGCTTCACGTCGCTCACGGGATAGGCCACGCAGGGCAGCACGCAGCCCTCGGCCTTTTCTTCTGCCGTCAGGCCCGGCCAGTCGATGGCATAGCGCACCTCGCCCTCCGCCAGCACGCCGATGCAGGTGCGGCAGGTGCCGTTGCGGCAGGAGCTGGGCCAGTCGATACCGCCTTGCTCCAGCGACAGCAGCAGCGGCTGCTCGGGCCAGGCATCGCACTGGGTGCCGTCGTCGCCCACGCGGGCCGTGAAGAAGGGGGCTACGGGGGAATTCATGCGCAGTTCTAAGCAAAAAGTGGCTCCAGCGCTTGTGGGGTGAGCGCTGGTAGCTATAAAAAAAAGAGCGAAAGCGTTGGGTCAGCTGCGCTGCTGCGTCTGGATCATCTTCATGGCCGAACTGACGAGTGCGGATACCTCGGTCATGTTGCTGGGCACGATGAGCGTGGTGGTGGCGTCCGCGGCCACCTTGCCATACGCCTCCACGGCCTTTTCGGCGACCTTGAGCTGCACGGCCTGCTCGCCGCCCGGCTGGCGGATGGCGGCGGCAATGCGCTCGATGGCCTGGGCGGTGGCGTCGGCCACGGCGGTGATGGCGGCGGCCTCGCCCTGGGCGTTGTTGATGGCGGCTTGCTTTTCACCCTCGGAGCGGGCGATGAAGGCCTCACGCTCGCCGGTGGCGATGTTGATCTGTTCCTGGCGGCGGCCTTCCGAAGCGGCAATCAATGCGCGCTTTTCACGCTCGGCGGTGATCTGGGCCTGCATGGCACGCAGGATCTCTGCGGGCGGCGTCAGGTCTTTGATCTCGTAGCGCAGCACCTTCACGCCCCAGTTCAGCGCCGCCTCGTCGATGGCCTGCACCACCTGGGCGTTGATCATGTCGCGCTCTTCGAACGTCTTGTCCAGCTCCAGCTTGCCGATCACGCTGCGCAGCGTGGTCTGGGCCAGCTGCGAGATGGCGGTGATGTAGTTGGACGAACCGTAGCTGGCGCGCATGGGGTCGGTCACCTGAAAGTACAGGATGCCGTCCACCTGCAGCTGGGTGTTGTCCTTGGTGATGCAGATCTGGCTGGGCACGTCCAGCGGGATCTCCTTGAGGCTGTGCTTGTAGGCGATGCGGTCGACGAAGGGGATGATGAACTTGGGGCCGGGCGAGAGCGTGCCCGCGTACTTGCCCAGGCGCTCCTTCACCCAGGCGTGCTGCTGGGGCACGATCTTGACGGCGCGCGCGATGAAGATCACGGCGATGACGAAGAGGACGATGGCGACTTCCATGGGTTCTTGGCTTTCTGCGCCGGCAAGGGCGGCTGCGGTGAAGGGAGAGGGCGGGATGGCGTGCGCGCGCTACAGCGGATCGACCAGCAGGCGGTTGCCCACCAGCTCGGCCACGCGGTGCGGGCCGGTAGCGGGCGTGATGCCGGGGCGGTGGATGGCGGTCCAGCTCGCGCCGCGGTACTTCACGACGGCCGTGCCGTCGGGCTGCCAGGCGTCGATGAACACCGTCTCGCCCACGTCCAGGTTCACGCTGCGGTCGGCCCGCGCGGATGGCTCGCCCGGCCGGCTGCGGCGCCTGACGTAGGCCCCCAGCACGGTGCCGGCCCCGACCAGTGCGCTCACCAGGATCTGCGCCGTGTTGCCCAGGCCCGCGTGGGCCGCGAGTGCGCCGGCCGCCAGGCCCACGGCCAGCATCAGCAGGTAAAAGGTGCCGGTGAGCAGCTCGGCCACCACGGCCACCCCGGCCATGAGCCACCAGAGCGTGGATGCGTCCAGATTCATGTGTTTTCTCCTTCCCTCTCTGTCGGGTGCGCGCCGGCGGGCGGCGCGGTGTTGTTTCCAGGTCGATGGATTCTGGGCGAAATGCTGCGGTGTTCATAGGGATAGCACGCATATTCCTTACACTGCGCGCCTCTTTCGTTTTTTTGGCCCGGTCATCGGAGGCAGCGCATGAAATTTCGCTTTCCCATCGTCATCATCGACGAGGACTATCGTTCAGAGAACACCTCCGGCCTGGGGATCCGGGCGCTGGCGCAGGCCATCGAGGCGGAAGGGTTCGAGGTCCTGGGCGTGACCAGCTACGGCGACCTGTCGCAGTTCGCCCAGCAGCAAAGCCGCGCCAGCGCGTTCATCCTGTCGATCGACGACGAGGAATTCACGCTGGGCACGGGCCAGGATCCCATCGTGCACAGCCTGCGCGCCTTCATCGAAGAGGTACGCCGCAAGAACGCCGACGTGCCGATCTACGTGCACGGCGAGACCAAGACCGCGCGCCACCTGCCCAACGACATCCTGCGCGAGCTGCACGGCTTCATCCACATGTTCGAGGACACGCCCGAGTTCGTGGCCAAGCACATCATCCGCGAGGCCAAGAGCTACCTGGAGGGCGTGCAGCCGCCATTCTTCAAGGCGCTGCTGGATTACGCGGAAGACGGCTCCTACAGCTGGCACTGCCCGGGCCACTCGGGCGGCGTGGCGTTCCTCAAGAGCCCCGTGGGCCAGATGTACCACCAGTTCTATGGTGAGAACATGCTGCGCGCCGACGTGTGCAACGCCGTGGAGGAACTGGGCCAGCTGCTGGACCACAACGGCGCCATCGGCGAGAGCGAGCGCAACGCCGCGCGCATCTTCAACGCCGACCACTGCTTCTTCGTGACCAACGGCACGTCCACCTCCAACAAGATGGTGTGGCACCACACCGTGGCACCGGGCGACGTGGTGGTGGTGGACCGCAACTGCCACAAGTCCATCCTGCACAGCATCATCATGACCGGGGCGATCCCCGTGTTCCTGAAACCCACGCGCAACCACTTCGGCATCATCGGGCCCATTCCGCAAAGCGAATTCGAGCCCGCGACCATCCAGGCGAAGATCAAGGCCAACCCGCTGCTCAAGGGCGTGGACGCCAAGAAGGTCAAGCCGCGCGTGCTGACCCTCACGCAGTCGACCTACGACGGCGTGCTCTACAACACCGAGACCATCAAGGGCATGCTCGACGGCTACGTCGAGAACCTGCACTTTGACGAGGCCTGGTTGCCGCATGCGGCCTTCCACCCGTTCTACGGCAGCTACCACGCCATGGGCAAGAAGCGCGCGCGGCCCAAGCAATCGGTGGTGTACGCCACGCAGTCCATCCACAAGCTGCTGGCCGGCATCAGCCAGGCCAGCCATGTGCTGGTGCAGGACAGCCAGACCACCAAGCTGGACCGCCACCTGTTCAACGAGGCGTACCTGATGCACACCTCGACCAGCCCGCAGTACAGCATCATCGCCAGCTGCGACGTGGCTGCGGCCATGATGGAGCCGCCCGGCGGCACCGCCCTGGTGGAGGAAAGCCTGGTCGAAGCGCTGGACTTTCGCCGCGCCATGCGCAAGGTGGAGGACGAGTTCGGCAAGGACGACTGGTGGTTCAAGGTCTGGGGCCCCGACAAGCTCGCCGACGAGGGTGTGGGCCGCGCAGACGACTGGATCATCCGCGGCGACGCCAAGGGCAAGAAGAACGGCGCGAGCAAGTGGCATGGCTTCGGCGCGCTGGCCGACGGCTTCAACATGCTGGACCCGATCAAGTCCACCATCGTCACGCCCGGCCTGAACCTGGACGGTAAGTTCGACAAGACCGGCATTCCGGCCAGCATCGTCACCAAATACCTGTCCGAGCACGGCGTGGTGGTGGAGAAGACGGGCCTGTACTCGTTTTTCATCATGTTCACCATCGGCATCACCAAGGGCCGCTGGAATACGCTGCTGGCCGCGCTGCAGCAGTTCAAGGACGACTACGAGAAGAACCAGCCCATGTGGCGCATCCTTCCCGAGTTCTGCCAGCAGCACAAGCGCTACGAGCGCATGGGCCTGAAGGATCTCTGCCAGCATGTGCACCAGCTGTACGCCAAGTACGACATCGCCCGCCTGACGACCGAGATGTACCTCTCGGACCTCACGCCGGCCATGAAGCCCAGCGACGCCTATGCCCACATCGCGCAGCGCAAGACCGAGCGCGTGGAGATCGACCAGCTGGAAGGCCGCATCACCACCAGCCTGATCACGCCGTACCCGCCGGGTATTCCGCTGCTGATTCCCGGCGAGGTGTTCAACAAGAAGATCGTGGACTACCTCAAGTTCTCGCGCGAGTTCTCCAAGCTCTGCCCGGGGTTTGAGACCGACATCCACGGCCTTGTGGAGATTGAGGACGACAACGGCAACGTGCGTTATTACGCCGACTGCGTGGCGCAGGGCACGGGCGGCAGCCGCAAGCCCCGCGCCAACGACCCTGAGTCGCTGGTGCAGGTGGGCAGCGACGGCCCGTTTGGCCGCACCATCTGAAGTGCCGGCAGCGCCTCTCGCAGGAGGGGCGGGCTGAAGAGGGGCGGGCGACCGCCCCTTTTGCTTTTGTTTTGATAGCTGGCAGCGCTTGCTGGGTATGCGCTAGGACCTCATTTGCCTCTGTTTCTTGCTGGGCCGGGCTCCAGATTGGCCTGCCCGCCAGCAGCGGCTGCGTTGGCCGCGGAGGGCGCGGAGGGCGCGTCGGCGCGCACTCGCCAGAAGCGCGCAAACCGCGGCAAGCCGCTTGCGTGGGTGCCGTTGAAGCGGTAGGTCACCACGGTGCCCACCGGCGGTGGATTGCGCCGCACCGCATCCGGCAGGCCGCTGCCCAAGCGCAGGCGCCGGCCGTCGGGCAGCGCCACCAGCAGCGCGCCGGTCTGGCCCGCGTATTTGCCGCGTCCGGGCTCTTGCCCTACCACCACGGCCTCCGCATCCTCGAAGGTCTTGAGCTTGAGCAGATCATCGCTGCGCCCGCCACGGTAGGGCGCGTCGTCCCGGCGCAGCATCAGTCCCTCGGCGCCGGCCTTCTCCAGCCGGTGCAACTGCCCCATCAGTTCCGTGTGGCTGGACACCCTCCATTGCGCTGCAGGCTGGACCCACGGCTGGCCCAGATGGGCCACGGTGCGGCGCAGCAGGGGCAGGCGCTCGCCGAAACCGCCCGGCGCGCGCGGCAGGTCGAACACCATGTACCGCAGCGCGCGCCACCGGGCATCGTCGGGCGTGGCCTGCGCCACGGCCGCCTGCGCGGCGGCAAACTGGCCGCGGCCGGCCCACAGTTCGCCATCCATCGGTACCGGCGGCCAGCCGGCGGTGAACCACGCTGGCGCCCGGATGGGCAGGCCCTGCCGGCTGATCAGTTGCTGACCGGTCCAGAGGGCGCGCACACCGTCGTATTTTTCGCTCACCCAATAGTCCGCGACCACCACGCCCGGGTGGTAATGCTGCGCCAGCGTGGGCGAGGGCGCCGCCGGGTCCGCGGAGGAGGGCGACTCCAGGGCAGCAGCCGGCTGCGCGTTTGCTGCTCCTACACAAGCAGCTATGGCCAGCACCCAGGCCCGGCGCCGGAGGGCCAACAGTGCGAAGTGCGTTGCAGGGAGCATGGCAGGGTCCGGGTTTAGGGACTCTGGATTGTCGGTGCTGGAAGCAATATGCAAAAAAGATAGCGGCCAGCGCTTGCTGGATGGTCGCTAGAGGTCGAAGGGGTCTTTACGTCGGCTTTGCGGTGCGGCGGGTGGATGGCAGAGAAGCCGCAACGCATGGTTCAAAGCTCCCGAGAGCGGCGGACTTCCCATGCATTCCGCCAAAGCAAAAGCCCCTGACTCTTGCGAATCAGGGGCTTTCATTTGGTGCCGGAGACATGAATCGAACACGCGACCTTCTCATTACGAATGAGCTGCTCTACCGACTGAGCTACTCCGGCGAAGACTCACATTATATACCGGAGTGGTAACTTGTTACGCGATCGACCTCATTCTTTGAGCCCAGGATCACGCTCACGCGTTCGTGCAACTGGGCGGGCTGGATGTCCAGGATGCGTTGGCGGCCGTTGGTGGCGGCGCCGCCGGCCTGCTCGACCAGCCAGCCCATGGGGTTGGCCTCATACATCAGGCGCAGCTTGCCGGGCTTGTTTGGCTCGCGCTTGTCCCAGGGGTACATGAAGATGCCGCCGCGCATCAGGATGCGGTGCACGTCGGCGACCATGCTGGCGATCCAGCGCATGTTGAAGTCCTTGCCGCGCGGGCCTTCCTTGCCCTGCAGGCATTCGTCGATGTAGCGGCGCACGGGTGCATCCCAGTGGCGCATATTGCTCATGTTGATCGCGAATTCCTTGGTGTCCTCAGGAATGCGGATGTTCTCGCGCGTGAGCACGAAGGAGCCCTGTTCGCGGTCCAGCGTGAACATGGCCACGCCGTCGCCCACGGTCAGCACCAACGTGGTCTGCGGACCATAGATGCAGTAGCCCGCGGCGACCTGCTGGTGGCCGGGCTGCAAGAAGTCGGCTTCGGTGACGGGTTCGTCAGTGGTGGGATCGTCATGGTGCTTGTGCAGCACCGAGAAAATGGTGCCAATGCTCACGTTGACGTCGATGTTGGACGAACCGTCCAGGGGGTCGAACATCAGCAGGTACTCGCCCTGGGGAAAGCGGTTGGGCACCACATAGATCCCATCCATTTCCTCAGACGCCATCGCAGCCAGATGCCCGCCCCATTCGTTGGCTTCGATCAACACCTCGTTGGCAATGATGTCCAGCTTCTTTTGAACCTCACCCTGAACGTTCTCGGTTCCGGCGGAGCCCATCACGTCGCCAAGATCGCCCTTGTTCACGGCGAAGCTGATGCGCTTGCAGGCGCGCGCAACCACCTCCACCAGCAGGCGCAGCTGCGGGGGGATGCGGCCATGGACGCGCTGCTGCTCGACAAGGTAGCGGGTGAGGCTGATACGTTCGGTCATGGAGGCCTTTCTTAATCGGCAAGGGCGCGGGTGACGACTTCGCGCACGTCGTTGGAGAGGTCGGTCTTGGCGGCCACGCGGGAGATGGCTTCGTGGGCGGCCGTGCGGTAAGGCTCGGCGAGCTTCTTCCAGCGGTCCAGCGCGCGCGCCAGGCGGGCGGCCACCTGGGGGTTGAGACTGTCCAGCTCCAGCACGCGGTCGGCCCAGAAGACGTAGCCGGCGGCGTCGGTGCGGTGAAAGCCCCCGGGGTTGCCGTTGCAGTAACTGAAGATCACGCTGCGCGCGCGGTTGGGGTTCTTGATGTGGAAGTCCGGGTGCTTCATGAGCTGGCGCACGGCCGGCAGCACCTGGCCGCCGCGGTCGGGCGCGCCCGCCTGCAGCGCGAACCACTTGTCCAGCACCAAGGCGTCGTCCTTGAACAGCGCATGAAAGCGCGCCAGCGCGGGCGCCGCCAACTCGTGGCCGCTGCCGACCAGCGCCGCCAGCGCGTTGAAGCGGTCGGTCATATTGCCCGCGTCCTTGAAGCGCTGGTAGGTCTTGCCGGGCCACACGATGTCGCCGCTGGAACGCGCGGCCAGGCACAGCATGCCCAGGGCCAGGCCGGCCAGGGCGCGGCGGCCCGCCGACACGGCATCCGGGCGGTAGCCGCCCGTGGCGTGGTGCTCCTCCCAGGCCCAGACCCAGTCGTCACGCAGCGCCAGGGCCAGCTGCTCGCGCAGCGCCTCGCGCACGGCATGCACGCGCTGCGGGTCCACCGTGTCCAGCTGCTCGGCGATGTAGCCCTCGGACGGCAGGGTCAGTACCAGTTCCTTGAAGGCCGCGTCCAGCGTGGGGTGGCGCAGTACGTCGCGCATGGCCTGCACCAGCGGCTGGGGCAGGAGGTTCTGGCCGATCTGGCCGTTTACGCCCGCCAGTAAAGCGCCATCAGCTATCGCATTGATAGCGATGCGCAGCATCAGGCGCTGGCCGGCTTCCCAGCGGTTGAAGGCATCGCTGTCGTGCGCCAGCAGGGTGAGCAGCTCGGCGTCGCTGTATTCGCAGTCCAGGACCACCGGTGCGCTGAAGGAGCGCAGCAGCGAGGGCACGGGCGGCACGTCCACCCCTGTGAAGGTGAGCGTCATCTCGCCCTCGGTCAGCACCACGGTGCGCTCCGGAGCGCCCGCCGCGGCTTCGCCGTCCAGCTGCAGTGCCAGCGCGCGGCCGTCGGTGCCCACCAGGCCCAGCGTCACGGGGATCACAAAGGGCAGCTTGTCGGGCTGGCCCGGCGTGGCGGGGCAGCTTTGGGACAGCGTGAGCGTGTAGCGGCGTGCGTCGGCGTCGTACTGGCCAACGGCCTTCACGCGCGGCGTGCCTGCCTGGGAGTACCAGCGCTTGAATTGCTCCAGGTGCTGGGCCAGCGGGCTGCCGGGGTTGGCGTCGGCCATGGCCTGGGCGAAGTCGTCGCAGGTCACGGCCTGGCCGTCGTGGCGCTCGAAGTACAGCTTCAGCCCCTTGGCAAAGCCGTCGCGCCCGACCAGGTTGTGCTGCATGCGCACCACCTCGGCGCCCTTCTCATAGATTGTGACGGTGTAGAAGTTGTTGATCTCGACATAGCTGTCGGGCCGCACGGGGTGGGCCATGGGGCCCGCATCCTCGGGGAACTGCACGGTGCGCAGCACGCGCACGTCCTCGATGCGCTTGACGGCGCGCGCGGACGGGCTGCCCGCCATGTCCATGCTGAATTCCTGGTCGCGAAAGACGGTGAGGCCTTCCTTGAGCGACAGCTGGAACCAGTCGCGGCAGGTGACGCGGTTGCCTGTCCAGTTGTGGAAGTACTCGTGGCCCACCACGGACTCGATGTTGGCGAAGTCCACGTCCGTCGCCGTGGCCTGGCTGGCCAGAACGTACTTCGTGTTGAAGATGTTCAGGCCCTTGTTTTCCATGGCGCCCATGTTGAAGTCGCTGGTGGCGACGATCATGAAGCGGTCCAGGTCCAGGCTCAGGCCGAAGCGCGCCTCGTCCCACGCGATGCTGGCCATGAGGGAGTTCATGGCGTGCTCGGTCTTCTCCAGGTCGCCCGGGCGCACGTACACCTGCAGCAGATGCTCGCGCCCCGCGCGGCTCTTGATCTTCTGCTCGCGCGCGACCAGCTTGCCGGCCACCAGGGCGAACAGGTAGCTGGGCTTCTTGTGCGGGTCCACCCACTTGGCGAAGTGGCGGCCGTCTTCCAGCTCGCCGCTTTCCACCAGGTTGCCGTTGGACAGCAGCACGGGGTAGTCGGCCTTGCTGGCGCGCAGCAGCACGCTGTAGCTGGCCATGACGTCGGGGCGGTCCAGGAAGTAGGTGATGCGCCGAAAGCCCTCAGCCTCGCACTGCGTGAAGAAGGTGCCCTGGCTCACGTACAGGCCCGACAGCTGGGTGTTCTTGGCGGGCGCGCAGGTGGTGAAAATCTCCAGCTCGAAGGGCTCGGTGCCCTCGGGCAGGTTTTCCAGCACCAGCTGGCCGCCGTCCAGCTTGAACGAGGTGCCGGCGCCGTTGACCATCACGCGCGCCAGGTTCAGCTCGTCGCCATCCAGGCGCAACGGCTGCGCGGGTACGTCGGCATTGCGGCGCACGCGCAGGCGGCTCAGCACGCGGGTCTTGGCCGGGTCCAGGTCAAAGGTGAGATCCACCGTGTCGATCCAGTACGCGGGGGCCGCGTAGTCGGCACGGTGGATGGCGATGGCTTGTCCTTCTCTCATCATGGCGATGGGCTTTCCAATCTGTGCGGGCGCGTTTGCACGCCCTGTTTAGACACCCTGCTTGAGCGAGGCTTCGATGAACACGTCCAGGTCGCCGTCCAGCACCTTCTGCGTGGCGGAGACTTCGACGTTGGTGCGCAGGTCCTTGATGCGGCTGTTGTCCAGCACGTAGCTGCGGATCTGGTGGCCCCAGCCCACGTCGGTCTTGGTGTCTTCCAGCTTCTGCTGCTCTTCCATGCGCTTGCGCATTTCGAAGTCATACAGGCGCGAGCGCAGGCGCTGCCAGGCCACGTCGCGGTTGCTGTGCTGGCTGCGGCCATCCTGGCACTGCACCACGATCCCCGTGGGAATGTGTGTCAGACGGACGGCCGAATCGGTCTTGTTGATGTGCTGGCCGCCCGCGCCCGAGGCACGGTAGGTGTCGGTGCGCACGTCGGACGGATTGATGTTGATCTCGATGGAGTCATCGATCTCGGGGTAGACGAACAGCGAGGCGAACGATGTGTGGCGCCCGCCCGACGAGTCGAACGGCGACTTGCGCACCAGGCGGTGCACGCCGGTCTCGGTGCGCAGCAGGCCGTAGGCGTACTCGCCCTCGATCTTGATCGTGGCGCTCTTGATGCCGGCCACGTCGCCCGGGGTTTCTTCTTCCACCGTGGCCTTGAAGCCCTTGCGCTCGGCGTACTTCAGGTACTGGCGCAGCAGCATGCTGGCCCAGTCGCAGGCCTCGGTGCCGCCGGCGCCGGCCTGGATGTCCACGAAGCAGTTCAGCGGGTCGGCCTCATTGCTGAACATGCGGCGGAATTCCAGCTCCTCGATGAGCGGGCGCAGCTTCTCGGCCTCGGCCTCGATGGTCGTCAGGCCCGCCTCGTCGCCTTCTTCCTTGCTCATTTCGTAGAGCTCGACGTTGTCGGCCAGCTCGGTGGTGAGCTTTTGCAGCGTCAGCACCACGGCGTCGAGCGACTTCTTTTCCTTGCCGAGCTCCTGGGCCTTCTTAGGGTCGTTCCAGACAGCCGGGTCTTCTAGCGATGCGTTGACCGTGCGCAGGCGTTCGAACTTGGCATCGTAGTCAAAGATACCTCCGTAGCTCTTGGGTCCGCTCGGTCAGGTCTTCGAGGGTGGTGCCGATGAGGTTGATGCGTTCTGCTTCCATGGTGCGGGTGTCCTGGTGGTGTCTTGTGAATAACGCGCGATTTTCTCATGGCGGGCTGATGCCCCCGCTAACGCACGCTGCAGCGCCGGGAACAGGCCAAGGTTATATGTGGTTGCTATGTTTACTATAGCACCCTGCGCTTGATGGGTGGGCGCTAGAGGCTGTTTTGGCCTGATGCCCGCGGGGCTTACAGGAACTGCTCGCGCAGTTCCGCCGCGCTCTTGGCCGACAGCAGGGCGGGCGCCACGTCCAGCACGGTCTTGCAACCGAACTGACCCGCCGCGTGCATGCGGTGCACCGCGCGTGCATAGGCCACCAGCACGCTGGCGGTGAACTCGGGGTTGCTGTCCAGCTGCAGTCGGTATTCGATGACCTGCTTGCTGGGCGCCGAGGTGTTGCCGCTGCGGATCACGAACCCGCCGTGCGGCATGGCGCCATGGTCGCGCGCCAGTTCCTCGGCGCTGATGAACTGCACCGTGGTGTCGTACTGGTCAAAGTAGTGCGGCATGCCGACGATGGCCTGGCGCACCGCGTCAGCGTCGGCACCGTCCTGCAGCACCACGAAGCACTCGCGCCGGTGCTTCTCGCGCGTGGACAGCTCGGGACGCACGCCGCTGCGCACCTTGTCCACTGCCTCGGGCACGGGGATGGTGTACTGCACGCCACCCGCCACGCCGGGCACGCGGCGCACCGCGTCGGAGTGGCCCTGGCTCAGGCCCTTGCCCCAAAAAGTGTAGGTGGCCCCGTCGGGCAGCAGGGCCTCGCCCACCACGCGGTTGATGGAGAACAGGCCCGGGTCCCAGCCGGCCGAGATCAGTGCGGTGGTCTGGCCGGCCTGGGCCGCGGCGTCCACGGCGGCGAAATGCCCGGGGATGCGCGCATGGGTGTCGAAGCTGTCCACCAGATTGAAATGCGCGGCCAGCTCGGGGCTTTGCCGGGGCAGGTCGTCCTTGGAACCACCGCACAGCACCAGCACGTCGATAGCGCCCTTGTGGCGCAACAGGCTGTCCATGCCGTGCACCGGAACGCTTGCGCCCAGCGGCTGGAGCTGCGCGGGGTCGCGGCGCGTGAAGATGCCGGCAATCGCCATGTCGGGGTTCTTGGCGATTGCGGCCTCGACGCCGCGCCCCAGATTGCCGTAGCCGACGATGCCGATGCGGGTGGCGGGAGGGTGGGCGTCGCGGTTCTGGTCCATGCGGTGGGGCTACCTTTCGAGGGTTGACAACAAAGCGGCAAAGCGCGGTTGCCCGATTGTCGGCCACGGGCGGCAGCGCCTGCCACGACACCGCGCTGCGCGGCGGGGATATCTGCAGTGGGGCCGCCGCGTGGGCAGCGGCCGCGCCCGTTGCACGACGCTCAGGCGAGCGTGGGCAGCGCGAGCGCCGCGTGCGCAAGGCGTCGGCTCAGGCTGCGGGCGCCGGCCCGGCCACGAACGCCTCGATCAGCGCCGCCACGGCCTGCGGCTGGTCGTGGTGCAGCATGTGGCCTGCGTCCTCGACGACGGCATGCCGCACGTCGCGCACCTGGGTCAGGCGCTGGTGGTATTCCTGCAGCGTGTAGCGGCCCTTCCACCACTGGCCCAGGCTGTCGTCGCTGGCATGCACCGAGAGCACCGGCGCGGTGATGGCCTGGTACAGCGCCAGCACCTCGTCCACCCGGTACAGCTGCGGGTTCACGATCTTGTGCGCCGCGTCGCCCTGGATGTGCCAGCGGCCCTGGGCATCTTGCGCCGCCCAATGGTGGGCTAGCCATGCGGCCTTGTCCGAGGGCAGGCGCGGGTTGGTCTTCATCAGCCGCAGGGCCACGCCATCGGCGCTGTCGTAGTGCTTCAGGGCCAGGTCGCCGCGCTCGAACTGGCGGAGCTCGTCCATCCACTGCGCCAGCCGTTGGGGGGCCTGCGCCGGCTGGGTGGCGGGCAGGCCGAAGCCCTCCAGGTTCACCAGGCGGCGGATGCGCGAGGGCCGCGCGCCGGCATACAGCATGGCCACGTTGCCGCCCATGCTGTGGCCCACCAGGTCCACCGGCTGCTCGCCGGCATAGTGGTCCAGCAGCTGGTCCAGGTCGGCCAGGTAGTCCACGAAGTGGTAGCTGTCGCTCGGTGCGGGCGTGCGCGTGTGGCCGAAGCCGCGCCAGTCCGGCGCGATGATCTGGCGGCCCGCGGCAAAGGCCGCGCTGAAGGCGTCCACCACGAACTGGTAGGACGCGCCCACGTCCATCCAGCCATGCAGCAGCACGAGGGGCGGCGCATCGGCGGGGCGCTCGCCCCAGACCCGCACGTGGTAGTGCAGCGTGCGAACGGGAACGGTCTCGGTGCGGCAAGGGCGTTGGGCTTGGTACATGGGTGGGATTATTTCGCGGTGAACCGTCCGCGGCGCGTCGTGGCCGCGACAACGCGGCGGAGTGGGTGCGGCCTGCGCGATGTGACGCGAATCCGTAAACTCGGGCGCAACTGTCTTTCGGAGCCTGCATGCATACCCTTCCCCTTGGCCACAGCGACCTGCACGTCACGCCGATCTGCCTGGGCACCATGACCTTTGGCGAACAAGTGGCGGAGCCGGCGGCGCACGCCATCCTCGACCGCGCGCTGGAGCGCGGCGTGAACTTCATCGACACGGCCGAGATGTATGCCGTGCCCGCGCGCGAGGCCACCTGTGGTGCCACCGAATCCATCATCGGCCGCTGGTTTGCCAGCCGCCCGGGTATGCGGGGCAAGGTGGTGCTGGCCACCAAGGTGGCGGGCCCGTCGCGCGGCATGCCGTGGATCCGCAAGGGCCAGGGCATGACGGCGGCGGACATCGTCGCCTCGTGTGAGGGCAGCCTGCGTCGGCTGCAGACCGACGTGATCGACCTGTACCAGATCCACTGGCCCGAGCGGCACGTGCCCGCGTTCGGCACGCTGTACTACGACCCGTCCAAGGAAGCCAGCACCACGCCCATCCACGACCAGTTGGAGGCACTGGCCGGCTTGGTGCGTGCGGGCAAGGTGCGCTATGTCGGCCTGTCCAATGAGACGCCCTACGGCGTGCACGAGTTCGTGCGCCTGGCGGAGCAGCACGGGCTGCCGCGCGTGGTGTCGGTCCAGAACCCGTACTGCCTGCTCAACCGCAGCTGGGAAAACGCCATGGATGAGACGTGCCACCGCCTGGGCGTGTCGCTGCTTGCGTATTCGCCGCTGGCGTTCGGCCTGCTCACCGGCAAGTTCGACCAGTACGCGCCCACCGACGCGGGTGCGCCGCAACAGGCGCGCATCGCGCGCTATGAGTCGGTGCGCAAGCAGCGCTGGGGCCGTCCCGAGGCGCTGGCTGCGGCGCGCCGCTACAACCAACTGGCGCGTGACCACGGCCTGTCGCCCACGCAGATGGCGCTGGCCTTCTGCTACCACCAATGGCGCGTGAGCAGCACCATCATCGGCGTGACATCCCTTGTGCAACTGGACGAGGACCTGGATGCATGGGACACGCGCTTGTCGCCCGAACTGCTGGCTGCCATCGATGCGGTGCGCTGGGAGATGCGCGATCCGGCGCAGTGAGTTTTAAACCGAATCGGCCTGTAACGCTTGATTGGTAAGCGCGGGCAGCTATTGTTTTTGAGTTTATGGCCAAGAAGGACAAGACCGCCCACGTGAGCGAAACCCCTGCCACGCAACTGCTGCGCGCGCACAAGGTCGCTTTCACGGAGCACCCGTACGACTACGTGGAGCATGGCGGCACCGAGGAGTCGGCGCGCCAGCTGGGATTGGACGAACACGTGGTGGTCAAGACGCTGGTGATGCAGGACCAGGACGCCAAGCCGTTGATCGTGCTCATGCACGGCGACTGCAAGGTGTCCACCAAGAACCTTGCGCGCCAGATCGGCGCCAAGAGCGTGGAGCCCTGCAAGCCCGAGGTGGCCAACCGCCACAGCGGCTACCTGGTGGGCGGCACTTCGCCGTTCGGCACGCGCAAGCAGATGCCGGTGTTCATCGAGGAGAGCATCCTGCAGCTGCCGCGCATCGCCATCAACGGCGGGCGCCGCGGCTTCCTGGTGCAGCTGGACCCGCAGGTCTGCGTGCAGCTGCTGGGTGCGCGGCCGGTGCAGTGCGCGCTGGCAGAATAGGGCGGTTTTGCTTTTGTCATTCACCTTCCCTGAGCGCCCCTTGTCGTGAGCACTGTCCTTCTGCCCCTTGCCGCTGCCGTGGCCGCCTACCTGCTGGGCTCCCTGTCGTTTGCCGTCATCGTCAGCCGCGTGATGGGGCTGTCCGACCCGCGCACCTACGGCAGCAAGAACCCCGGCGCCACCAACGTGCTGCGCTCGGGCTCCAAGGCGGCGGCGGCCGTCACGCTGCTGTTCGATGCGCTCAAGGGCTGGCTGCCCGTGGTGCTGGTGCGCTGGTTCGGCGCGCCCTACGGTCTGGAGGAGGGCACCATGGCGCTGGTCGGCCTGGCGGCGTTCCTCGGCCACCTGTGGCCGGTGTTCTTCCGCTTTGAAGGCGGCAAGGGCGTGGCCACGGCGCTGGGAGTGCTCATGGGCATCAGCGGCTGGCTGGGGCTGGCGACGCTGCTCACCTGGGTGATCATTGCGTTCTTCTTCCGCTACTCGTCGCTGGCCTCGCTGGTGGCCGCGGTGTTCGCGCCGTTCTTCTACGTGCTGGGCGGTGGCGTGGCCTGGTACACCGATGCGCGCGTGGGCATGGCCATCGCCGTGATGTCGGGCCTGCTGGCCTGGCGCCACAAGGAAAACATCCAGCGCCTGCTGCAGGGCAAGGAATCGCGCCTGGGCTCCAAGAAGAAAGCCTAAAAGCCGGATACGCGCCTGGCCGTACCCGGCAGGCGGCGCGCAGTGCCGTGTGTTTCCTGATGCGGCAGGCCCGGTTTTTCAGCGGGACAGGGTCTGTGTGCGCTGGGCCGCATAAAGCCCCAGGCGCACCATGGTGCGGTTGTGCAGTTCCACCGTCACCGCCGACCGCGCCAGCGCCGACTGGATGCGCGGCTGTCCGCGCACCGTGTGGTAGAGCGCGGGCGAGGCCAGCGGCTCGCCCTTGGCATCCAGCACGCTGGCCACCAGCGGGAAGTTCGCCCGCTCGCTGCGGCGCAGCACGACGGCCGTCTCGCCATTGTCCAGGCGCACGAACGTGCCCGGCGGGCACAGGCCCACGGTGCGCACCAGCATGAGGCTGGCTTCGTCGCGCGCGTCGCTGTCTTGACCCACGATGGCGCGTACCGAGTCGGTGGCGCTGCGGCCGGCGCGGGACTTGCGCGGGCTGATCAGGGCCGCGTAGCGGTCGATGGTGCTCAGGATGCGCGTGAGCCGCTCCCGAACGGGCAGGCTCGCCAGGGGCACGGCCGCGTCGGACGAGGGCGCATGGTGCGTCGCCACGATCTCCAGCCACAGGTCGTTGGTGACCTGCAGATCTTCCAGCATGTCCAGTCCAAGCCGAGGGTGGCTGGCCACGACCTGCTGCTGCTCGGCCGTGAGCGGCTCGCGCTGCACCGCCAGCGCATCCTGCAGCGCCGTCATGCCGATGTTCATGGTGAACGCCGCGCGCACCAGGCTGTCGCGCTCCTGCGGCGGCAACTGCAACTCCTGCGCCAAGATGTGGCACAGCGTGCCGCACACCAGCGCATGCGATGCGCTGTAGCCCACGGTGGAGGTGGCGGCGAGCTGGAACATGAGGTACAGCGCGGCGTCGATGTCGTGCGCCACCAGGTCCTGAAGCCAGCGGTCGCACTGGCGCACCTTGGCCACGAAGTCGCGCGCCTGCCGTGGCCGCGCGAGCAGCGCCGACAGGGCGGACTCCAGGTCGGACCACTGGCCCAGCAGGTCTTCGTAGTCGCTGCCCGACGGATCGGTGCCACTGGGTTGGGGCTGTGCGGACATGGGGGCCTGAGGGCGACGCGCGTCAGCGGCGGCGTTGCAGCACCATCTCGTCGCCGCTGCGGTTCATGTGGAATTCGCGCAGGAAGCTGTTGCCCAGCAGCACATAGGGCATGGCCTCCGCGGTGACGATGGCGTCCACGCTGCGCAGTTCCACATCGCCCACCCGCACGGACTCCAGCCGCATGCGCCAGCCCTGCGCCGTGCCGTTGGCGGTGTTCATCATCACGGGCTGGCCCTGTTCGAACTTCAGGCCCATGCGCTGCGCGTCGGGCCGGCCGATGGCCACGGTGGTGGCGCCCGTGTCCACCATGTACTGCATCACGCGACCGTTGATGAAGCCGCTGTTGATGAAATGCCCGCGCGCGTCGGCCTTGAGCACGATACGCTGGCCGGCCGCGCTGCCGCCAATGCTCACGGGCGACTCGCCCAGCTGAATCGCGCGCTGCGCGCCCGCGACCTCCAGCACCACGCCGTCGCGGCCCACCGAGACCACGCGCACGCCCATGTGCGAGCCGCCCGGTGCCACGCTGCGCGGCGCGCTGCCGTCCACCACCAGCAGGGCCTTGCCGCCCAGGATGCCGGCCAGCGCCACGCTTTGCGCGTAGGCGGCGGGCAGGCCGGTGGCTGCCAGCAGGGCAGCGGCCAGGCGCAGGGTCAGGCGGTGCATGGGCGGCGGGCGGTCATCAGTCGCGGAAGTTGTCGAACGTGAGCGGCAGGTCGGCGATGTCCTTGCGGATCAGCGCCATGGCGGCCTGCAGGTCGTCGCGCTTGGCGCCGGTGACGCGCACCTTGTCTTCCTGGATGGCCGCCTGCAGTTTGAGCTTGCTGTCCTTGATCAGGCGCTGGATCTTCTTGGCCTGCTCGCTGTCAATGCCGTTCTTGACCTTCACCACCTGCTTGAGCTTGTCGCCGCCGATCTTCTGGGGCTTTTGCACGTCCAGGAAGCGCACGTCCACGTTGCGCTTGGTGAGCTTGTTGCGCAGGATGTCCTCGACCTGTTGCAGCTGGAAGTCGGCGTCGCCGTACAGCGTGATTTCCTTGTCTTTCAGCTCGACGGCGGCAGAGGTGCCCTTGAAGTCAAAGCGCGTGCCGATCTCCTTGGCGGTGTTCTCCACGGCGTTTTTCACTTCGACGAAGTTGGCTTCACAGACGGTATCAAAAGAAGGCATGGCATCACTCGCGGCTAACTCGGTACAAACCCGCGCCCGCCTGGGGGCGGGTGCGACAATCCGGTCGATGTTAGTCGAGAAAAATGTTCCCCTGCAGACTTACAACACCTTCGGCATCGCCGCACGTGCGCACACCCTGGTGCGCGTGCGCTCGGCCAAGGACGTGCACGACCTGCTGGGCGACCACCGCTTGGAGCGCCAGCCGGTGTTCGTGCTGGGGGGCGGCAGCAACATCGTGCTGACCGGCGACGTCAAGCCCCTCGTGCTGAAGATGGAGATCAAGGGCCTGCGCCTGCTGGAAGAGACCGACAAGGCCTGGATCGTGGAGGCCGGCGCGGGCGAGGTCTGGCACGAGGCCGTGGCCTGGACGCTGGCCCAGGGCTACCCCGGCCTGGAGAACCTGGCGCTGATTCCCGGCACCGTGGGCGCAGCGCCCGTGCAGAACATCGGCGCCTACGGCGTGGAACTGCAGGACCGCTTTCATTCCCTGGTGGCCATCGACCTGGCCACGGGCCGTCCCTTCACGCTGGACGCAGCCCAGTGCGCCTTCGGCTACCGCGACTCGGTGTTCAAGCATGCCGCGCCCCAGGCGCCCCACGAGGGTGGGGGGCTGCACCGCGGCATGGGGCTGGCCGGGCGCGCGGTCATCACCCATGTGCGCTTTCTGCTGCGCAAGGACTGGGCGCCTGAGCTGGGCTACCTGGACCTGGAGCGCAAGCGCCAGGAGGCGGGCGTGGAGCGGCCCACGGCGCAGCAGATCTTTGACTGGGTGTGCGAGATCCGCCGTGCCAAGCTGCCCGACCCGGCCGTGATCGGCAACGCCGGCAGCTTCTTCAAGAACCCCACGGTCACGCCCGAGCAGTGCCAGGACATCATCGCGCGCGACCCGAAGATCGTGCACTACCCCATGCCCGACGGCACCATCAAGCTGGCGGCGGGCTGGCTCATCGACGCCTGCGGTTGGAAGGGCAAGACGGTGGGCAAGGCCGGCGTGTACGACAAGCAGGCGCTGGTGCTGGTCAACCGCGGCACGCCCGACGACAGCGTGACCGGCGGCGAGGTGATGACGCTGGCGCGCGCCATCCAGACCAGCGTGTACGAGCGCTTCGGCATCCGGCTGGAGCCGGAGCCGGTGGTGGTCTAGCAGCCGGTAGCTGCTAACCTTTTGATAGCTGCTACCGCTTATCAGTAAAGGGCTACAGGCCAAAAATGCCTGTAATCGCATGGGCCACAGGCCGGCGATGGGGCCTCAGCGCGCCGGCAGGGTCATGTAGCCCATCCAGGGCCAGTAGGTCAGCGCAAACACCACCAGCAGCGCGATGGCCACGGCGGTGAGCACCAGGCCCGTGCGCACATAGTCCTTGATGTCGAAGGTGTCGGTGCCGTAGGCCAGCATGCCCTGGGGCGAGTTCACCGGCAGGATGAAGCCGATGCTGACCACGAACTGCAGCAGCATGGTCATGCCGATGGGGTTGATGCCCGGCGTCTGCACCGCCTGCAGCACGCTGATGATGATCGGGATCATGGTGGAGGCCAGGCCTGTGGCGCTGGCAAAACCCAGGTGGATCACGATCAGGAACAGGGCCAGCAGCATGAAGATGGCGAATGCCGTGGCGTTGGCCAGGCCCAGGTTGTCCACGATCAGGCGGGCCAGCCAGGGCGCGGCCTCGGTCTTGAGCAGGGCCGCACCCATGGCGATGCCCACGGCGAACAGCAACACCGTGCCCCAGGGGAAGCCCCTTTGCGACTCCTTCCAGCCCATCACGCCCAGGCGCGGCAGCAGCATCAGTGCGATGGCTACGATGGTGGAGGTGGTGGTGTCCACGTCGTGCAGCACGCCCTCGGTCGCCCAGAAGCCCAGCAGCACCAGCGTGATGCCCAGCAGCTTCCATTGGTTGGCGGTCATGGGGCCCAGCTCGGCCAGTTGGCGACGGATGGCCTCGCGCCCGCCGGCGATGTGGTCCATCTCGGGCTTGAGCATGCGCGTCATGATGAAGTACAGCGCAAAGGTCAGCACGATGGAATACGGCGCGCCAGCCACGAACCACTCGCCCCAGGTGATGGTCTGGCCGAACTGCTTCTCGATGAAGCCGATGGCCACCATGTTCTGTGCGGCGGCCGTCTTGATGCCGATGTTCCATACGCTGGCGGTTTGCGCGGCGGTGATCACCACCAGGGCTGCGAACTTACTGCGCCGCTGCGCCCCGAAGGCCGACAGGAAGCCCAGCATGATCGGCATGAGGCAGGCCACGCGCGCCGTGGCGCTGGGAACGATGAACGACAGCAGAAAGCCCACCAGGATCGCGCCCATCGCCACGTGGTTGGCGCGCGCGGGTACGTACGACAGCACCTGCAGCGCGATGCGTTTGTCCAGCTGCGTCGCCGTCATGGCCGCGGCGATGAAGCACGCCGCCGCCACCAGCACCACGGCGCTGTTGCTGAAGCCGCCTAGCGCGTAGGGCAGCGCGGCGCGCGTGCCCATCATGGCGCCTGCCGCCTCCTTGCCTGGCACGGGGCTGATGGCCAGCAGGACGATCATCAGCGCGCCGATAACGACGGCGCTCACCGCATAGTCGAGAGCTTCCGTCATCCACAGGATCACCGCGAAAGCGAGGATGGCCAGCATCATCTGCCCGGCCTGCGGCAGGCCCGGCAGGGCGGGCATGAACGCGATGGCCAGCAGCACCGCGATGGCGGCCCATAGACCTATGCGCTGCGTGAACGTGAAGCCCCCAGCAGCGGGTGCAGGAGCGGGGGGGATGAGGCCGGGGACGATGGCATGGCAGCTTCCTTTCTCTTTGTTAGGCCCCGGCCGGGCCGAGGCTCGCGGTCATTGTGCGCCGCTGTTGCCAGGCTGCTGATGACAGTTCGCGGGTCTGTGGCGGAAGCATGACATGCGTCAAGATTTTCGGGTCCTTAGGCGGCGGCGCCCCCATGCTTGCCCTGGCGCGTTGTCAGGGTTTCCGCTCGCATGCTCAGGCTGGCGTGTGGATCCCGGGCGGGGTGCGAAAGGCGACGCTGAGCCGGTTCCACCCGTTGATCGCGACGATGGCCATCGACAGCTCCACGATCTCCGCTTCGCTGAACTGCGCGCGCACCTCGTCGTACACGGCGTCGGGCACCTGCGACTGCTCCAGGCGCGTGAGGGCCTCGGTCCAGGCCAGTGCGGCACATTCGCGCGCATCGAACACGCCGCTCTCGCGCCAGGCGCTGAGCAGGTGCAGCCGCCGGTCGCTTTCGCCATGCTCGCGCGCCTCGCGGGCGTGCATGTCGATGCAGAACGCGCAGCCATTGATTTGCGAGGCGCGCATCTTTACCAGCTCGTGCAACTGGACGGGTAGTTGCCCCGCATCGACGTGCTTTTGCAGGCCGTACATGGCGGCATAGCTTGCGGCGTGGCGAGGGAGGTTGATGCGGGGGGCTGAGGACATGGAAGGCTCCTTGCAGGGGGGAAAGGGGTGAACGCGGCGCCGCCGCGCAGACGGTGCCGGGCGAAGCGCGCAGGCCTACAGGCCGCGCAGCTTGTCGGGGTTGAGGACGGAATACACCGCGTGGATGTGTACGCCGTCGGTCTCGAAGGCCATGACGGCGCGCACGCCGCCCGCGTCGCGCAGCAGCAGCCCGGGGCCGCCGTTGACGTCCACCGCCTCCATGGTCTGGTGGCTCAGGTAGAGGCGCCACACCGACGCGGCCAGGCGTGCGATCGCACGCGGCCCGTGCAGCAGCTTGGCGGCCGCGCGCACCTTGCCGCCGCCGTCGGCGGTCCACTGCGCATCCTCGGCGAACAGCGCCAGCAGCGCCGCATGGTCCTGCGTGCGCATGGCCTGCACGAAGCGCTCCACCAGCGCACGCGAAGCCTCGGGTGTGGCCGTGAAGCGCGCCCTGCGCTGGCGCACCTGGGTGCGCGCGCGGTGCACCAGCTGGCGGCAGGCGGCCTCGCTCTTGCTGAGTACGCTCGCCACCTCGGGGTAGTCGCTGTCGAACACGTCGTGCAGCAGGAAGGCGGCGCGCTCGTCGGGCGTGAGGCGCTCCAGCACCACGAGCAGCGCCACGGACAGGTCGCTGGCCAGTTCGGCGCGTGCATCGGCGGCCGGGGCGCTGTCGCCGGCGATCCACGGTTCCGGCAGCCAGGGGCCGTCATAGGCCGTGCGTTCGATGCGCGCGGCGCGCAGCCGGTCCACGCACAGCCGGGTGACGGTGGTGATCACCCAGGCATCCTGCAGCACGTCCTCGGCATCGGTGCGGCTGCCCAGCATGCGATAGGCCACGCCCGCCAGGCGTGGGCGGTGCTGCTGAAAGGCGGCGAGGTGCTGGTCCATGGCGAGTGAGGTTGTCGCGTTCATGCCCCTAAGACGTGCGGCGCATGCATTGTGTGACGGGTGCCTTGAAAAAAATACGCGGCGCAACCCTGTGCGCGGGTGAGATGCGCAAATGTGCCTACAATCGCGCCCCGGCTCTGTTGCCACCATGGGTTCCCTCGCCCCCATCCAGGAACCTCCGCAACACCTGTAGCGCCGCACGCATCTGTGGGCTCGGTGGCCTGCGTCGATGCAAATCCTTGGGGTGGCCCTGCCACCGCTGTGGTTTGCGCTTCGCGTCCCATCCCGATTCGCCGTGTGCTGATCCCTACAGGTATTGCAGAGGTTCCATCCAAAAAGGACTGCCATGACCTCGCTGAAGGCACCATCGCGCGTGCCGTTGTACCTCTCCCTCTTGGTGGCGTTCCATATCGCCATCGTCATCGCCAGCAACTACCTGGTGCAACTGCCCATCAATTTGCTGGGCTTTCACAGCACCTGGGGGGCGTTCAGCTTCCCGTTCATCTTTCTGGCCACCGACCTGACGGTGCGGCTCATCGGCAAGGCCGAGGCGCGCCGCGTCATCACCCGCGCCATGCTGCCGGCGCTGGTGGCGTCGTATGTGGTGGGCGTGCTGTTCCACGAAGGCCGCTTCAACGGCTGGGCGGCGCTGGGTGACTTCAACACCTTCGTGTTCCGCATCGCCTTTGCCAGCTTTGCCGCCTACGTGCTGGGGCAACTGCTGGACATCCAGGTATTCGACCGTATCCGCCAGAGCAGCCGCTCGTGGTGGCTGGCGCCTGCAGCGGCGTCGGTGTTCGGCCAGGCGCTGGATACGGCGGCGTTCTTCTCCATCGCCTTCTGGCGCAGCCCTGACGCGTTCATGGCCGCCCACTGGGGCGAAATCGCCGTGGTGGACTATGTCATCAAGCTGGCCGTGAGCCTGCTGTTCTTCGTGCCGGCCTACGGCGTGGCGCTGGCCGCCATCGTGCGCAGCATGCGCGAGGGCGCGGCCCCGCTCGCGACCGCGCCATGAGCCGCCTGCCGCAGCGGCGCGCGCTGGTGCTGCTGTCGGGCGGGCAGGACTCCGCGACCTGCCTGGCCTGGGCGCTGGCGCGCTATGGGCATGTGGAAACCCTGGGCTTTGACTACGGGCAGCGCCACCGCGTCGAGCTGGACTGCCGGCAGCGGCTGATCGACGGTGTGCGCGCCCTGCCGTGGCCGGGACAGTTGGGGCCGGACCACATGCTGACGGTGGACGTGCTCGCGCAGCTGGGCGGCAGCGCCATGACCGAAGACGTGGCCATCGCCATGCAGGCGGACGGTTTGCCCAACACCTTCGTGCCCGGGCGCAACCTGCTGTTCTTCACCCTGGCGGCGGCGCTGGCCTATCGGCGCGGGCTGGATGTGCTGGTGGGCGGCATGTCCGAGACCGACTATTCCGGCTACCCCGACTGCCGCGACAGCACGCTGAAGGCGCTGCAGGTGGCGCTGAGTCTGGGCGTGGACCGCCCGCTGACGCTGGAAACTCCGCTGATGTGGCGCAGCAAGGCCGACACCTGGGCCCTGGCGCAGCGGCTGGGCGGCGACGCCCTGGTCGAACTGATCCGGTGTGAGTCACACACCTGCTACCTGGGCCAGCGCGGCGACCTGCACGCCTGGGGCCACGGCTGCGGCGGCTGCCCCGCTTGCGAACTGCGCGCACAGGGGTGGGAGCAGTGGACCGCGCAGCGCTCTTTGAACGGCGCATAAAAAAACACCCGGCATGCCTGCCGGGTGGTTGCTTCTGTTTTTATAGCTGCTAGCGCCCGTCCATAAAGCGCTAGAGGCCTGTTTGATACTTATTTTTTCTTCGCGCTGCCGTCTTCCAGCTGCGCCAGCGCGGCATTGCCGCCCAGCGACAGCAGGCCGGCGCGTGCATACACGCCCAGCTTGCCGCGCGTGTCGGAGATGTCCAGGTTGCGCATGGTCAACTGGCCGATGCGGTCCAGTGGGCTGAACGGCGCGTCTTCCACCTTTTCCATCGACAGGCGCTCGGGTGCGTAGGTCAGGTTGGGCGACTCGGTGTTCAGGATGGAGTAGTCGTTGCCGCGGCGCAGCTCGAGCGTCACGGTGCCGGTCACGGCGCGCGCCACCCAGCGCTGGGCGGTCTCGCGCAGCATGATGGCCTGCGGGTCGAACCAGCGGCCCTGGTACAGCAGGCGGCCGAGCTTCAGGCCGTTCAGGCGGTACTGCTCGATGGTGTCTTCGTTGTGGATGCCGGTGACCAGGCGCTCGTAGGCGATGTGCAGCAGCGCCATGCCGGGGGCTTCGTAGATGCCGCGGCTCTTGGCTTCGATGATGCGGTTCTCGATCTGGTCGCTCATCCCTAAGCCGTGGCGGCCGCCGATGCGGTTCAATTCCAGGAACAGCTCCACAGGGTCGGCGATCTCCTTGCCGTTCACGGCCACGGGTTGCCCCTCGTCGAAGGTGACCGACACTTCTTCGGCCGGCACGTCGACTTCGGGCTTCCAGAACGCCACGCCCATGATGGGGTTGACGATGCGGATGCCGCTGCTGAGGAACTCCAGGTCCTTCGCCTCGTGCGTGGCGCCCAGCATGTTGCTGTCGGTGCTGTAGGCCTTCTCGGCGCTCATCTTGTAGCCGAAGCCTTCCTTGGTCATGAAGGCCGACATCTCGGCGCGCCCGCCCAGCTCGTCGATGAACTTCTGGTCCAGCCAGGGCTTGTAGATCTTCAGCGCGGGGTTGGTGAGCAGGCCGTAGCGGTAGAAGCGCTCGATGTCGTTGCCCTTGAAGGTGGAGCCGTCGCCCCAGATGTGGACGTCGTCCTCCTTCATCGCGGCCACCAGCATGGTGCCCGTCACGGCGCGGCCCAGCGGCGTGGTGTTGAAGTAGGTGATGCCACCGGTGCTGATGTGGAACGCTCCGGCCTGGATGGCGGCAATGCCCTCGTGCGCCAGCTGCGTGCGGCAGTCGATCAGGCGGGCCTTCTCGGCGCCGTATTCCATGGCCTTGCGGGGAATCTCATCGTAGTCGGCTTCGTCAGGCTGGCCCAGGTTGGCGGTGTAGGCGTAGGGCAGGGCGCCCTTGTTCTTCATCCAGCGCAGCGCGGCGCTGGTGTCGAGGCCGCCCGAGAAGGCGATGCCGACCTTCTGGCCGACGGGGAGGTGTTGCAGGATGGTTGCCATGGGATTCTCTTGAAAAATTGATAGCTGCCCGCGCTTGCCTAGTAAGCGCTAGAGGCCTAAAACATGCTCAGCCGTAGTGGCAGATGTAGTGGAAGGCCTCGGTCACGCGGATGTTGAATTTGGAATTGCCCGGCACGCTGAACTTCTCGCCCGCGCCCACCTTGACCCAGGCGTCGGTGCCGTCCAGCTGGTATTCGCAGGATCCGCCCACGCATTCCATGATCTCGGGTGCGCCCGTGCCGAAGGTCAACGTGGCCGGCAGCACCACACCCACCGACTTCTTCGTGCCATCGGGGTACGTGAGGTTGTGGCTCACGCACTTGCCGTCAAAGTACACATTGGCCTGGGTGGTGACGGAAACACCGTCGATTTTTTCGGTGGTCATGGATGGGGACGCAGAGGATGGGACAAACCATCAATTCTAGAGCCTGCGCGTGCCGGCGCGGCCCGTGCGGGCGCGGGGCGGCGTTTGCCCCGCAGCAACGAAAAAGGGCTCCGAAGAGCCCTCTGGCATGTGCCGTCTGCGTGCTGGCCGCCAGGCCGTGGCGCTCTGCTCAGCGCCAGTAACGGTCGTGGTAGCGGGGCGGACGGTAGGGATGGCCATAGTTGTCGCGGTATTCGATCACGGTGACGGGCGGCTCCACGATGTAGGCCGGCGGGCCCGGCTGGGTGGACACCACCACGCCCGGCTGCGCATAGCCGCCGGAATAGGTGGGAGAGTAGGTGGGGGCGTAGGAGGGGGCGTAGGTGGGCGGGTATCCGGCGGGAGCGCGCGACACTCCCGGCACCGCCGGCTGCACGGTGAGTGGAATCCACGCGCCCGGGTCCGTCTGCGTGCGCGTGTTGTAGTGCCGGCCGGCGTATTCGTAGACCACGTCGTAGCCGACGATCTGGTTGTCGTAGTAGGTTTCGGTCGTGCAGCGCTGCACGTTCTGGTAGCCAGGGCGGCCACCCTCGATCTGGTTGCCCAGCACCGCGCCACCAATCACGCCCAGGGCCGTGGCCGCGGCGCGGCCGCTGCCGCCGCCGATGGCGTTGCCCGCGGCGCCGCCGGCAATCGCGCCCAGCACCGCGCCCGCGCCGGAGGTGGGGCGGGCGCCGCTGTAGATGGTCTCGTTGCCGCAGACCTGCTGCGGAATCGCGATCTGCTCGGTGATGGGCGTGGCCGACAGCACGCGGCCCTGTTCCTGCGCCTGGGCGGCCAGCGCGGCCGTGGCCAGGGCCGCGAGGACAAAAATCTTGTTCATGGGCAAAAGCTCCTTTCGGTCGGCCTACAACGCGCCGAACCTGCGGGAAGTTTCAGCCCGGCGCGTCAACACACCCGCGCCGACCCGTAAATCTGCGTAAAGATGTGTTGCCTCATGCCTTGGAGTGGCTGGCCGCGCGTGCGTTCCATGCCTCGGGGCTGAAGCCCACCGTCACGTCACGCGCGGGGCCGCCCTGCCACTCGACCACGGGCCGCTTGATGACCGAGGGCTGCTCGCACATCAGCGCGGCCGCGCTGCGGGTGTCCGTCACGCCGGCCTGCACGGCCGCGTCCAGCTTGCGCCAGGTCGTGCCCTGGCGGTTGAGCAGCTTCTCCCAGCCCACGGCGGCCATCCACGCGGGCAGGCGCTCGGCGGGAACGCCTTGCTTCTTGAAGTCGTGGAACTGGTAGGCCAAGCCTCGCTCCTGCAGCCAGGCGCGGGCCTTCTTGACGGTGTCGCAGTTGGGAATGCCGTAGACGATGATCGTGGGGGTACTCATGGCCCGGGATCATCGTGCAAGCCCGGCTCGGCGACAATTCATGGGCTATGCACATTCCTCCGCAGACACTGGAAGGCTGGCTTCGCCACTGCGAGCAGCTGCACCCCAAGAACATCGACATGGGCCTGGAGCGCGTGGGCGAGGTGGCGCGCCGCCTGGGGCTGCGCTTCAACTGCCCCGTGATCACCGTGGCGGGCACCAACGGCAAGGGCTCGACCTGCGCCATGCTGGAGGCCGTGGCCCTGCAGGCTGGTTACCGTACGGGGGTCTATACATCGCCCCATCTGGTGCATTTTGAGGAGCGTTGCCGCATCCGTGGCGAGATCGTCGATGCCGCGTCATTGGTGGCCAGCTTCGAGGCGGTGGAGCGGGCGCGCACGCAGAACGGCAACGAGGTCACGCTGACCTACTTCGAATTCACCACGCTCGCCATCCTGCGGCACATGAGCCTGTCGCTGCTGGACGTGGCCATCCTGGAGGTGGGGCTGGGCGGGCGGCTGGATGCCACCAACATCATCGACGCCGACTGCGCGGTGATCACCAGCGTGGACATCGACCATGTGGAGTTCCTCGGGCCTGACCGCGAAACCATCGGCCGCGAGAAGGCCGGCATCATGCGCACCGGGCGCCCCGTGGTGGTGAGCGACCCCATGCCGCCGCAGAGCGTGATCGACCATGCGCGCGAGATCGGCGCCGACCTGTGGCGCTTCGGGCAGGACTTCAATTTCTCGGGGGACAAGCAGCAGTGGGCCTGGGCCGGGCGCGGGCGCCGCTATGCCGGCCTGGCGTATCCGGCGCTGCGGGGC
This sequence comes from Diaphorobacter sp. LR2014-1, assembly GCF_002916785.1. Taxonomy (NCBI): domain Bacteria; kingdom Pseudomonadati; phylum Pseudomonadota; class Betaproteobacteria; order Burkholderiales; family Comamonadaceae; genus Diaphorobacter; species Diaphorobacter sp. LR2014-1. The sequence goes on along the minus strand of NZ_MTBE01000019.1, from coordinate 10,382 downwards.
GCCAACCAACTGGTCAATGCCTCGGGCGCACTCGCTGCGCTGGAGGCAGTGCGCGAACGCCTGCCCATCACCGCGCAGGCGGTGCGCGCCGGCCTGGCGCTGGTGGAACTGCCTGGGCGCTTCCAGATCGTGCCGGGCCAGCCCACGCTGGTGCTGGACGTGGCGCACAACCCGCACTCGGTGGCGGCGCTCACGGCCAATCTGGACGCCATGGGCTACTTCCCGACCACGCACGCGGTGTTTGGCGCCATGGCCGACAAGGATCTGGCGCCCATGCTGGCCAAGGTGGGGCCGGTGATCGACCGCTGGTATTTCACCGACCTGCCCACGCCGCGCGCCGAGACGGCCGCCAGCCTGCAGCAGAAATGGAATGCGCTGCAGATGGTGGCCGGAGGGCGCCGTGAGGTCGCCACCAGCCTGCACGCCAACCCCGAGGAGGCGCTGCGCGCGGCCGTGGAGGCCGCGGACCCCGCTGATAGAATTGTGGTCTTTGGCTCGTTCTACACGGTGGGTGGCGTGCTCCAGCATGGGGTGCCGCGCCTGCAGGCCAAGCATCTGGGCGCATAACGAGTCCGCACTCCATGGCATTTTTCAAGTTTCGTTGGCCTGGCCGGCAGGAGCCGTCGGGCGACACCAACAAACCCGCCAAGCGCTCACGCACTCCGCAGGCCGAGAGCATCGAGGAAATGCGCCGACGCGCGCGCCACCGCCTGCTGGGCGCGGCAGTGCTGGTGCTGGTGGGCGTGGTGGGCTTCCCCCTGCTGTTCGACACCCAGCCGCGGCCGGTCCCGGTGAATGTGGCGATGGACATTCCCGATCGCCACAAGGTGGCTCCGCTGGTGGTGCCGCAGCAAGAGGCCAACACACCCCGGGCCGCGGAGCCGGCGACTTCGGGCTTGGATGCGGGCGAGGAAGTGGTGGCGTCCCGCCCACGCAGTGCGCCAGCGGCCTCGCAGCCCGCTGCGCGCGTGGAACCCAAAATGCCGGCTAAGGCGGAAACCCCGGCGGAATCCAAGCCCGAGCCCAAACCGGAACCCAAGCCCGCGCCCAAGGCAGAGGCCAAAACGGAATCCAAACCAGAACCCCGGCCCGATCCCAAGCCTGCGCGCCAGGACGATGCCGCGCGCGCCCGCGCACTGCTCGAAGGCCGCAACCCGCAGCCCAGCGCCGCGCCGGCCGCTGCGCGCGAGGAGCAGGGCCGCTTCATCGTGCAGGTAGGCGCCTTCGCGGACGCCGACAAGGCGCGCGAGGTGCGCGATCGGTTGGAGCGCTCCGGCCTCAAGACCTATACCCAGGTGGTGGACACCAAGGATGGCAAGCGCACGCGCGTGCGAGTGGGTCCGTTCACCAGCCGTGCGGACGCCGACAAGGCGGCCGGCCGCGTCAAGGGCGCGGGGCTGTCCGCGTCGGTGTTGGCGCTGTAGGCCGGCTGGCGGCCCGGGGCGGCGGTTTCAAAGGTTGCGCATGGCGGCGCTGGACTGGATCTTCCTGGTGGTGCTGTGCGCGTCGCTGCTGATCGGTGCGTGGCGCGGGCTGGTGTTCGAGTTGCTGTCGCTGGCCGGCTGGGTGGTGGCGTTCTTTGCCGCGCAATGGTTCGCGGACGATATGGGCGCGCTGCTGCCCATGGGGCAGGCGGATGCCACCTGGCGCCATGTGGCGGGCTTCGCGGTGGTGTTCGTCGGTGCGGTGTTTGCGTGTGGGCTGGTGGCGTGGCTGCTCAAGAAACTGGTCGAGGCGGTGGGCCTGCGGCCCGCGGACCGGGCGCTAGGGGCACTGTTTGGCGTGCTGCGCGGCCTGGTGCTGCTGCTGGCCGTGGTGCTGGTGGCCGGCTGGACGCCGATGCAGGATGCGCCGTGGTGGAAGGAATCGCAGGCCGCCCCCCTGCTGCAGGGGGCGCTCAAGGGGTTGAGGCCCGCGCTGCCGGATGAACTGGGCCGCCATCTGCCTTCCTAGCGGGCTTGGCGGCGCGGCCGCGGTGAGTGATGTGTGTGATCGGCGGGAAACCCCGCCGCCAAAACTGGAACGAAACTATGTGTGGAATTGTCGGCGTGGTCAGCACGGCCCCCGTGAATCAGCTGATCTATGACGCCTTGCTGCTGCTGCAGCACCGGGGACAGGACGCCGCGGGCATCGTCACGCAGGAAGGGCGCAAGTTCTTCATGCACAAGGCCAAGGGCATGGTGCGCGACGTGTTTCGCACGCGCAACATGCGCGCACTGCCCGGCACCATCGGCCTGGGGCAGGTGCGCTATCCCACGGCGGGCAATGCCTCCAGCGAGGAGGAGGCCCAGCCGTTCTACGTGAACGCGCCGTTCGGCATCGTGATGGTGCACAACGGCAACCTCACCAACGCCAAGCAGCTGCGCGGCGAGCTGGCCGACACCGACCACCGCCACACCAACACCGAGAGCGACTCCGAAGTGCTGCTCAATGTGCTGGCGCATGAGCTGGCGCGCGCCACCAGCGGCGCGCCGCTGCAGTCCGAGGACGTGTTCAAGGCCGTGCGCGCGGTGCACAAGCGCGTCAAGGGCTCCTATGCCGTGATCGCGCTGATCGCGGGCTATGGCCTGCTGGCATTCCGCGACCCGTTCGGCATCCGCCCGCTGTGCATGGGCCGCGGCGCGGACGGCACCGTGATGCTGGCGAGCGAATCCGTGGCGCTGGAGGGCACGACCCAGGTGCTGGACCGTGACGTCGCGCCCGGCGAGGCCGTGTTCGTGCACGCCGACGGCCGCGTGGAAACCCAGCAGTGCGCCGAGAACCCGCACCTCAACCCCTGCGTGTTCGAGTACGTGTATTTGGCGCGTCCCGACTCGGTGATGGACGGCATCTCGGTCTACCAGGCGCGGCTGAACATGGGCGAGACGCTGGCCAAGCGCGTGATCTCCACCGTGCCTCCCAGCGAGATCGACGCCATCATCCCCATCCCCGAATCCAGCCGCCCCAGCGCCATGCAGCTCGCGCAGCTGCTGGGCATTCCGTACCGCGAGGGCTTCGTCAAGAACCGCTACGTGGGCCGCACCTTCATCATGCCGGGGCAGGGCGTGCGCAAGAAGTCGGTGCGCCAGAAGCTCAACGCTATCGGCAGCGAGTTCAAGGGCCGCAAGGTGCTGCTGGTAGACGACTCCATCGTGCGCGGCACCACCTCCAAGGAGATCGTGCAGATGGCGCGCGACGCCGGCGCGGTGAAGGTCTACCTGGCTTCTGCCGCGCCGCCGGTGCGCCACCCCAATGTCTATGGCATCGACATGCCCACGCGCTCCGAGCTGGTCGCGCACGGCCGCACGGTGGAGGAGATCCGCCAGCTGATCGGCGCCGATGCACTGATTTACCAAGACGTCGAGGCCATGAAGCAGGCCGTGGGCAAGATCAACCGCAAGGTGGAGGGGTTCGAGGCCTCGTGCTTCGACGGCGTGTACATCACCGGCGACATCTCCGACGAGGAAGTGACGGCGCTCAACGAGGGCCGCAACCGGGGTGGTGAAGAGGAGCAGGAAGACACCTCCCGGCTGTCCCTGCCCAACGCCCAGGAGGCGTGAGTACACTCGCGCTCATCAAAAAGATGAGCGCCTTGCGCTTGTTGGTACTGGGTTTCAGGGTAAAAAATGCCTGAAGTCCAGGTACAGCAAGCGCTATCAGCTCCTATTTTTTAGAACAAGGACCGCCACCGTGACCGATCAACCCCTGCCCGAGGGGCTGCGCCCTGAGACCCTCGCCGTTCGCGAGGCCGTCGCGCGCAGCCAGTGGGGCGAGCACAGCGAGGCGCTGTACATGACCAGCAGCTTCGTGCAGAGCGACTGCGAAAGCGCCGCACGCCGCTTCGCCAACGAAGAGCCGGGCTACACCTACACCCGCACCGCCAACCCCACGGTCAGCAGCTTCGAGCGCCGCCTGGCGGCCATGGAGGGCACGGAATGCGCGGTGGCCACCAGCACCGGCATGTCGGCCATCCTGCTGATGGCGCTCACCGTGCTCAAGAGCGGCGACCACGTGGTGGCCTCGCAGTCCATGTTCGGCTCCACGCTCAAGCTGCTCGGGTCGGAGATGGCGCGCTTCGGCGTGGAGACGACCTTTGTCTCGCAGACCGACCTGCAGTCGTGGGAGGCGGCCATCCGCCAGAATACCCGCTTGCTGTTTGCCGAGACACCGACCAACCCGCTGGGCGATCTGTGCGACATCGCCGCACTGGCGCAGATCGCGCATGCGCGCGGCCTGCTGTTGGCGGTGGACAACAGCTTCTGCTCGCCCGCGCTGCAGCGCCCGGCGCAATTGGGCGCTGACCTGGTGGTCTACTCGGGCACCAAACTGCTGGACGGCCAGGGCCGCGTGATGGCGGGCGCCGTGTGCGGCACCACCGCGCTGGTGGACAAGGTCATGGGCACCTTCATGCGCAGCGCGGGGCTGAACCTGTCGCCGTTCAATGCATGGGTGGTGCTCAAGGGGCTGGAGACGCTGTCGCTGCGCGTGCGCGCGCAAAGCGCTGCGGCTTTGGAACTGGCGACCTGGCTGGCCACACATCCCAAGGTGGCGCGCGTGCACTATTCGGGCCTGGCTAGTCATCCGCAGCATGCATTGGCCATGCGCCAGCAGGGCGGCATGGGCGGGCCGGTGCTGGCGTTCGACGTGGTGGGGCAAGGCGCGGCGCAGCTGCGCGCGAATGCCTTCCACGTCATCGACAGCACGCGCGTGTGCTCCATCACCGCCAACCTGGGCGACGTGAAGACCACCATCACCCATCCGGCCAGCACCTCGCACGGGCGCCTCACGGAAGAGCAGCGCCAGGCGGCCGGCATCGGCCAGGGGCTGATCCGCGTCTCCGTAGGCCTGGAACATATCGACGACCTGAAGACCGACCTCTGCCGAGGCCTGGACACCCTGCCATGACACAACAACAAGTACGCACCCGTTTCGCCCCGTCGCCCACGGGCTTCATCCACCTGGGCAACATCCGTTCCGCGCTCTATCCCTGGGCCTTCGCACGTGCCAACGACGGCGTGTTCATCCTGCGCATTGAGGACACTGATCTGGAGCGCTCCACCCAGGCCTCGGTCGACGTCATCCTGGAGGGCATGTCCTGGCTGCAGCTCGACCATGACGAGGGCCCGTACTACCAGATGCAGCGCATGGAGCGCTACAAGGAAGTCCTGGCCCAACTGCAGGCTGCAGGCCATGTCTATCCCTGCTACATGAGCGTGGAAGAGCTCGATGCCTTGCGTGAGCGCCAGATGGCCGCGAAGGAAAAGCCCCGCTATGACGGCACTTGGCGCCCCGAGCCCGGCAAGGTGCTGCCGCCCGTGCCGGAAGGCGTGAAGCCTGTGCTGCGCTTCAAGACGCCCCAGGGCGGTGTGGTTGGCTGGGACGACAAGTGCAAGGGTCGCATCGAGTTCCAGAACAGCGAGCTGGACGACCTGGTCATCGCGCGCCCGGACGGCACGCCCACCTACAACTTCTGCGTTTGCGTGGACGACATGGACATGCGCATCACCCACGTGATTCGCGGAGACGACCATGTGAACAACACACCGCGCCAGATCCACATCTTCGAGGCCCTGGGCGCCACGGTGCCCGTGTTCGCTCATCTGCCCACCGTGCTCAACGAGCAGGGTGAGAAGATGAGCAAGCGCAACGGTGCCAAGGCCGTGACGCAGTACCGCGACGAGGGCTACCTGCCCGACGCCATGGTCAACTACCTGGCGCGCCTGGGCTGGAGCCATGGCGATGACGAGATCTTCAGCCGCGCGCAATTCCTGGAATGGTTCAACCTGGATCACCTGGGCCGCAGCGCCGGCCAGTTCGACGAGGCCAAGTTGCGCTGGGTGAACGCACAGCATCTCAAGGCCATGGAAGATGCACAGTTGGCAGCACTCGTCCGGCCCTTCGTCGTGCAGGCGGGTGTTCCAGAGGCGCAGTTGGATGCTGATGACCGCTTGCCGCGCATCTGTGCGCTGTTCAAAGACCGCTGCGAAACGCTGGTGGACCTGGCACGCTGGGCGCGCGTGTTCTATGTGGACGCCATCGAGCCCGATGCAGACGACTTCGCGAAGCACGTGACTGAAACCGCCACACCGGCGCTCGACGCGTTTGCCGCCGCCATGGAGACCGTGGCGTGGAACAAGGACGCGATCAACGCTGCGATCAAGGATGTCCTCAAGCAGCTGGGTTTGAAGATGCCGCAACTCGCCATGCCCGTGCGGGTGCTGACCATGGGTACCGCGCATACGCCGTCGGTGGATGCCGTGCTGGAACTGCTGGGTCGCGAAAAAATCCTCGCGCGATTGAAAAGTCGTTAAAAACCTGTCTATAATTCAAGGCTCAGGTGATGACGACAGTTAAGAAATTAAATGTCGAAGTCAAAGGGGGTATAGCTCAGCTGGGAGAGCGCTTGCATGGCATGCAAGAGGTCAGCGGTTCGATCCCGCTTACCTCCACCACCTGATGATTTGAACGGAAGTTCTTAGGTTTTGACCCTATCGTCTAGAGGCCTAGGACATCACCCTTTCACGGTGAGTACCGGGGTTCGAATCCCCGTAGGGTCGCCAAGTTTGGCTGCACTTGATTCGCAAGAATGCAAGCAGCTACCGACGCGGAGTGGTAGTTCAGTCGGTTAGAATACCGGCCTGTCACGCCGGGGGTCGCGGGTTCGAGTCCCGTCCACTCCGCCATNTCAAGGCTCAGGTGATGACGACAGTTAAGAAATTAAATGTCGAAGTCAAAGGGGGTATAGCTCAGCTGGGAGAGCGCTTGCATGGCATGCAAGAGGTCAGCGGTTCGATCCCGCTTACCTCCACCACCTGATGATTTGAACGGAAGTTCTTAGGTTTTGACCCTATCGTCTAGAGGCCTAGGACATCACCCTTTCACGGTGAGTACCGGGGTTCGAATCCCCGTAGGGTCGCCAAGTTTTGTGGCACTTGGCTCGGTTGCATTAGCAGCAGGGCAAAAGTCACACCGACGCGGAGTGGTAGTTCAGTCGGTTAGAATACCGGCCTGTCACGCCGGGGGTCGCGGGTTCGAGTCCCGTCCACTCCGCCATAGACTTCTGTAAGTCGTTGATTTGAAAAAGCTTTTTAGCTTACAAGGCAACGGCTCACAAGTCAACTCACAACGCCGCAGCGGTTTCCGTTTGCGGCGTTTGTCGTTGTGCCGTCGCGTGCGCGTGGCAAGCCGCTGTACTGCATGTCCTGCGAGTAGCACGCCGCTTCTGTTGCTGTCTGGCAAAGTTTTTTCGTTGTGCTGGCGCAGCCGCCCCGCACTATGCTGAAAAAAGCCACCGCCACTCCACGAGCTGTTGCGGTCGGCCAGTTGCCACGGCATAGCCCCTCGATCTGATATCCCTTGAAAACTCGTTGTTCTGGTCGTCATCGACCGGAAGGCTTTGCCGTGCGCGTTTGTTTTGTTCAGCTTTCGGAGATCATCATGGCAAGCACTCCCGCCACTAACACCGCAGCACCTGGTGCATCGTTCAAACCCTTCTTTCAACGCATCAGCCAGGGCGATGACCGCCACGCCGATGTGCTGGCCTGTTGTGCCATGCTTTGCAACAAGAGCCTTGCCGACATCTTCAAACAGGCGGAAGCCCTCGGACTGCCCAAGGTTGGCCCCTATTGGCTGTATGCAGATGGTGATTTCATCGCCCGTTTGTTGGCGGCGCATGGACTTGTCGCAACGGTCTGGAAGGAGGCCAAAAGCTACAACGACCTTTCCGAGGTTTCCTTGGCGCTTGTTTCTTACGATGAATCATATGAGGTAGGCCGTGCCGTGATCTATCACCGTAACACCTCAGCCGACGGCAAGACGGCTCAGCCGTATGTGGTTGATCCCTACCCGCACACTGACAGCAAGCTCCATGTGCGTATGGGAACTGCTGCCTTGGCTGAACTGCCGCCGTCTTGGTACATCGGCGTGACCCAGATGAACAAGACTGCCGGGAAGTGAGCCATGCAAGCGGGCTGCTTGGCTGTAAGCGTCCGGCAAACCCAGGCCTACCGAGGCCGGTGATCAGGCGTCGGCGGGTTTCCAGCGGTGTGGCAGGAGCTCGACGATGCGGCTGGCCTTGTGCGTGGGCAGTCGCGTGAGCACGTCCTTGAGGTAGGCATACGGGTCGTGCCCGTTCATACGGGCCGACTGGATCAGGCTCATGACGGCGGCCGCTCGCTGGCCCGCACGCAGGCTGCCGGCAAACAGCCAGTTGTTACGACCGATGGCAATGGGCCGGATCTGGTTCTCGATCCAGTTGTTGTCGACCGGCAGTTGTCCGTCATCCACGAATCGGGTCAGCGCATCCCAGCGCCGCAGGCTGTAGTCCAGCGCCTTGGCGGTTGCTGATCCGTCGGGCACCTGGCGCCGTTGCAGCGTCATCCACTCGTTAAGAGCGTCCAGGATCGGCCGGGTCTGCTGCTGCCGAACGGCTTGCCGTTGCTCGGTGTCCAGCTCTTTGACGTCCCGCTCGATCTCATAGACCCGGGCGAACTGCTGCAGGGCGAACTCGGCGATCTGGCTCTGGTTGGCCGCGTGCAGGTCGAAGAACTTGCGCCGGGCATGGGCCAGACAGCCCACCTCGGTCACGCCGCTGGCGATCAAGGCCTTGTAGCCGCTGAAGTCGTCGCAGGTCAGGCAGCCCTTCCAGGCCTTGTCGGTGCCGTGGCCCAGGAAGCGCCGGGCGTGTTCGCCCGAGCGGGATTCGCAGAAGTCGTAGACCACAGCCTTGATGCTCTCGAAGGCCCCCGGCGCATAGGCCCAGAGGTAGGCGCGGTGCGTCTTGCCATCGCCGGGCTTGAGCATGGCCACCGGCGTCTCATCGGCGTGTAGCACCCGGTGGCTGAGGATCTCGGTCTTCAGGGCATCGACCAGCGGCTGCAGCCGCACCCCGCAGGTGCCCACCCACTGCGCCAGGGTCGAGCGAGGGATGGCCAGGCCAGCGCGGCCGAAGATCGCCTCCTGCCGGTACAGCGGCAGGTGATCGGCGTACTTGCCCACCAGCACCTGGGCCAGCAGGCCGGTGGTGGGGATACCTTTGTCGATGACGTGCGCCTCGACCGGCGCTTGTTGAATGGTCTCGCACCGGGCGCAGGCCCACTTGCCGCGGATGTGGCGCTCGACACTGAAGACGCCGGGCACATAGTCCAGCTTCTCGGCCACGTCCTCGCCCACGCGTTTCATCTGGCAGCCACACGCGCACGTGGTGGACGTGGGTTCGTGGCGGATCTCGCGGCGTGGCAGGTGCGCCGGCAAGGGCATCCGCTTGGCCTGTCTCTTCTCGGGGGTGGCCGGTGCTTGCGTCTGCGCCAGCGCGTCGATCTCGCTGGCCACGGCCGCCAGGTCCGCTTCGATCTCGTCGTCGAGCAGGCTCTTCTGCTCAGGGCTGAAGCGCTCTGATTGGGCGGCGAACTTCATGCGCTTCAAGAGCGCGTTCTCGTGCGTGAGCTTGTCGATGAGGGTCTGCTTGAAGGCAAGCTCCTGGTCCTTGGCAGCAGCGGCTTGCAGCATGGACAGCAGCGCCGAGCGCAATTGCTCGGGACTCAGACTATCCAGGGATTGCGGCTCTACGACCATGGGCATGACTGTGCCAGCGCCGGTAACGCCACGCCATTGGCACATGCACCGATTGGCAGGCCGCATGTCAGCGATCAGATTCAGAGCACGGTGATGAGGCCACCATCGCCCAGGCGCTGCCAAGGCAACCCGAGCACCAGAGCGTCGAACTGCGAGCGGCTGAGCGTGGTGGTCAACGCACCGTCACGCGGCCAGACGAACTTGCCGCTGTTCAGGCGCCGCGCCGCCAGCCACACCCCAATGCCGTCGTGCACCAACACCTTCATGCGGCTGGCTCTCCGGTTGGCAAACAGGTAGGCGTGATGCGGACGCGCAGCACCGAAGACGGCCACCACACGGGCCAGCGCGGTGTCTGTGCCGGCACGCATGTCCAGCGGCTCGGTAGCCAGCCACAGGGCGTCGATGCGGATCACTTGAGCAGGTCCCGCATCCAGGCCGCGCAGTGCTCGGCCGCGCAGACCGGCCAGGTCAGCGAGATGCTGGTAGCGCCACGGCGCAACTCGATGCGGATGTCTGGGGCCGGCGCACAGCTGGGCGCAGGCAGCGTCACCGGCACGAAGGTGGGAACTTGCATATCTGTGCTGGGGGCATGGGCCAGTCGGCGCCATTTGTGCACGACGTTGGCGTTGATGCCGTGCGAGAGCGCCACGCTGGCCACCGATGCACCGGGCTGGGCGCACTCGGCCAGGATCTGCTGCTTGAGCTCGGCGCTGTGGCGCCGACGGGTCTTGTTCTGGGCTTCGGTCATGGTGTCCACCTATCTGGTTTGGTGGACACCATCGTTGCCGCTTACGCCGCCGCCCTCAAGGGTGGGATGACCGTGCGCTTAC